>JAJZIM010000077.1 GCA_021810565.1 Bacillota bacterium
CGGAGCGGGTCCTGGAACCTGGCTCCAACGTAGCGCGGTCATCGGCCGGCATGCCTCCCGCGCCGGGTCTGGTCAGCCGGGCATTCGGGACCTTGGTCCCTCATGCCCACGGCTTTAGCCGTGGGTGACTGACGAATGTTGGCTGTCGCTTCGTCCAGGGTGTCTCCCTGGGAAGCACATCCCGGAAGGGCCGGGACATACGCGCTGTGGCCGCCGTCCTCCTCCCGCTCGAAAACCACATCAAATTCATGCGCCACCGTGACCACCTCCCGGCGTTATTCTACTACAACGCGAAACGATGAAACGACAGTTCACGCAGACAGGGTCGAGTATCGCTAACTGGGGTGAAGGCCGTGCGCGATCGGTGGTACCGGGGCTGAGGTCGTCAGGCTGCGGTGTCTGCAGGATCCACCTCCTTGCCCGCCATGAGTTGGGCCGGCGTGTTCCGGCTTAGGCGATGTCGCGAGACCATCCGCTCCTCATGCCGCCGCACCGGCTTGGCTGGGGAGGATCCTGACCTCACCCCAGCGGCGATTGATCCTGCGGTTCAACCGCTCCGGGGGATTGGCGGAGCTGATCTCGCTCCGGTGCTGCCTGGGGAAGGGCGTGGGGGCCAAGACGTCCTCCGCCCGCCTTGGCACCGCCGCGGCCTTCGAGCGGCGGGGGCGAGCTCGTTCACCACCAGGCGCGGCTGCCGGTGCGCGGACTCCTGATCCCGCCGGTTGCCCGGATCTGGGCGACTGGGCGGGACGATTCCGTCTCTGGGGCACTTCCCCTGGCTGCCAAGCGGCGGCTTGGAGGTTGGGGGGGCTGCGGGGTTGTCCGGGCCGAAGATCACATGCCGCCGTCCCTCCATGAATAGGCTGGCAGGGGGGAGTGGCGTTGGGGACGGAGCGGATCCGGGAGGCCTTGACGAGGTTCTTCGCCCTGCCCGAGGACGCGCTCCTGGACGTGCCCCGCATCACCCTGGTGGGCGATCTGGCGGTGTTCATCCAAAACCATCGTGGGATCCGTCGCTTCACTTCCGAGCTTTTGGAGGTGGCCACGGGCCGGGGTACGCTGGTGGTGCGCGGCGAGGGCATGGTTCTCGGGGGGATCGGCGCCGAGGAGATCCGCCTGGTCGGGCGAATCCGCGGCATCGGTCTGGAGGAGTAGGGCATGGGGGGACTCTTGCCTTTCCTAAAGGGCCTGCTCCGGCTGCGGATCCGCGGCCGGGGAGAGGCTTTCCTCTCGGCGGCAGCTCGGGACGGGGTGGAGTTCCACCACGTGGTCCGGTGCGGCGAGGAATTAGAGGCCTGGGTGTCCCGGCGGGATTTCGCGCGCCTGCGCGGCCCGGCCCGCGCGGCCCGGGTGCGGGTGCGCATCCGGCAGCGCTGGGGCCTGCCCTTCTGGTGGCGCCGGGCCCGCTCCCGGCGGATGATGTGGGTGGGCGGGGCCGTCTTCCTGCTCGCTCTTTGGGTCGCCGGCTCCTTGGTGTGGACGGTCCGGGTGGAGGGTGCGCCGACTTCCCTGCTGCCCCGGGTGCGGGCGGCGGCTGCGGCGGCGGGACTGCGCCCGGGTGTGTGGCGGGGCGGCGTGGATCGGCGCGTCGTGGAGCGGGCTTTGGCGGTGCGGGTGCCCCAGGTGGCCTGGGTGGGGGTGGAGCTGTCCGGCACCACCGCGGTGGTGCGGGTGGCGCCGCGCCTGGCGGTGGCGCCGCAGTTGTTGTCCGCCACGGTCCCCTGCAACCTGGTGGCCTCCACGGATGCCCGGATCACCGGGCTGCAGGTATGGTCAGGACTGGCTAGGGTGCGTCCGGGGGAGGAGGTGCGTCGCGGGCAGGTGTTGGTAGGGGGGAACCTGGGAGCCGGGCCGGAGGGAGTATCCCTGCTGGTCCACGCCCGCGGCCGGGTGTGGGGCATCGTGCGCCGCGTGGCGTATCGTCAGGTGGCCTTGCGGCGAGGGCGGACCTTGCCCACGGGCCGGCGGGTCCTGCGGGCCGCGTTGCGCTGGCCGGGGGGTGGCATAAGGCTGTGGGGGTGGGGGAAAATTCCTTTCAAGAGCTATGCACGCCGACGAGCCGGGTGGAGGATTCCCCTGCTGCCTGTCGAATTCACCAATGATACATATGCGCAAACCGCTGTCCGTCCCCGCGTTCTGACCCCTGCCGCGGCCTTGGAGCGCGCCCGCGCCGCGGCCCTGTCGGCTGCGCGGGCCGAGCTGCCGGTGGGGGCCAAGGTGGTGGACACCAGGATCGAGACGGTGGACGGACGTCCCGCCTACATGGGCGTAAGGGTGATCGAGGAGGCCGAGGAGCAGATTGCCAAAGAAAGCGCGATCGGAGGCGGTGCAGGCGGCGAACCTGACGCGGCAGGTGGTGCTACCCGATAATGCGACGGCTCTGGAGGTGTTCGGCCGGTACGATCAGTACCTGCGTCTTTTGGAGGAGGCCTTCGGGGTGTCGGTGCGGGCCCGGGGGAACGAGGTGGCGGTGACCGGCACGGCCCAGGGCTGCGCCTCGGTGGCGGGACTGTTGGAGGATCTGGCCCGGGCCACCCGGCAGGGCAACCCTCCCTCGGAGCAGGAGGTGCGCTACGCCATCTCCCTGGCCCGGGAGGGCAAGAGCGCCAGCTTCGAGGACCTGCGCCAGGACGTGGTGGCCGCCGACGCCCGCGGCAAGCCCATCCGGGCCAAGACCTTGGGCCAGCGGGAGTACGTGCGCCTGGTGCGCTCCCGGGACATCGTCTTCGCCGCGGGACCGGCGGGCACGGGGAAGACCTACCTGGCCATGGCCCTGGCGGTGACGGCCCTGCGGGAGCGCCGGGTAAACCGCATCATCCTGACCCGACCCGCGGTGGAGGCGGGGGAAAAGCTGGGCTTTCTCCCGGGTGACCTTCTGGAGAAGGTGGACCCCTATTTCCGCCCGCTGTACGACGCCCTCTTCGACGTTTTGGGGGCCGAGGCCTTCAACAAGTTCCGGGAGCGCGGCGTGGTGGAGATCGCCCCCCTCGGCTACATGCGGGGCCGTACCCTGGACGACTCCTTCGTGGTCCTGGACGAGGCCCAGAACACCACCCCAGAGCAGATGAAGATGCTCTTGACCCGGCTGGGCTTCGGCTCCAAGGCCATCATCACCGGGGACGTGACCCAAGTGGACCTGCCCCGGGGCACCCCCTCGGGGCTGGCCGAGGCTCAGAAGATCCTGTCGGCGGTGCCGGGAATCGGCTTCATCACCCTCACCGAGCGCGACGTGGTTCGTCATCCCCTGGTGCAGGAGATCATCCGGGCCTACGAGCGCTACGAGGCGGAAAGAAAGTAGATGGCCGATGGAGTTTTCCTTCAGTGAACTGAAAAGGTTCTTTCCTTCCGTCCTCCGGGATGCCCGGCAGCGGCGCAACCTGTGGGTGGGGCTGTTTTTCCTTGCCCTGACCGGGATCTTCGCCAGTTCTTTCTTCAGCCCGCCCATGAGTCTGAAGGTGGGACAGATCGCCCCGCGGGACGTCACGGCGCCCCGTCAGATCATCGACCCGGTGGCCACCCAGGTGGCCCGGAAAGCCGCCGCCCAGAAGGTCGCGCCGGTGTACGTACCCGACACCACCGCCCTGCCGGCCGCCCAGGAACAGCTGGCCAGCGACTTCCAGGCCATCGCCGCCATCCAGGCGGCCAAGCTGCCCACGGGAGGGCAGTTGTCGAAGTTCCAGCAGGCGGTGCCGCTGAACTTGTCGCCCGCCGTGGCGCTGGGCGTCCTGGGCGCCTCGCCAACCACCCTCGCCAACCTCGAGCAGCTTTCTCGCACCGTTTTGGACCGGGTGATGCAGCTCGGGATAAAACCGGGCAACACCCTGACCTTGGCCAAGAACGACGTGGCCACGGAGGTGGCTGGGCTGTCGTTGGGCAATGCCGCCTACACCAGCTTCCTGGACGCTCTGGATGGGAGCCTGGTCCGTCCCAATTTGCAATACGACGCCGCCGCTACCCAGAAGAAGCAGGCTGCGGCCATGGCCGCCGTGGGTCCCACCTACATCCTCAAGGGACAGCTCATCGTCCAGAAGGGGACCAAGGTGACCCAGGACGAGTTGACCCGCCTGCGCGCCCTGGGGCTGGTGCGCAGCCGCGGCAACTACGCGGCCCTGTTGGGGGGCATCCTGTTTGCGCTGCTGGTGATGGCCACCCTGGGCATCTACCTGTGGAAGTTTCGCCGGGACCTGTTCCAAAGTGAGTCCGCCGTGGTGCTCATCGGGCTGATCTGCATCGTGGCCTTCCTGGTTTCCCGGCTGGTGGAGTTGGCCTCGCCCTACCTCATGCCCCTGGCCACCGCCACCATGCTGCTGACCTTGGTGGCCGACGCCCGCCTGGCAATCCTGGCCGGAGTGGTCCTGGTCCTGGGGGTGGGGGTGGTGCAGCAGGATCACTTGCGCACGGTGGTGGTGCTGGCGACGGGAGCCATGACCGGGATTTACGGCGTTTCCCGCCTCTCCCAGCGGCAGGGCATCATGCTGGCGGGCCTGTATGTGGCCGGGGCCAACGTGGTGGCGGTGGCGGCCATGTTTCTGCTGGGCGGCGGCATCGCCACCCGCTCCGAGATCGCGGCCGACATGGGCTGGAGCCTGCTGAGCGGGGTGCTGGCGGCCATATTGACCATCGGATCGCTGCCCTTCATCGAGAGCCTCTTCGGCATCGTGACCCCCCTGAAGCTCCTGGAACTGTCGAACCCCAACCAGCCGCTGTTGCGCCAGCTCTCCTTAGAGGCTCCCGGCACCTACCACCACAGCATCCTGGTGGCCAACCTGGCCGAGGCTGCGGCGGAGGCGGTGGGCGGCGACGGCCTGCTGACCCGCGTGGGGGCCTATTACCACGATATCGGCAAGCTCAAGCGGCCGTACTTTTTCGTGGACAATCAGCTGGGCCGGAGCAATCCCCACGACCGGCTGTCGCCCTCCCTCAGCACCCTCATCATCACCTCCCACGTCAAGGACGGTGTGGACTTGGCCCAGCGCCATCACCTGCCCGAGAGCCTGATCGACTTCATCCGGGAACATCACGGCAACACCCTGGTGAGCTATTTCTATCAGCAGGCCGCCAGCCGGGGCGACAAAGAGCCGCCGTCCGAGCGGGACTACCGTTATCCGGGGCCCAAACCCCACAGCAAGGAGACGGCCATCGTGATGCTGGCCGACGCGGCGGAGGCGTCGGTGCGGGCCATGGACAATCCCTCTCCCGGCAAGGTGGAGGGCAGCATCCGCAAGCTGATCCAGGAGCGTCTGTACGACGGGCAGCTGGACGAGAGCGAGCTTTGCCTGCGGGATCTTGACACCATCGCCCGGGTCTTCACCAAGGTGCTCTTGGGAGCCATGCACACCCGCATCGAGTATCCGGAGAAGATGCTGGAGGAGATCAAAGGGGCCTTGCCCAAGGGCGAAGGGACGGGAGTGCCGGCGGCGGGAAAGGAGAAGGCCCTGCCGTGACGAACCGTGTGGAGGTGAGCGACCACACCCGGGAGGGGGTACCTGCGGCTTGGCGGCAGTTGGCGCGGCGGGCAGCCCGGGCGGCCTTGGGGCCGGCGGGGAAAACCGTCTCGGTGGCCTTCGTGGATGAGGACGCCGTGCAGGAACTCAACCGGCGCTACCGGGGCCAGGATGCCCCCACCGACGTGTTGTCCTTCCCGCTGGAGGAGGAGGATCTTTGGGGAGAAGTGCTGGTGTGCGCGCCGGTGGCCCGGCGACAGGCGGCGGCGCTGGGCCATTCTCCCGAGCGGGAGGTGGCCTTCCTGGTGACCCACGGGGTGCTGCACCTTTTGGGCTTCGACCACGCGGACCCGACGCAGGAGGTGGCCATGCGGGAACGGCAGCGGGAGATCATGGGGAAACTGGAGCTGCCGCGGTGAGGGGCCTGGGGGCCAGTTTCCGCTGGGCCGCCCGGGGCATCGTCCACTCCTGGGTCACGGGGCGCAATTTCCGCCTGCAGTGCCTGGCGGGCTACCTGGCCCTGGTCCTGGCCCGGGTCTTGGCCGTCTCCCGGGGCGAGTTCGCGGTGTTGATCCTGTTTGTCTGTGCCGTGCTGGCGGCGGAGGCCTTCAACACGGCCCTGGAGCGCGCCGTGGACCTGGCGGGGCGGCGTCCGGATCCCCTGGCCCGCACGGCCAAGGATGCGGCGGCGGGGGCGGTGCTCATCCTGGCCTTGGGCTCTGTGGCCTATGCCGCGACGGTGTTTGCTCCGGCGCTGCCGGCATTGCCGGGGCGCTGGGCCCAGCTTTGGCACACGCGGCAGCCGGAGGCGGTGGCTTACCTGTTGGGACTGGCCCTGTTGGCCGCGGTGACCGCGGGTGTCCGGGGGCGCCGATGAAGTCCGGCTTCGTGGCCCTGGTGGGGCGGCCCAACGTGGGCAAGTCCACCTTGCTGAACGCGCTGGTGGGCCACAAGGTGGCCATCACCTCCGAGAAGCCCCAGACCACCCGTCGGCGGATCCTGGGCATCCTGAACCTGCCCGGGGCCCAGATCATATTCGTGGACACTCCCGGGGTGCATCGGCCGCATCATCTCTTGGGTAAACGGATGGTGGGGACGGCGGTGCGCGCTTTCCGCGAGGCCGATCTGGTCCTGCACGTGGTGGACGGCTCACGACCGGTGCGCGAGGGAGACCGTCAGGTGGCGCAGCTGCTGCAGGCGACCGATCGGCCGGCCCTGCTGGTGGTGAACAAGCAGGACCTGGCACCGCGGCAGACGGGGGAGGAGTTTCGGGGGCTTGCTCCCTACCGGGAGGTGCTGGCCGTCTCGGCCCTGCGCGAGGTGGGTTTGGAGCGGCTGGTGGGACGGGTGGTGGCCCGGTTGCCGGAGGGCCCCCGCTACTATCCGGAGGACGCCGTGACCGACCAGCCGGCCGAGTTGGTCATCGCGGAGCTGATCCGGGAGAAGGTCCTGGGCGTCATCCGGCAGGAGGTGCCCCACGCCGTGGCCGTGGAGGTGGAGGAGATGGCCTCCCGCGGCCGGGTCACCCACGTGCGGGCCGTGATCTACGTGGAGAAGGAGTCCCAAAAGGGCATCCTCATCGGGCGGGGCGGCACCCGGCTGAAGGAGATCGGCACCCTGGCCCGACCCGAGGTGGAGGAGGTGCTGGGCACCCCCGCCTATCTGGAGCTTTGGGTCAAGGTGCGCGGGGACTGGCGCAACCGGCCCGGCAGCCTGGAGTCCCTGGGGTTCCGGGAGCATTGAGGCGGCCCCAAACCCCCAGGCGGCCTAGCCTGAATACCGCAAATATCCAATCCATGGGGCTACCCACGGGTTAGCATTGCCGCTATCGTCTCAAGTGGTGTTTATCCACAGGGGTGAGCAGGAGAAGAGTGAACCCCTGTTGAAGTAATACCTGGGGGTCTATTCCCTCAGATTCTCCTCCGGTGATTGCCGTAGATTCTATTTAACACCACACACCAGGCATTAGTTTCCGGTTGCCTCCTGTTTAGGTATAATGTGGGACAATAACGGCGAAGTGTTCATTTGCCAGTCGAGCCTATCTGGAAAGGGAGATCCGGGTGAGTCGTTTCGAGGGTTTCAAAACAAGCTGCCGGGGAAACGAGAACCTTATCGTAGATCTCTCCCGGAGGGAACGATAGTGTTTCGTGATGCCGGACCCTATAGCAGCCGCAACAGTTCTAAAGGTGCCCTGATTGTCGAGGCCGCCAAGGTCATGGAGAGAGTACTCCCGGACTGTAATTTGTCCAAACTGCGCTCGCTGGTTTTGGAGGGTAACCTGCTTTCCCACAGGTCTCGCAATACTCGGGAACGCGTTTGGGATGCCTTGCACCATCGATATTTTGCGGATAAAGCGGTTTGGGTGTTGCATGATTTAAGAATGTCGAGGCGCAAGGGTGCTTTCGGCCGGGAATTCATCTCCCTCCTTTACCTGCATTATGCACTCGGGGACCGCTTGACCTACGAGTTCGTCACCGAGATCTTGTGGGATCGTTGGATTAAACGACAAGTAGCTGTCTCCCGCCAAGATATCCTATTCCTGCTGGACCGGGCGACGGCCGAACAGCCGCAGGTAGGCCTTTGGACGATAAAGACTCGCGAAAAGCTGTCGGGCAGTATCCTGACCGCATTGCGAGATTTTGGACTTCTTGCCGGCATCCAACGCAAGACCATTGTGCAGCCCTTGCTTCCCTTGTCTACGGCGGAGCATCTGCTACGCATCTTGATCGAGGAAGGGAAGCGGGGCAGGGAGGTTTTGGACGATCCCACGTGGCGGCTGTTTCTATGCGACGCCGATGACGTGGCGGATATCCTGGCCAAGTTGGACCAGAAACGGCTCATACGCTTCGAAAGCGTCGGTGAGATCACGGTTTTACATACCCCGGAGGAATGGGGTGCCTAGTGATGAGTAGCGATTGGCGATGGAAGATCGGGGAAGCCGTGGAGCGTATTCGTACGAGGTACGAGTTCATTGGGCGTAAGACGGGGGCACCATTTTTGGCCTTGGTGTATCCAGGCGAGGCGGAAATTGCGGTGCTGCAGGAGTGGCATGCCCAAAGTCAGGCTTTGCGTCCGGAATTCGAAGTGCGCAGCCTGAATGTGCTTGACATTACCCAAGGCATCATCCACGAGTTTGGAGCGGAGGGAGTGGTGAGTTCCCTTGCCGACCCCATGCCGGGTTCCGATCCACGCTTGGAGTTGGGGAGGTTATGGGTGGACGCGGTGGCTGACGCCGTGCGCACCCGGATGATGGAACCCGGCAATGGGAGGCCGGTGGTCAGTCTGGAACGTTTGGCCGCCCTTTACCCGGCGGCAGGCCCGCGGGACGTGATGCAACGGCTTTGGGACAACTCCCAGGCGGCGCTGGATGGACCGGTGGTGATCTTTATCCCCGGAGAATTTAGCGGCTCCCGCACTTACACTTTCCTTGGACAAAAAGATGAGTTCATGTATCGGGGAGATTTGCTGTGATGATTAACTATGCAAAAAGACGCCAAATAAGCTGCCAAGATGTGCCGCCAGTCAAATACCAGTTAGAGCCAATTGGGCCCGTGCTGAGCTTCGATCCACCCGCACTATGAAACCGGCAAGGGGGCCATGGTATGCTTGAGCCGCAGGTCGTCAGCCCCTATTGGTTGCAGCGGCGCTGGAACGCGGTCAAGCACCGGTTCGAAGATCTGCATGACCAGGAAGAAGCTTTTGCGGTCAGCCTGAGGGTGATGGAGGAACAGGCGGGCTTCATGGCC
Source organism: Bacillota bacterium (assembly GCA_021810565.1). GTDB lineage: Bacteria > Bacillota > Sulfobacillia > JAJZIM01 > JAJZIM01 > JAJZIM01. The sequence continues at coordinate 9,191 of JAJZIM010000077.1, forward strand.
CACCGCCACCCAGACCTGACCAGCACCGACATCGCCCAAGCCTTCATGTTGGCCGGCCTGCGGGTCGCGGCCGCGATTGATTCGCAGCTGCATTACCGGTTTGACGGCTTTCCGGAGCCCGTGGCGGAGTTGGCGCGGCGGTGCCTCGCCACCTGCCACCCCGACTTCAACCCGGAAGTGGCTGCCGTGGTCGAGCAGGTATGGTGCAGGCCCGAGGATCGCACCGCCCACTTCACGAGCTGCGGCGCCGTCCTGCGCCGCTTGGTTGATTCAGCCCAATTCTGGGCTCGCAGCGGTTCGCGGGCCTATGTGCAGTTCATCACCCCTTTCCTGAACGAGACCAATTGGGACCCCCGCGCCGATGTGATCCACTTCTCCATTTTGGCCCATTTGACCAAGCACCCGATCGTCGGCGCCTTGCGGCAGCTCCCTTCCCGATAATCCGGCATCGGCGAGGGCCGGGGTTCACCGAATACTTACATTTGATCCCTGGGAAGGGGGGCGCTGGAGACTTGCAGATAGCTGAATTGTTTGCTGCTCGCGTGGAGGAGAAGATCGAGCCGGTTATTAAGGTGGGGGACACGGCAGACGAGTCCAAAGTCGCAGCAGAGTTAGGAAGCTACGTCGTAACGCCGCTCATCGAAGGTTATTTGGATGATTTCCTCGAGCATTATACGGATACAATGTACACCGAAACTACAGAGATCGGGGGATGGATCTCCGGATATTTCGGATCGGGGAAATCTTATTTGGCCAAGATCCTGGCTATTCTTGTGCGCAACCCGCTACTCGCAGGTGTGCCGGCGTGCGAACGTTTTGCCGCACGAGTGCCGGATACTTTTCCGCGCCATGCTTCCATTCAGCGCAGCCTTCAGAGCATGGATCGGTGCGTGACCCAGGTACTTGCCTTCAACCTCAATACTTTGGCGGATAGCCAAAGCCGTCCTTTACCAAGCCTATTGCTCTCCCAGTATTACCTTTCTCGGGGTTACAGCAACAACCTGCTCTACGCCCGGGTCATCGAAGCCGAACTGGACAGGCAGGGAAGACTGGATGCCCTCCACCAAGCGGTAGCCGGACGAGCCGGGAAGCCGTGGGAGGATGTCCAGCGAAATCTGTCCTTCTACCGGACGCATCTGTATTCTGCGGCCTGCGAGGTGGCGCCGGATGTGTTCCCGTCGGTAGAGGACGTGGACCGTGCCCTAAAAGAGGCGGAGCGGGGCGAACTGTTCAACGTGGCATTCCTCGTACAGACGATCTTGCGCGACTTGGCGGAGCGCCAGAAAAAGAACCAAAAGCCGCAACGGCTCCTCCTGGTGCTGGACGAGGCCGGTCAATGGATCGGTAACGATGCCGATCGTTTGGCGAAGCTACAGGCGCTCATCGAGGAGGCCGCCATAAGAGGCAGAGGAAATATATGGATCATTGTCACCACCCATGGTGATATGGGGTCTATCTATAGAGAAGCCCGGGCCATTGAGGGCGATATGAAGAAGATCGAGGGGCGCTTTCGCTGCAAGATGCCTCTGACTACCGAGAACATCGAGCAGGTGTTGGAGGATCGGCTGCTGAAGAAGAAGCTGGCCGGAGAGCAGACCTTGAAAACTATCTATGGGGAGCGCAGCGGCTTGTTACGGGGCTTGGGGGAGTTGGCCAACACCAGCCAGGTACTGCCGGCCTGCACTGAAGAGAAAAGTAATGGCGGCAGATGTTTTGGCATGGAAAGATATGGAGAACGCCATTGTTGACCGTGCAACATGGCGGGACGAGGAGCGAAGTTGGTGTCAACAAGGAATACTGCAAAAGCCCGGATGGTGGGTGAATGAAAAATGAATTATTTTGGATCCTACCGACGTCTATTGGGTAATTCTAAGGCAGCTATGATTGCAGCAATAGAAATTTACAATAAACCCAGATTTGATTACCGTGACGAGTGTGTCGCGATCCTATTATTAAATTCCTGGGAACTAATACTGAAAGCATTATTGTCTAAAAACAATAAATCCATTTTCTATCCCAAGAAAAGACATGAACAGTACCGCACACTATCCTGGCACCATGCTTTCAACAAAGCTAGAGTGTTTTTCCCGGATAGGCTAAAGGAATACATATTGCCTATTGAGAGGAATTTAGACCTATTGGGCATGTATCGCGATAATGCAGTACATTTCTATAATAGTCCGGATTTTAGTTTTATGATTTACTCCATAGTTCAGACGAATGTGATGAATTTTAAAGATTTATTATTAGATGCATTTGGGGTCGATCTTGGAGCGGAAATATCTTGGCAGTTGTTGCCTATTGGGCTCAAGGTGCCGGTTGATCCTATTCAATACATATCTAGGGCTAGTAGTGAAACAAAACGAGGTGGATCAGCGGTACGCCAATTTCTTTCTGAGATTGCAGGGGTCATGAAGGAAACCGAAGACAAGGGAATTGATACCAGTAGGTTATTAACAGTATTTACCGTAAAACTTGAATCAATCAAGAAAATCGAAGCTGCGGATTTTGTAGTAGGTGTGGGAAAAACGGGATCTTTATCGGGACCATTGACAATTATTAAAAGGACCGATCCAAATGTTTCACATCCGCTCCGCCAGAAAGATGTAGTAAAGGAGATAGCTGATCTCCACGGCCGTAGCTTTACGTCGTTTGTATTTCAGGCAATTGCCGCGAGGTACAACATTAAAGATAACACCCAATTATGTTGGAAAGCGAGTGAAGGCTGTCTTATCAGATACTCTATGGATATAGTTGCATGGATACGAAGACTGTCTGCTGAGGATGTTGAGGACGCGATCAGGAAATATAAAAATTATCGGAAAGAAAAGTGTCAATCAAGGAAAATCAATATTATGAGGAGGGCAAAATGAAGGCTAAATGCTTGAATATAAAGGGCTTTCGTTCCTTGCGTATGGTGAATTGGGAACCGGGTAGCCTGAATGTGGTCATTGGGGCCAACGTATCCGGCAAGTCCAACTTGCTACGGGCGTTGTTGCTGCTCCAACGGGCTGCCGAAGGAGATCTTCCCAAAGTCATCCTTCATCAGGGGGGGATAGCACCTCTCTTGTGGGATGGAAAGGTGAAGCACCTTTCCTGGAAGGTTGAAACAGCGAATCAAGGATCGTTAACCTACGAACTGCAGCTGCAACGGATCGGAAACACTAGTTCATATCGCGTGCAGGATGAGGCTCTTTACGGGCGGCAAGGTCGGTCAAATTCGTTCTTGGAGCGCCAGCCTGGAACTGCCCCGACAGGCCGATTTCAGGATAAGAATGCCGTAATTATGGATAGGATTCTTCCCGATGACCAGACGTTATTGTCAAGTGTTGGATATGGACCCATAGGTGCTCCGGCTTCAGAGGTATTTTCTCAGTATCTTCGCAGTTGGAATATATACCATGACCTTCGCGTGGATCAGGAAGCGCCAGTTCGACAGGCGACCGTGGCGCGGGTGGAGAAGCGCCTTGACCCGGATGGACAGAACCTTGTTCCCCTCTTGTACACCTTGTACTCGGAAGACCTCGCGTTTAGAAATGCCTTAGATACTGGGATGAAAGCCGCTTTTGGTAACGACTTCGAGGAATTAACGTTTCCCCCTGCAGCGGATCAGCGCGTACAATTGCGTTTGCGTTGGAAGTCCCTCAAGAGCGCCCAGTCGGCCGCCGACCTTTCCGACGGGACCTTGCGCTTTTTGATGCTTTTGTCCATCCTGGCCAATCCAGATCCGGGTAGCCTCATCGCCATCGATGAACCCGAGGTGGGCTTACATCCGAGCATGCTTCCGGTGATTGCTGAATACGCCGCGGAGGCTGCCGAACGCACCCAGGTGATCTTCACCACCCACTCTCCCCAGTTCCTGGATTCCTTCCGGGATGTCGTGCCGACCACCACCGTAGCCCAATGGGTAGACGGGGAAACCAAGCTCTCCGTCCTGGATGGAGAAGAGTTAGCCAGATGGCTGAAGGAATACAGCCTCGGCGCCCTTTTCCGCTCGGGAGAGCTGGAGGGTATGGCGTGAAATTCATACTGTTCGTGGAGGGTTACACAGAGCGGGATGCATTGCCGCGGTTCTTCAAAAGCTGGCTGGACCCGGAGTTGCGTGATCCGGTGGGCATCCAAAGCGCCCGGCTGGACGAATGGACGGAGGGCCGACGCAGGTTCACGCGGGTAGAGTGGGCGGATGTCCTGTTGCGGGCCATGGGATACGAGCCAACCCACCCGGATTTTACAGAAAACCAGCGCGAAAGCCCACTCATTTTATGGGTGGGATGAAGCGCCCCTCTTGTGTTTTCCAGCCCTGAAGTTATAATCTGGTTATGGGTCAAGCGCATCGGCGAACCGCCACTACTGTCTCCCTCATCAACTATCATTTCGTCTTCTGCCCTCGCTATCGCCGATGTTGGTTGGTTGGTCCGGTGGCAACAAGGCTTGCCGAGATCATCCATGAGCTGGCAAGTGAGCTGAACTGTAACCTCGTAGCATTGGAGATCATGCCAGACCATTGCCACCTATTTCTGAATGCGTTGCCCGTACACAGTCCCGCTTTGTTGATGGCCAGGATCAAGGGGAGAACCTCCC
>JAJZIM010000078.1 GCA_021810565.1 Bacillota bacterium
TCTCCACCTGCTCCCCCTCGGCCACCGGACGGGCGGTCGGCGCCGCGGGCGCGCTGGGCGGCGGTGCCGCCGTGGCCGCTGCCGCCAGGGGTTCGTCCGGCGGTGCGGCGGGCACCATCCCGGGAACATCCTCCACTTCCACCTGGTAAGGCACGCCGTCGACGGTCACCTTGAACCTCTTGACCAAGCAAATACCCCCCTGCAGCCTTTCGACCGCCAGCCCCATCATAGCAGGGAGGCTGGCGGGTGGCAACCGGTTAGCGGCGGCGCAACAGCCGCTGCCGCTCCCCCATGACCTCCAGCCGGCCCGACATGGACCACCACGAGGCCTCCCGCAGCGGCGGCAGCGGCCGCACCCGGAAGGGGGGCGGCGTCCCGTCCCCCAGCCGGGCCAGCACCGCGGCGATGGCCGCCACCACCTCCGGCGGCACCGGAGCGCCCCTTCCCTCCCCGCGCTCCCCCCTCATAGCGGCAGGTTCCCGTGCTTCTTGGCCGGCCGGTCCTCGCGCTTGTCTCCCACCACCGCCAGGGCGCGGACCAGACTATCCCGGGTCTCCCCCGGAGCGATGACCTGATCCACCAGACCCCTGGCCGCGGCCACGTAGGGGTTGGCGAAGCGCTCCCGGTACTCGGCGATCTTCTGCTGCCGCGCCGCCTGGGGATCCTCGGCGGCGGCGATCTCGCGGCGGAAGATGATGTTGGCCGCCCCCTCCGGACCCATCACCGCGATCTCGGCCGTGGGATAGGCCAGGACCAGGTCCGCCCCCAGGGAGCGGCTGCACATGGCCAGGAAGGCTCCCCCGTAGGCCTTGCGCAGCACCACGGTCACCTTGGGCACCGTGGCCTCGGAGTAGGCGTAGAGCACCTTGGCGCCGTGGCGGATGATCCCGCCGTGTTCCTGGGCCGTTCCCGGCAGGTACCCGGGGGTGTCCACCAGGGTCACCAGGGGGAAGTTGAAGGCGTCGGCAAACCGCACGAAACGGGCCAGCTTGTCCGAGGCGTCGATGTCGAGACAGCCGGCCAGGACTGCGGGCTGGTTGGCCAGGAGCGCCACCGCGCGGCCCCCCAGGCGGGCGAAGCCCACCACGGCGTTGGTGGCAAACCGCTCCTGCACCTCTAAAAACTGCCCTCCGTCCACCACGGCGCGGATCAGGCGCCGCACGTCGTAGGGGCGGTTGGGCTCCGCGGGCACTAGGCGGGTCAACTCCCGCACCGCCTCCTGGGGCGGCTCCTCGGGCGGGGCCGAGGGCGGGTTCTCCAGATTGTTTGAGGGCAGGAAGGACAGCACTTCCCGCACCTGGCTGAAGCATTCCGCCTCGTCGACCGCCACGAAATGGGCCACGCCGCTCTTTGCGCCGTGGGCCTGGGTGCCTCCCAGCGTCTCCAGGGACACCTCCTCCCCGGTCACCGCCTTGATGACTTGCGGACCGGTAATGAACATGTGGGAGACGGAGCGGGTCATGAACACGAAATCGGTCAGGGCGGGAGCGTACACTGCCCCGCCGGCGCAGGGGCCCAAGATGACCGAGAGCTGCGGCACCACCCCCGAGGCCAGGGTGTTGCGGCGGAAGATCTCCCCGTAGCCGTTGAGGGCGTCCACCCCCTCCTGGATCCGGGCCCCCCCCGAGTCGTTGATCCCTACCACCGGCGCGCCCGTCTTGCGGGCCAAATCCAAGACCTTGCAGATCTTGGCGGCGTGCATCTCTCCCAAGGAGCCGCCCAGCACGGTGAAATCCTGGGAAAAGGCGAACACGGGCCGTCCCCCCACGGTTCCCTGCCCCGTGACCACCCCGTCCCCCGGCGCCGCCACCCCGTCCAGTCCGAAATCCCGCCCCCGGTGCTCCACGAACATATCCAGCTCCAGGAAGCTATCGGCGTCGAAGAGGGCGGCCAGCCGCTCCCGGGCGGTGCCCTTGCCGCTCTCCCGCTGCTTGCGCCGGCGCTCCTCGCCGCCCCCGGCCCGGACTTGCTCCCGCCGCCGCTCCAATTCCGCCAGCCGATCCTCTAGCTCCACGCCACCGGCTCCTTTCCTTCCGCCAGCCGAAAGCCCAACTTCAGCGCCGCCAGGTTGAGCTCCACCGTACCGTGCGGAGCACGCTCCCGCACCGCCCGCGTCAGGCTCTCCCGGGACACCACCCCGGTCAGGGCCACCACCAGTCCCAAGGCGGATATATTGGCCACGATGGCCCGGCCCACCTCCTGCAACACCCGCCGGGTGATGGGCTCCGCCACCAGGCGCTGCGGCACCTCCGGCAGGCGGTGCACGAAGGTGGTGTCCGCCACCAGCACCCCCGCCGGATCCAAGTCGCCGTGGTAGAGGTCGCAGGCCTCCTGGCTCATCGCCAGCACCACCCCGGGGTGCGCCACGTGGGGATAGTCGATCTCCTGCAGGTCGATGATCACCTCCGCCTTGCTGGCCCCGCCCCGGGACTGGGGTCCGTAGGCCTGGGTCTGGACGGTGTGGTGCCCCTCGGACAGGGCCGCCTCGGCCAGGATCAACCCGGCCAGGATCAGGCCCTGCCCTCCCGTCCCGGCCAGACGCACCTCCCGCCGGCTCACGAGGCGCCCTCCCGCCTGGACAGCTCCCGGCAGGCCGCGGCGTACTCGGGTTCCTCCCGGCGCACGAACTCCCCCAGCACCATCCTGCCCGCCAGTTCCTCCGGCGTTTTCTTCCCGGCCGCGGCCAGGCTCACGGTGTGCTCCTGTTGCCAGTGCAGCATGGCCTTGCCGTCGCCCAGGCGGTTGCGGCGCCCGAAGTAGGTGGGACAGGGAGACAAGACGTCCACCAGGGCGAACCCGTCGTGGGTCAAAGCCCGGGCGAAAAAGTTGGCCAGCTGGAACACGGCATGCACCCCGCCCCGGGCCACGTAGGTGGCTCCGGCCGCCTCGGCCAGCCGGCACAGATCGAAGGGGCGGTCCAGGTTGCCGTACGGGGCGGTGGTGGCCAGCATGCCCCGCGGCGTGGTGGGGGAATACTGGCCGCTGGTCATGCCGTAGTTCTCGTTGTTTAAGCACAAGACGGTGACGCCGATGTTGCGCCGCGCCGCGTGGATCAAGTGGTTGCCCCCGATGGCCGCCAGGTCGCCGTCCCCCGTGATCACCACCACCCTAAGCTCGGGGCGGGCCAGCTTGATCCCGGTGGCGAAGGCCAGGGCGCGCCCGTGGGTGGTGTGCAGGGAGTCGAAATTCAGGTAGTTCACCAAGCGCGACGAGCACCCGATGCCGCCCACGAACACCGTGCCCTCCCGCGGTAGGTTGACCTTCTCCGCCGCCCGCAAAAGGGCCTGCAGGGCGATGCCGTGCCCGCACCCGGCGCACAAGAGATGGGGCAGCCGGTCCTCCCGCAGGTAGCCCGACGGAATCATGCCAGGACCTCCAAAGCCGCCAGGAGCTCCTCCGGGTTCATGAGCTCCCCGTCCACGCGGTGGTGGCCCGCCACCGGGCAGGCGCCCCGAGCGGCGCGCTCCACCTCCCGGCGCACCTGACCCAGGTTCATCTCCGCCACCAGCATCCCCCGCACCCGGCCCGCCAACTCGGCCACCGCCCGATCCGGAAAGGGCCACAGCCCGATCAGGCGCAATAGGCCCACCGGAAGTCCCCGCTCCCGCGCCAGGCGCACCGCCCGCAGCCCGGCTCGGGCGGTGCATCCGAAACTGATCAGGACGATCTGGGCATCCTCCAGGTATCGCCCGTCCACCGCCGCCAATTCCCCGACCCGCCGCTCCACCTTACCCGCCAACCGCCGCACCAGGGCGTCCGCCACCGCCGGCCGACCGCTGGGAAAGCCGCTCTCGTCGTGGGTCAAGCCGGTCACCGCCATCCGGAAGCCCGCGCCGAAGTCGGCCATGGGCGGCACGTCCTCCCCCGGTGCGCAAGCGTAGGACCGGTACGCCGCCGGATCGCCCGTCGGTCGGGAACGTTCCAGGACCGGCATCCTTCCCGGCGCCGGCAACTCCACCCCCTCGCGCATGTGGGCCACCACCTCGTCCAAAAGCAGGATCACCGGCACTCGCAGGGTCTCCGCCACGTTGAAGGCGCGCACCGTAAGCTCAAAGGTCTCCTGGACGCTCCAAGGGGAATACACCACCACCGGATGGTCACCATGGGTCCCCCAGCGCGCCTGCTGCACGTCCCCCTGGGCCGGGGAGGTGGGCATCCCCGTGCTGGGTCCGGCGCGCTGGGCGTCCACCACCACGCAGGGCACCTCGGCCATGGCCGCGAAGCCGATGTGCTCCTGCTTCAGGGAGAAGCCCGGGCCGCTGGTGGCCGTCATGGCCTTCACTCCCGTCAAAGAGGCCCCGATGCAGGCGGCCAGGCTGGCGATCTCGTCCTCCATCTGCACGAAGGTGCCCCCCACCTGGGGCATGCGCCGCGCCAGATGCTCCGCGATCTCCGAGGAGGGCGTGATGGGATACCCGGCGAAGAAGCGGCACCCGGCATACAGCGCGCCTTCGGCGCAGGCCTCGTTACCCTGCAACAGACGCATCGGCCTTCCCCCTCCCCCGCGGCTTCTCGCCCCACAGCTCCACGGCGAAGTCCGGGCACAAAAGCTCGCACAGCTCGCACCACACGCACCGCTCGGGACGCACCACCCGCACCAGGCCGTCCTCTCCCAGAGCCAGCACGTCCTCGGGGCAAAACTCCACGCAGATGCCGCACCCCTTGCACCGCTCCTCCCGGATGCGGATCTCGGGAACCGCCCTCATCCGCGTCCCCCCCTTACTTCTTCTTCCCGTTCAGCACCCGGCTCACGCCGCTCTTCTCCAGGGTCAGCTCCACCTTGTCCGCCACGCGCAGCCGCACCACATCCTCCTTGACCTCGGTGACGGTGCCATGAAGCCCGCCGGCGGTCACCACCCGATCCCCCTTGTGCAGGGATTCGCGCAGCTTCTGCCGACGGCGCTGGTCCTGGCGTTGGGTCCAAAACATGAAGCCGATGAGGGCTACGAAGGGGACCACGTAGATCAAACTGCCGTACTGACTAGCGTTGTTCAAGTCACGCACCCTTTCCTCCAGGCGTTCTCGCGGTAGCGGGCCAAGAAGGAGCCCGTGAACTCGGCCAGACTCCCCGCGCGGATGGCGTCCCGCGCCTGCGCCATCAGCCGCAGCAGGAAGTAGACGTTGTGTTGGGAGGCCAGCCGCGGTCCCAACAACTCCCCCGACCGAAAGAGGTGGCGCAGATAGGCGCGGCTGAAGCGCCGGCACACGGTGCATCCGCAGTCCGGATCCGGCGGCGAGGCGTCCTGGGCGAACCTGGCGCTGCGGACGCTCAGACGCCCCCGGGCCGTCAGCAGCATGCCGTGGCGTCCCAGCCGGGTGGGCAACACGCAATCGAACAGGTCCACCCCCGTCGCGACCCCCGCCAAAAGGTCTGCCGGCTCACCCACCCCCATCAGGTAGCGGGGCTTCTCCGGCGGCAGATGGGCCGTGGTTTCTCCCAACACCTCCCAGGTCAGCTCCTTGGGCTCGCCCACCGAGAGCCCCCCCACCGCGTAGCCCGGAAAGTCCAAGGCGGCCAACTCCTCGGCACACCGGCGGCGCAGCCTCGGAAAGGCGGCGCCCTGCACGATGGCGAATAGCGCCTGGTCGGTGCGGTGGCTCTCCCGGCAACGCCTGGCCCAATCCAGGGTTCGCCGCACCGAATCCGCCGCTCGAGCCTCCTCCACCGGGTAGGGCAGGCACTCGTCCAAGACGGTGATGATATCCGCCCCCAACTCCTCCTGAATGGCCACGGCCCCCTCGGGGGTCAGCGCGTGGAGGGAACCGTCCAGGTGGGAGCGGAAGACCACCCCTTGGTCGTCGACCTGCCGCAGCGAGGACAGGCTCAGGATCTGGAAGCCGCCGCTGTCGGTGAGGATTCCTCCCGGCCACTGCATGAAGCGGTGCAGCCCCCCCAGGCGGCGCACCACCCCGGCCCCGGGTCGCAGATACAGGTGGTAGGTGTTGGCCAGAAGCATCCGCGCCCCCATGGCGGTGAGCTCCTGCGGATCCAGGCCCTTGACGCTGCCCTGGGTGCCGACCGGCAGGAAGGCGGGGGTTTCCACCGCGGCGTGCGGCGTGGTCAGCACGCCCGTCCGGGCCGAGCCGTCCCGGGCCGCCACGCGAAAGCTCAGGGACATCGACCAGGGGGCACGCCCATCCCTCCCTCCACTATCGAGAGTTTTCGCCGCCCACCCCCCGCCTACCTGCCGGCGCCGAAAAGCAAACCGCAGCCGCCGGGCTGCTCAGAGGATGAGCATGGCGTCCCCGAAGCTGTAGAAGCGGTAGCCCCGGCGCACCGCCTCCAGGTAGGCCGCCCGCATCCTGGCGTAGCCCCCGAAGGCGCTGACCAGCATCAGCAGGGTGGAACCCGGCAGGTGGAAATTGGTCCACAGGGCGTCCACCGCCCGGAACCGGTAACCGGGATAGATAAACAGCCCGGTGCGGCCCTGAAACCCCCGAATGACCCCGTCGGAACCCGCGGCCGTCTCCAGGGTCCGCACCGTGGTGGTGCCCACGGCCACGATGCGCCCTCCCGCGCGGCGCGCCTCGTTCAGGACGCCGGCCGCCTCGGAAGACAGCTCGCAAAACTCCGTGTGCATAGCGTGTTCCCGGATGTCCCGCTCCCGCACGGGGCGGAAGGTGTCCAGCCCCACGTGCAGGGTCACGAATACCAGGCGCACCCCCGCCCCGGACAGCCGCGCCAACAGTTCGGGAGTGAAGTGCAGCCCCGCGGTGGGCGCCGCCGCCGAGCCGTCGCGGCAGGCGTACACCGTCTGGTAGCGCTCCGGATCCGCCGGCTGGCGGCGGATGTAGGGGGGCAGGGGCAGCTCCCCCACCTCTTCCAGCAGGGCCGCGAAGGAGCCCTCCCAGCGAAACTCCACCACCCGCACCCCGTCCGGCGCGCGGTCCAACACCCGCCCGGTCAGTCGTCCCTCCCCGAAGAACAGCTCCTCCCCGGGATGCAGCGCGCGAGCGGGCCGTCCCAGGATCCGCCAGGTGCCCGCCCCCAGCTGCTCCAGGAGCAGCAGTTCCACCGCGCCGCCGGAGGAGCGCCGACCGCGCAGGCGGGCCCTCAGCACGCGGGTGTCGTTCAGCACCAAGGCGTCCCCCGGCCGCAGGTATTCGCCCACATCCCGCACCTGCCGGTGCTCCAGAACCCCGTCGCGGCGCAGCACCAATAGCCGCGCCGCATCCCGCGGCTCCATTCCCTCCTGGGCGATGAGCTGCGGCGGCAACTCGTATTCGTAGTCCTCGCGGCGGAAACGATCCAAATCGCCACCCCCGGCGATTATAAACAGGGCGGGGGGGCTTTGGCAAGCAAACTAAAGGGGAGCGCGATCCGCCGCGCCCCCCTTTAGCCCGCTATCCCATGGACCTTCCGGGTGGACCGCCTACCGGCGCCCCCCGGCCGGGGGCCGAACCCCTCCCCCTCGACGGGGCTGGACTCAGCCTTCCGCGCACGACGTGCTGCTGGACCGGTCGCGGCGATTGGGCCCACATCAAATGAAGCTGCGCTCCCGCGCTCCCGAGGGCGGAAGGCGGCGTACCCGCCTCGCTGGGCGACGCCGGTTGCCCTGGCCGCTGGTCGCTTTTCCGGTGTTTCTTGGCCTGCTTTTTGGCCTGATGCCGCTCTTTTTGTTGGGCGCGCAGCCGCTCCTGCCGCAACTTGCGCTCCAGCTCCCGAAAACTCTTCTCCCGCTGCGCCGCGCGCAGTACCTGCCGCGCCTTCCCCTTCGCCTGCCGGATGGCCTGCACGATGCTCTCGTGCTGCAGCTGCGAGAGGTGCACGGGCACGCCTTGCTTGTGCGCCTCCAGATAGACCAGGTACTTGCCCAGGGACAGCTTCTTCTGATGCGCCAGGCGGCGCAGCCGGGCCGAGGCCTTGAGGGTGGTTACCTCGCTCTTGATGTGCCGCGCGGCCAGCAGCGCCACCGTCTGCTGCCGCGCCCGGTAAACCGCCGCCTCCACCCCCGGCGGCACCCGCCGCCGGGCGGGGCTGTAGGTTATGACCACGGCGTTGGGCTTCTCGGCAGACAGGAAACCCTGCTCCATGGAACGCTGGGTAATGGCCAGCACCACCTGTTCCAGGGAGCGACCGCGATAGGGCAGGCCGCGCAGCACACCCACCGCGTCCTGGTCCAAGGCCGTCGCGCTGACCACCCGGTCGGCGGCGCTAACCCCCAGCTCCACGCTGGGGTTGATGTCCACGGTCACGTAGGCCGCCAGGGCCGTGGTCTGTCCGGACCACCACCAAAGGCCCGCCGCAACCAGCACCGCCGCCGCGGCCAGTACGATCCGACCGCTCCACGCCGTCCACCCGGCCCGCCCCAGGGGCACCTCGTCCCCCAGGTCCGCTCCCCCGCGGGGCAAGCGCACTCGGCGGAAATCACCCCCAGGCGTCAGCACGACGCCCCATCCACCCTCCACGGACAACAGCTTGCCTTTGGCGTCCATGCTCAACCTCCGCCCTCCACATATCCGCGCAGGTGATCAAAGTCCTCCATGGCGATCAGGGCCAGCGCGATGATGTACTTGCGCTGCCGCTCCAGGGTCTTGCGGCTCACCGCCACCCGACCGGAGAGCTCCTTCAGGGGCAGCTCCTTGAGCCGTCGCAGGTGCTCCGCCATCTCGGGGTCCTCCGCCAGCACCCGAGCCACCTTCCGAGCACTGTCCCTGGCATCCCGATGCTTGGGGGAAATGCGCACCAGCTCCGGCAGACTGATGCCGTAGGCAGCCAAAAGGTCCCGGTAGCGGAGGATCTCCTCCCGCTGGTCCTCGGCCTCGGCCACCCGGCGGTGCTCCTCCACGGCCATGCGCACCTCGGCCTCCAGCGGGTAGCCCGGGTTCTCCTGGTCCTTCAGCTCGCTAAAATTCACTTCCCTTGCGCCACGCCGCTCCCGACGGTAGTAGTCGATGAGCCGCCGGCGGATCACCTGTTCCGCAAAGGCGAGGAAATTCTTGCCCCGCTGGTCATCGAAATGGTCGATGGCCTCGTTGAACGCCAACATCCCGATGCTGACCTCCTCGTCCTCCCCCACCTGCACGTAGCGTCCCCGGCTCTGGGAGGCCACCCGCAAAATGAAGGGGGTGAAGGAGTCGATGAGGCGCTCGCGGGCCTCCCGGTCACCTTCCCGGGCCAACTGCAGCAGTTCCTGCGGCGTGCGTCCCCTCCGTCCGAAGGGAAAACCCAAGCTATGCACCTCGCCCTGCCGTCAAACTAATTCGGAAGACGCCGCTCTTTTGCGGGGCTTCCCGCGATAGCGCTCCGCCTCGCTGTAGATGCAGCCGCAATATCCCTGGCGGTACAACCCCCAGCGTCTGGCCAGGGTGCGCCCGGCGGCGAATTGCGGGCGAAAGCTGCGTCCCCAGAAATTCGCCCCGAAGCGCCTCCCGGCCGCCTCCCCCACCCGGCGCAACACGGCCTGGTCCTGATGGGGGCTGCCCAGGAGAGTGGTGGTGAAGGCGTCGAAGCCCCCCGCCGCAGCCACCCTGGCCGTCTCCTCCAATCTGATCCGGAAGCACATCTCACAGCGGCTGCGGCCCCGCTCCTGGGTGCGGACCGCCTGGGCCAGCCAACCCTCCAGGTCGTACGTCTCCCCCGCCCAAAGGACGGCACCCAGGCGGCGGGCCACCACCTCCAGGGCGTCCAGGCGGTGCAGGTACTCCCGGTAGGGATGGACGTTGGGATTGTAGAAGAGCAGGTCTACCCCATGGCCCTCCTCCCCCAGGGCCGTGAGGGGTCCCGCCGCGCACGGTCCACAGCAGGCGTGCAGCAGGATTCTCACGGTCCGGGGTAGCCCAGGTGGCTGCGCGCCGCCGTGGTGACGCAGCGGCCGCGGGGGGTGCGCTGCAGAAATCCGATCTGTAAGAGGTACGGCTCGCACACGTCCTCCAAAGTCTCCGGCTCCTCGGCCACCACCGCCGCCAGAGTGTCCAACCCCACCGGCCCGCCCCCGAATTTCTCGATCAGGACGGTCATGATCCGCCGGTCCACCTCGTCCAGGCCCAGCTCGTCCACCTGCAGGAGTGTCAGAGCCTCCCGTGCCACTTCCGCCGACAATCGCCCGTCGGAGCGTACTTGAGCGTAGTCCCGGGAGCGCTTCAGCAGGCGGTTGGCCACCCGGGGCGTGCCCCGCGCCCGCCGGGCCAACTCCTGAATAGCCGCCGGCTCCACCGTCACCTCCAGGATGCGGGCGCCCCGGGCCACGATCTGCTCCATCTCCCGGCCGCCGTAGAAGTCCAAGCGGTTGACGACCCCGAAGCGGTCCCGCAGGGGCGAGGCCAGCATGCCCGCCCGGGTGGTGGCCCCCACCAGGGTGAAGCGCGGCAGGTCCAGGCGCAGGGCCCTGGCCCCCGGCCCCTTGCCGATGACGATGTCCAAGGCGTAGTCCTCCATGGCCGGGTACAGGATCTCCTCCACGGCATGGTTCAGCCGGTGGATCTCGTCGATGAAGAGCACGTCCTTCTCGCTGAGGTTGGTCAGGATGGCGGCCAGATCCCCCGGACGCTCGATGGCCGGCCCCGAGGTTACCCGCATGCCCACCCCCAACTCGTTGGCGATGCAATGGGCCAAGGTGGTCTTCCCCAGCCCGGGCGGCCCGTACAAAAGCACGTGGTCCAGCGGCTCGTCGCGCTCCCGGGCAGCCCGAATGAAAATCTCCAACTGCTCCTTGACCCGCTCCTGGCCGATGTATTCCGTCAGGCGCCGGGGACGCAGATGTTCCTCCATGCCTGCCTCCTCCCCCCTGGGACGGGCGGAGATGATCCGCTGCACCTCCTCGGTGCCCATCTATCTGCCCGCCAGGCGGCGCAGGGAGGATCGCAGGACGGCGGAAGCGTCCTCGGATCCCTCCCGAGCGGCCTCCTCCACGGCCCACAGCGCCTCGGAGCGGCTGTAGCCCAGGCTGACCAGGGCCTCCACCGCCTGACCGGCCCCCCCCGCAGTCCCGGAACTCCCCGGCACCTCGCCGACCTTCTCCCCCAGCTCCAGGATCAGCCGCCGCGCCGTCTTCTTGCCGATCCCCGGCAGGCTGGTCAAAAGCGCCACGTCTCCCCGCCCCAAGGCTTCCCGCAGCTGGGCCACCGGCAAGGCGGAGAGGACGGCCAACGCCGACTTGGGGCCGATCCCGGCTATGGTTAAAAGCTGCTCGAACATCGCCCGCTCCTCCAATTCCTTGAAACCGTACAGGATCCAGGCATCCTCCCGTACCTGCAGATGGGTCCAAAGATGCACCTTTTCCCCTGGCTGCGGCAGGCGGGCCAAGGTGCGGGTCGAGGCCAGGAGGCGGTAACCCACCCCGCCCACCTCCAACACCAGGTGGTCTTCCGCCGCCCGGTACAGTTCCCCGTGCAGGAAAGTGATCACCGCCGGCGTCGGCCGGAGGGGTGACGCCGCCGAAGCATCCCGGCCTCAGCCCCGCCCCGCGTCACCATCCCCGCCGCCTCCCCCCATTATCTCCTCCAGGCGTCGCCGGTGCAGACAGCATACCGCCACCGCCAGGGCGTCTGCCGCGTCATCGGGACGGGGCGGCGCACCCAGCCGCAGGATGCGCTGCACCATCAGCTGCACCTGGGCCTTCTCGGCACGCCCGTAGCCCACCACCGCCTGCTTCACCTGCAAAGGGGTGTACTCCCGCACGGACAGCTCCCGCTGGGCCGCGGCCAAAAGCACCACCCCCCGGGCCTGCCCCACCGCCAAGGCCGTCCGGGCGTTGCGGCTGAAGAACAACTCCTCCACCGCCACCAGATCCGGCCGATGGACGTCCAGCAATCGTTGCAAATTGGCGTGCAGCACGCTCAGGCGCTGCGGCAGAGTCTCTCCCGCTCCGGTGCGGATGCAGCCGTAGTCCGGCGCGCGCAACTCGCCGGACACCTCCTCCACCAGGCCGTAGCCCAACATGGCCGTCCCGGGATCGATGCCCAACACGCGCAAAAAATCACCCCCGGGATGTTCGCTCGAGGGCTTGTTTCGACAGCCGGCCGCCGTTCCCCTTCCTAGTCGTCCCAGGCGAACCAGCGCCAGCCGTCGGCGCGCCGCCCCCCCACCCCGCCCACCGCACCGAAGGCCACCAGGATCTCCTCCACGTCGCGGCGCGGCAAGGTGCAGGTGGTCTGGCCCACACACAGGTACCACACGCCGCTGTCCAACATCCGACTCAGACTCACCACCGCCACGTGCCCCGAAGACAGCAGGGCGAACCCGGCATTCTCCCGCGGGTCGTAGCCGTCCAGGGAAACAACGGGATGCTCCCCCGCAAAAGCCCGCAGCCGCTCGGCCAGCACCGACGGGAAGGCGACCACCGGCCCGCCGGATTTGCGCCGCTTGGCTTTGCCGGGACGGAATCCGGGATCCGGCGGTATCCTTTTGCCCGACGGCGAATCGCCCATGTCCCGGCTCACCTCCCTTCGAAGGAATTCGGCGGGTGAGCGCCGATTCCTGCTGGTACGGCCGGGGGGGTCACCGGTTGCCGAAAACCAGCACGAAAGCCCACTCATTCACCGGTGAGACGCAGCGCCTTCAACCCTGCAACCTCGTGGAACATGGCCGCCCCCCCATGACCGGGGCCGTCCAGTCACGAATTCCACAAGCGCCGTTCCGCGCGACCTAAAAGGTAGAGGAAGAGGAAGGCGGGAATACGGAAAGCAGGGCTGCCCTGCAGCGGGCCGTAATCCACGGGGCGCTTGGTTATGAGCAAGGAATGCACCGGCCGGGCTACCCGGGCGGCCAGGATGGGTAGGCCATCCGTGGGGCGCAGCCGGGGGTTCTCCCAGCATTTCACCTCCACGGCAATCAGCGAATGGCGCAGGTCCACCACCAGGTCCACCTCACGTTGGCTGCGGCTGTCCCACCAGTAGCCGAAACGGGGGTAATCCCGGTAATAGAACTGCAGTACATGGGTCACCACGGTGGCCTCGATGAGCCTGCCCATCTCCTGCGGATCATCAAGGGCCTCCTCGCCGCGCAAGAGCACGCTCAAGATCAGGCTGGGGTGGGCGATGAACACCTTGGGACGTGGGCGCAGTACGGCTTTGCCCCCGGTGCTCCAGGGATCCAGACGATGCAGCAGGTGGGCGGCGGCTAAGCGGCTCAAGTCCGTGGCCACCGTTGCCCGGGAGACTCCGATCTCCTTAGCCAGGGTCTCTTGAGAGAGGATTTGGGCGGAATGCAGGCACAAATAAAGGAAGAGCTGCTCCACCTCCAAAACGTTGCGCACCTGATATAGGGCGGTCAGATCCCGTTTGAGCACCTTGTCCGCCACATCCTCTCGCATGATGCGTTGGGCCAGTTGCAGGTCTGGCAGCAGGGCCGTCTCCGGAAAGCCGCCCTGCAGGAGGAACGTGGTGTCAACAGTTGCCCGATTTGCCTGACAAACCGCGACAACTGTCGTTCGTGCCGCCCCTGCGCGGGGACCGTTTCCGGGCCGATCCTCCGGTGCGCCAGTTCGGATCGGCAACCCGCAGGGAGTCGCGTTGTGCCTCTGGGGGCAAGCCCCTGCACCGTTCACACAACGCCAGCACCAGCCCCACCACATTGCGTGAGGACCTTGCGGCCCTCGGGCTTTGGGCTTCCGCCGGAAGTGCTCCGGCTGGGCCGGTCGGTTCCGGGACCACCGAAACCCATCAGGCCGGGAGGGCATCCGCCATTCCGTCGTTGGCCCTCGAAGCTGCGCCTCCGTTTCCGGCGCGTCTTGGTTCAGCCGCCGCCTTGACCTCCTGTTTCGTGGGATACCGGAAGGTACGATCCCACTTCTTTTTCAGGTTCAAGGCCGCCGCCACGTTCG
>JAJZIM010000016.1 GCA_021810565.1 Bacillota bacterium
GCCGTGCGGTCTTCGGGATCCTGCGACCTGAAGGACGCCGCCGGGAGGCGCGTTGCGCAGGGCATCCCCTGGCGGTGTTTTCAGCTCCTGCGGCACAACGACGGCTGGCAAATCGGAAGGAGGGAGGTGGCCATTCCTCCCACCCCTGAAGGGGTGGGAGGAATGGCCGTGATTCTGTGAAGAGGCGCCCTCCGCAAGTCGGAGGGCGTCTTATTTGGACGAGCCGCGTCGAGGGGGGAGGTGCCCAAATGATGCGTTCCCTGTCCCTGCCCTTGGGGTCCTTCCTGGCCGCGGGAGCGCTGCTGATGCTTGCCCTGGGCGTGGTGCTGGCGGCGGCAGCGTTGCCCTGGACCTTCCTGACGGGTGCCGGCGCGGGGGGAGGCGCGGGACTGCCCTCCTTGGTGGCGCGCTGGCTGCCCGTATTGCGACCGGCGGCCAGCCAGTGGGGGGTGCCTCCCGCTTTGGTGGAGGCGGTGATGCAGGAGGAGAGCGGCGGCAACCCCATGGCCCTGCGCCGCGACAGCAACGGCACGGTCGATGCGGGACTCATGCAGATCAACTCCGGCAACTGGGCCGCCTACGGGCTGACCGCCGACCCCTTCGATCCGGCCCGCAACATCGCCGCGGGGGTGCAGATGCTGGCGGGCGACCTGCGCCGCTACGGGAACGTGGCCCTGGCTTTGGCGGCGTACAATGCCGGTCCTGGAGCTGTGGCGCGCTGGCACGGCATTCCCCCCTACGCCGCAGGCTATGTGCAATCCGTGCTGGCCCTTTATGCGCGTTTTGTCGCCTTGAGCGGAAATCCAACGGCGGGAGGCGGGAAAGGAGGAAAAACCGAAAAACTGACGAAACATTGAGTTAATCAGAACCTTCCGGGGGTGAGCGGCTTGCGGCCCGTTTGGGGTGCGATGTTGGCCTTTCTCCTCTTGGTGGACGGTGTGGGCCATGCTTCGCCCCTCTCCCGGCAGCTGGCCCGCCAGCGTCAGGTCGCAACCCACATCGGCCAGGTGCAAGAGCAGTTGCAAATCGATCAGGGACAGATGAAGGGCGTGCTGAGCCAGCTGTCGGGACTGGACCAGAGCCTGGCCGGCGCCCAGGCCCGGTTGGCCTCGGCGCAGGGGCAGGCTACCTCCGTGGCGCGGCAGGTGGCTTCGGATCAGAGCCGGGAGCAGGCCCTCCAGCGGCGGCTGCGCCAGCGCCGTGTCCTCTTGGGCCGGCGGCTGCGGGAGATCCAGGAGCAAGGCACCCTGGGCTATCTGGACGTGCTGCTGGGAGCCCACAGTTTCGCGACCTTCCTCACTCGCCTGAGTTGGGTGGAGGAGGTGGTGGGCGGGGACGTCGCCTTCCTGCGCCGGACGCGCTCCGAGCAGCACAGCCTGCGCGCCGTGCAGGCCCAGCTGCAAGGGGAAGAGGGCCGGCTGCTGGCCCTGATCCGAGGGGAGACCCGACGGCGCCAGGAGTTGGCGGCCACGCAGGCTCAGCGGCGGCAGGTGCTGGCCACCCTCGAGACGGATCACCGGCTGCGGGAGGCGGCGCTGGCGCAGCTGGAGCAGGAGCAGGCGCAGATATCGCAATTGGTGCAACGGCTGGAAACACGAGGCGGGACGGGCATCGGCGGCATCCGCTTCATCTGGCCCACCGCCGGCCCCATCACCTCGCCCTTCGGGATGCGCATCGATCCCATCCTGCACCGCCCCTACTTCCATACCGGCATCGACATCGGCGCCCCCTACGGCCAGAAGGTGGTGGCCGCCGCGGCGGGCCGGGTGCTGGTGGCCGGCTGGGTGAACGGCTTCGGAAACACGGTGATCATCGACGACGGCGGCGGGGTGACCACCCTGTATGGCCACGCGGAGAAGCTGCTGGTGCAAACCGGGGAAGAGGTGGCCCAGGGGCAGCCCATCAGCCTGGTGGGGGCCACGGGCTGGGCCACCGGACCCCACCTGCATTTCCAGATCATGATCGGAGGCCGGCCGGTGAATCCCCTCTTGTACCTGCCCTGAGCAAAGCATATACTTTGGTGTGCGAATTAGGAAAGCGGCAGGTGTTGCACATCCGGCGGCTGCACGTCTGGCACCTGACCCGGCGGCTGTGGCGATGGACGGTGGTCCTGGGCGCCCTAGCCCTGCTGGCTGTTTCCTTCGTCATCTACAACTTCAACCTATTCTACCCGCCGCAGCGGGTGGAGGCGGCCCTGCCGCCCCTCCCCGCCGCGCCGCGCGCGGGGGAGCGCATATTGGTGTTTGCGCCCCATCCCGACGACGCCACCCTGGGGGCGGGGGGTTACATCCACCAGGCGGTCCAGGCCGGCGCCCAGGTCTGGCTGGTGCAGGTGACTTCCGGAGACGCCTTCAAGGCCTCGGTGGAGCTGTGGTACAAGACGCCCGACCCGACTCCCCAGCAGTTCATCGACTACGGCTACACCCGGGAGCAGGAGACCCTGCGCTCCATGCGCCTATTGGGGGTGCCGGCCGATCACGTTTTCTTCCTCGGTTTCCCCGACCTGGGTACGGCGCAGCTGTGGCTGCATTACTGGAATCCCGACCATCCCTACCGCTCCCTGTACACCCGGGTGACCGCAGCGCCCTACCGCAACGCCTGGCGACCGGGGGCGAGCTACACCGCCCCCAGCGAGCTGTCCGAGCTGCGCGCCATCTTGGAGCAGGTCCGCCCTGACCTCCTCATCACCCTGCATCCCAACGACGTGCATCCCGACCACTGGGCCACGGGGGTCTTCAGCCGCACGGCCCTGCAGGAGCTGCGCGACGCGGGTGAGCTTTGGGCGCGCAGGGTCCAGGTCTACACCTACCTGATCCACCGCGGCGAGTGGCCGCTGCCCAAGGGGTACCACCCCAGCCTGCCCCTGGTGCCGCCGCGCCAGCTCTTGCACACCGGAACCCGCTGGTACCGCTACCCGCTGACGGCGGCCACGGTGCGGCTGAAGCTGCAGGCCATTGAGGAGTTTCGCACCCAGACCATGATGATGAAGGACTTCCTGTTGAGCTTCGACCGCTCCAGCGAGCTGTTCGGGTACTATCCCGCCGGGGACGTGCCCCGGATACCCGCCGGGAGTCGGCCCGGGTCCGGACCGGGGCGCTGGCCCGGGATCGCGCCGGTGATCCTGGATCCCGTGGGGGACACGGTGCGCCGCGATTTGGACGGCGCGGGGGACTTCCGGGCGCTGTACCTGGCCCTGAACGACGCCGAGCTGTACGTACGCGTGCAGGTGCGCACGCCGGTGGACTCCCAGGTGCGCTACCAGGTCAACTTCTATCGTTTTCTCGCCGTGCCGGGGGGCGACCGGCTGCAGCCGCTGCGGGTGACGGCGGCCTTGGGCCAGCCCCTGCGGGTGTGGACCCCCACCCATAGCCGGATCCTGGCCGAGCGCCCGGTGGTTGCCGGCCGCTACCTGCAGTTTTCCCTGCCCGCCGCCTGGTTCCAGGGCGACCGGAGCTTTATGTTCTCGGCCACCAGCCACCAGGGCAAGGCCTTCGTGGACCAGACTGCCTATCGCAGGCTTCGCCTGGAACGACGAAGCGGGGAGGGCTGACCCTCCCCGCTCTTGGTCCTACTTCTCGGGCGCCTGCCAGCTGTCCAGCTTTTCCGGCGGGCGGCCGGGATGCAGCTGCTCATATTTGGCCATGAGCTGCTCCCTGGTCTCCGGATGGTCGGGATCCAGCGGGATGCAGTCCACGGGGCAAACATCCACGCATTGCTGGGTGTCGTAAAAACCGAGACACTCGGTGCACTTGGCAGCCTCGATGATGTAGATGTCCTCCGCCGCACTGATGGCCTCGTTGGGGCACTCGCCCTCGCACGCGCCGCAGTTGATGCATTCCTCGGTGATGATGAGCGACATGGGTCACTCTCCCTTCTGAAAATGCGAGCAGGCAAAAAATCCCAGCCCAAAAGCCGTCTCGGGGCCTCACCTCCCGCCTACGCCGCGTTACGGCTTCGAGCTGCCAGCCTTGCTGCAGCCCGTTGCTGACCTAAACCCGACCTCGCCGTTATGATATCAGCCTGGCCGGGGAGGGTCAACACTTTCCGGGGGCGGCCGGAGGATTTTTGCCCAGGGCGTCGAAGCTAAGGCAGCGGACCGTTCGCGGCCGCAGATATCTTTCCCGTGGGGAGGAGACCTATGTCTGACCAGGCGGCCGCTCGCCCCGGCCCTGACTTCACCGCGGCCGAACGGGACGCGGTGTACAAGGCGATCTATCGCCGGCGGGACATCCGCGTGTTCCTGCCCGACCCGGTGGACGACGCCCTCCTGTGGCGCCTGTTGGACGCGGCCCACCACGCCGGCTCCGTGGGCTTCATGCAGCCTTGGAACTTCCTGGTGGTGCGCGACGGTGCGGTCAAGGCCGCCTTGAAGGCGGCGGTGGACCGGGAGCGGCGAGCGACCGCCTGCGTGTTCGAGGCGGATCCCGCCCGGGCCGAGAAGTTTCTTTCGTTGAAGGTAGAGGGGATAGTCGAGGCGCCGGTGTTGATATGCGTGACCTCCGATCCGACCCGGGAGGGGCCCCACGTCCTGGGCCGCAACAGCGACGCGGCCACGGATCTGTACAGCACCGCTTGTGCCATCCAGAACCTGTGGCTGGCGGCGCGGGTGGAGGGGGTGGCCGTGGGGTGGGTAAGCATCTTCCGCAAGGGGGACGTGCAGGAGATCTTGGGCATCCCGCCGCACGTGAACCCCATTGCCCTGCTTTGCATCGGCTATACGCCGTCCTTTCCCGCCCAGCCGGTGCTGGAGACGGTGGGCTGGGGTCGCCGCTATCCCCTGGAGCGGCTGGTGTACGCCGAGCGCTGGGGGGCCCGCTGGCGGGAGCACTCTGCCGCGGAGGGGGGATAGGGGCGGTGTACGTGATCGTGGTGGGCTGCGGCCGCCTGGGCGCCGCGGTGGCCCAGGAACTGGCGGGAGAGGGTCACCAGGTGGCGGTGGTGGACCGGCGGGCCGAGTCCCTGGAGCGGCTGGGCCGGGACGCGCAAGTCCAGCGCATCGTCGGCACCGGCATCGACATCGACGTCCTGCGCCAGGCCGGCATCGATCGAGCCGAGGCGGTGGCCGCCCTCACCGACCTGGACAACGCCAACATCATGATCGCCCAGACCGCCCAGCAGATCTTTCAGGTGCCCCGCGTGGTGGCGCGGGTCAACGATCTGCGGGTGGAGTCGGTGTTCCAGGCCCTGGGGGTGCCCACCGTGTGCCCCACGCGCCTGGCGGTGCTGCCGGTCAAGGAGCAGCTGCTGGCCGGGGGGGGGGCCTAGCCGTGTACGTCATCTTGGTGGGCGGCGGGAAGATCGGCTACTACCTGACCAAGACCCTGCTGCGCCAGGAGCGCGAGGTCACGGTGGTGGAGAAGAACCCGGTCAAGTGCGCCAAGCTGGAGGACGAGTTCGGAGACATCGTGGTGTGCGGCGACGGAGCCAAGCCCCAGGTGCTGGAGGAGGCTGGCTGCGCCAGGGCCGACGTGGTGGTGGCCCTCACCGGCGAGGACGAGGACAACTTCGTGATCTGCCAGCTGGCCCGCAAGAAATTCCACGTGGCCCGGGCCATCGCCCGGATCAACAACCCGCGCAACGAGCAGGTGTTCAGGGAGTTGGGGGCCGCCAGGACGGTCTCCAGCACCGCCGTGATCGCCAACCTGATCGAGATGGAGGTGGTGACGCGCAAGATCACCACCCTGCTCACCTTCCAAAGCGGGGAGATGACCATCCTGGAGGTGGTGCTGCCCCGCAGCTCCCCGGTGGCGGAGCACCAGGTGAAGGACGTCGCCTTTCCGGAGGGTTGTCTGTTGGTGTCCGTCCTGCGACGGGACAAGGTCATCGTGCCCCGGGGGGACACGGTGCTGCAGGGGGGAGACCGGCTGATCGCGCTTACCGCGGCGCAGCGTCGTTACGATCTGCAGCGGGTGCTTTTGGGGGAGCAAAGTTGAGCGGCCCGGCGGGATGATCCGCCGGGCCGCCGGTTCACAAGGCTCAGGAGACGGGGAGCGGGGGAGTGCGCAGGCTCTTGCCTCCGAAATCCAGCTGCTGCAGACAAGAGCGCAACCGATCGATGATCCGCTCGGCATACTTGTCCCGCAGCTTGTCCGTGCTGAGGTTGGTGGTGATCAAGGTGGAGCGCAGGTTGTTGTAGCGCTCGGCCATCAGGGCGTCCAGCTTGGCGTGGATCCAATCGTCGGGCTGTTCCGCCCCCAGGTCGTCCAAGATCAAGAGCGGCACGCGGCGCAGGCGCTGCTCGTAGCGGGCCCACTCCGCCGGGTTGGACGGCTTCAGGGAGAGGATGTTCTCCACCAGAGTGGCCATGGTTACAAAGAGCACCGGAGCGGAGCGTGGCTTGGCCCACAGGTCCAACAGCTCCGGCTCGCAGGACAGCTTCAGGAACTGCAGCGCCACCCCCACGGCCACGGTGGTCTTGGAGGTTCCCACGTTGCCCTTGAGCAGTAGCCCCCGGCCTTGCGCCACCTGGACGGGCAGGTCTTCCAAGAACTCCCACACCTTCTGGTACAGCTTCTCCAAGCCGGCGGGGGGGCTGTACAAGAGTTGGTCTGCATCGTGGTAGCGGCGGGGAATACCGGCCAATACCAATAGCTCCTGCCAGTTGCGGGCGAAGGTGGGGCAACTTTGCACGGTGCGCTCCAGCCGGCAACTCAGGCAGCGGGACGGATCACAGGGGTGGTTCGTGTTCCCAGTCGACCTCGCTGGGTCGGTAAGCGGCCTGACTGGGAACGCGCTCGCGCCGGAGCGCCTTGCGCCGATGGCTATCCCCTCCCCGTGCGGCGAATTGCTCATCCAGGTTGCGCACGTCCTCCAGCGAGCGCACCTGGCTCTTGGACCAGCTCACCAGGATCCGGTCCATGTAGCGCAGATTTCGGGCGCCGGCCTGGACCGCCCGCCGCAGGGCTTCCTGCACCAGCTCCGGAGGCCACGCGCTCAGCCATTCCCGGATGGTCTCCCGCTCGTAAGGGGTGAGGATGCCCCACGGCCCGCCCAGCTCCACCTCGAAGGCGCCGACCACCTCCCGGCAGCGCTCCTCCGCCAGCGGGTCGCAAACCGCCGCCAGGGTGAGGCGGGCCTCGCCGGACAGCGTGCAAGCCACCTCACCGGGGGAGCAGTGCAGCGCGGTGATGCCGTCCAGAGGGAGGCTAAGGTGCAGCGTGTTCATGACCTGGTCCCGCAGCTCCAGGACGCCGTCTTGCACCTGGGCCAGGCTGCTCAGGTCCAGGCTCAGGGAACCCGGCCCGACCGGGCAGGTCAGCCTCAACCGCACCCGGGGGTTGCGGCGGATGAAATCCAGCAGTTCCTCCAAAGGCTCCGCCCCCCTCCCCGATAGTTTCGGCGCAGGGTGGCGCTGCTCCTGCCGAAAGACGAAGCGGGATCGATGATCCGATCCCGCCTTAGGACAGGGCGCCCTCGATTTCCTCCGTCTCCCGGTGCACTTCCAATTCCACGCTGGAGGTGAGAATGTCGGTGTAGCTGTAGGACACCAGCCGCTCCTGGCCCGGCTGGTCCAAAACCCTGATCAGAAAAATGTGCGGATAGGTCTTCTCCAAGACCCCTTCCTGCTCGTCAACCTTCTTGCGTCCTCGGTTGGCCTTCACCCGGATCTTCTCGCCCACCAGGGCGTCCAGGTCCTCCCGAATCTTGTTCAGGACCTGCTTGGCGGCCAAGCTCCCATCACTTCCTCTCCCGCATACCTCCCTAATCCGATCTATAATATCATCTATGGACGGTTTCTGTCAAGATTCACCCCAGGCCAACCCGGACACCCAAAGGCGCCCCCGGTCAGATTCGGCGGGGCGGGCGGCTCACTTGCTGTGCTTGTCGGCCACCTTGGAGGCGCCGTAGGATTCGGGCTTGATCTTGGCGTCGAAGCCGCTGCCCACCACCATGCCCACGATCTCGCGGATCAGCTCGCGGGTCTCCCCCGACTGGCCGATGTCCAGGTGGATCTCCACGTTCAGGTCGGAGCCGTTGGCGGACAGCAGCTCGGCCAGTCGGCTCGCCACCTCCAGGCTTCGGGACGCCTCGTGGTAGATCCGCTGGCGCAAGCTGTACATCCGCCGCTGGTGATGGCGCTGGTAGTAGTAGCGGGCGCCCTTGCCGACCCGGTGGATCACCACGGCGGTGACGAAGCACAGGTCGTCCCGGGTGTGGGAGTCGCTGCCGATGATCAGCTTGTACCCGGCCTCAGGATCCGCGGCCACGAAAGCCAGGATGTCTTGGAACATGGTGTTGAGGGACATCTCGCCCCGGGTGGGACTGATGAAATTCATCCCGGGTCTACCTCCCGTCGGGAAAGGGCTGCGGCCAGCATGGCGAACTCCTCCAGGGTCAACGTCTCCCCCCGGCGTTCCCCGTCGATGGCGGCGGCGGCGAGCAGGGAGCGCACCTTTTCCGCCGGGAGGGAGAGACCCTGGGCCAGGGCGGTGCGCAGCGTCTTGCGCCGGTGTCCGAAGGCGGCCCGGACCACCGCGAAGAGCGCCGCCTCGTCCACCGCGACGGGCGGCACCGGACGGCGAGTCAAGCGCACCACGGCCGAGGCCACCTCCGGCCGCGGATAGAAGGCGCCGGGGGAGACCCGGGCGATGATTTCTCCCGTGGCGTGGTACGCCACGCGCACGGACAGGCTGCCGTAGTCCGCCTGTCCGGGACGGGCCAGCAAGCGATGGGCCACCTCCTGCTGCACCAGGAGCACCAGCAGCGGGAAGCGGTCCGCCAGGAGGCGCCCCAAAAGCGGGGAGATCAGGTAGTAGGGCAGGTTGGAAACCACCTTGGTGCGCTCCGGGGCCAGGTGCTCGCTCCACGGCCAAGTCAGGATGTCCGCCTGCACCGGGTGCACCTGGGGATAGGCGGCGGTGGTCTCGGCCAACACGCCCATCAGGCGCGGATCCAGCTCCACGGCCCAGACCCGGGCGCCCGCCTGGGCCAGGGCCACGGTCAGGGCTCCGGGTCCCGGCCCCACCTCCAGCACCTCATCCCCGGGGGCGATCTGGGCCGCCCGAGGGATCTTGCGCAGGATGTTCTCGTCGATGAGGAAGTTCTGGCCCCAACGCCGGCGAGGCGTGACACCATGCCGCCTCAAGAGTTCATGCAACACCGAGGGAGAGGTCAGCTTACCGGACAAGAGCAGATCCTTCCGCGGAGCATCGTTGCCTCGATTATACGCCCGGCGCGCTCCCCGGTCAATCGAGGTCCCGGCCGGACAGGGAAAGGCCGCCGGCGAAAGTGTCCCGCCGACGGCCTCGCTCCCGCGCCCTAGCCCCAGCTCAGCACGTACACCCGCATCTCGCGCACCCCCCAGTCCAGGGCCTGCTGCTCCGAGTCGAAGCACAGGTCGATGCGGTTCCCCACGATGGCGCCGCCGGTGTCGGCGGCCAAGGCGTAGCCGTAGCCGGGGATGTACAACCGACTGCCCAGGGGGATCACCGAGGGGTCCACGGCGACGATGCCGAAGGTGGCGCGCACGCCGGTGGCGGTGTAGCCATTGGACCAGGTCGGGCTCGGATAGTAGCCTGTGGAGAGCATGTTCAGAGCCTTGCTGAAGCGCAAGGGCGAGCCGCCGCGGTACAGGACGTGCAGCGTGCCGACGGCCAGCACGGCGTTTACCGGGGGCCTGAGCACCCGCTGGGAGAGGATCTGGCTGGCCGCGGCCTTGCCGTTCACGTAGGTGGTGACGATGCGCTCCAGGGCCAGGCCGTCCTGGCCGTAGGAGACGGGGTGGGAGAAGCCGGCGAAGAGGCTGGGGTCGCTCTGGGTGGTGGTCTGGTAGGGCAGGGGCACCCGGCGGTTGGTGACCAGCTTTTGCACCTGGGTGATGTGCACTGCGGCGTCCGCCACCAGGGTCGTTCCGGGAGCGGGAGCGATGCGGTCCAGGGGCGAGGGGGCGAAGCCCCACTCGGCCAGGGTGCCGGACACCGTGGGAGCCGTGGTCCAGCGGCCCAGGCGCTGACCGGCCAGGTCCAGCACCACCGGACGAGCGCCCGCGGCCACCGGCCACACCCCGGGGCGCAGGGCCTCCTGGGGTCCGGAAGCCTGGGTCTTCGCCCCCGTGCGGTTCGTCTTGCCGACCGCGGCCGCCCCCGCCGCCGCCGCGGCGGCGAGGACCAGGACCACGGCCAGCACACTGATGGTCTTCTGCATGCGGCCTCCTTCTGAGGACCCGTTTCAAAAACGGCCGCACCCATCCTATCAGCCGGCAACCTAACTTGTCAAAGGAGATGCGGCAACCTGAAAAGGCGTGCGGCGTTGCTGGTGGTCCTGGAAGCCGTCTCTTCCGGGCTGATACCCCGTAGGGTAGCCAGACGGTCTCTAACGAACGTAATGAAGGCCGGCTCGTTGCGCCGGCCCCGTAGGGGCACGGGGGTTAGATAGGGGGCGTCGGTCTCGAGCAGCGTCCGGTCCAGGGGGGTCCAGCGGGCCACCTCCCGCAATTCCTGGGCCCGGGGGAAGGTGAGCATGCCGCCCAACCCGAGGTGCAATCCCAGGTCCAACAAGGCCCCGGCGAAGGCGAGGTCGCCGGTGAAGGCGTGGACCACGCCCCCTGCGGCAGGCAGGCCCTCCCGGCGCAGGATGGCCAGAAAGTCCGCCGCCGCATCCCGGTGGTGCAGGAGCACGGGCAGGTTCAGGCGGCGGGCCAGGGAGAGCTGACCGGCCAGGGCCTCCCGCTGGAGCTCCCGCGGGGCCAGGTCGTAGTGGTAGTCCAGGCCGATCTCCCCGATGGCCACCACCTCCGGGGCGCGGGCCAGCTCGGCCAACTCGCCTGCCGTGTGCCGCCAGGCGGCGGCTTCGTGGGGGTGCATCCCGACGCCGGCCCGGAACAACTCGTCGGCGCGGGAAAGGGCTACGGCGCGTCGGGAGGAGTCCAGATCCGCGCCGGGGTTCAAAAGCACTCCCAGCCCGGCCTGCCGGGCGCGCTCCACCACCTGGGGCAGGTCCGCGGCGAAGGCGGGCAGGTCCAGGTGGCAATGGGTGTCGGCCAGGGGGGTCACCGGGTCAGCGCACCCGGGTGCCGTCGGGCACGTCCCGGTCGGGAGACAAAAGGCGGGGACCGTCGGAACCGGAGGCGGCCAGGATCATCCCCTGGGAGGTGACGCCCCGGATCCGCGCCGGACGCAGGTTGGCCAAGAAGAGCACCTGCCGTCCCACCAGGTCCTCCGGCCGATAGGCGGCGGCGATGCCGGCCACCACGGTGCGCACCTCGCCGTCCAGCGCCAAGGACAGCCGCAGCAGCCGGTCGGCGCCCGCCACCTGCGAGGCTTCCCGCACGGTGGCGATGCGCAGGTCCAAGCGCTGGAACTCCTCCAGGGAGACCTCCTCGGGCGGGGCCGCGGGCACAGCGGCCGGATGCTGCGGGCCGGCAGGGTCGGGGACCAGGCGCGGGAAGAGCGGCGCGCCGCGGCGGATGCGGGTGCCGGGGACCAGCCCGCCCCAGGCGGCGTCGGCCCAGGCGGGCGCGGCGGGGGAGCCCAACTGCTCCAGGATGCGCCCCGGCGTGTCCATCAGGAAGGGGGCAAGCAGCACCGCGGTGACCCGCAGGGTCTCGGCCAGGGAATAGAGGAGGGGATCCAGGGCCGGGTCGCCGGCTTTGGCCAGGGCCCAGGGGGAGCGCTCCTCGATCAGCTTGTTGGCCCGGGCCACCAGGCGCCACACGGCGGTGAGCGCTCCGGACAGCTCGAGCCCCTCCAGGGCCCGGGTCACCTCCCCCGTCACCTCTTCGGAGAGCCGGGCCAGGCCGCCGGGGTCTGCCCCCCCGGGGGGGATCACCCCGCCCGCGAAGCGCTCGATCATGGCCGTGGTGCGGGAGAGCAGGTTGCCCAGGTCGTTGGCCAGGTCTACATTGGTGCGCCGCACCAGGGCTTCCTCGCTGTATGCGCCGTCGGAGCCGAAGGGCACCTCCCGCAGGAGGAAATAGCGCAGGGCGTCCCGGCCGTAGCGCTGGATGAGCTGGCGCGGATCCACGGTGTTGCCCCGGGACTTGGACATCTTGGTGTCTCCCATCAGCAGCCAGCCGTGGCCGTAGACCCGCTCCGGCAGGGGCAGGTCCAGGGCCATCAGGATGCAGGGCCAGATGACGGCGTGGAAGCGCACGATCTCCTTGCCCACCAGGTGGAGCTGGGCCGGCCACCAATGGCGGAAGCCCTCGTCGGGGTAGCCGATCCCGGAGAGGTAGTTCAACAGGGCGTCGAACCAGACGTAGATCACGTGGTCCGGGTCGTCGGGAACCGGGATCCCCCAGCTGAAGGAGGTGCGGGAGATGCTCAGGTCCTCCAGTCCCTGGCGGACGAAATTCAGCATCTCGTTGCGCCGGGAGGGCGGCTGGACGAAATCGGGGTGTTCCTCCAGGTGGGCCAAGAGGCGCTTTTGGTAGCGGGAGAGGCGGAAGAAGTAGCTCTCCTCCCGCAGCCGCTCCACGGGGCGTCCGCAATCGGGGCAGTTGCCGTCCACCAGCTTGCTGGGCAGCCAGAAGGCCTCGCAGGGCGTGCAGTACCAGCCCTCGTAGGAGGCCTTGTAGATGTCGCCCCGGTCCCGCAGGGTGCGGAAGACCTCCTGCACCGCCCGGGCGTGGCGCTCCTCGGTGGTGCGCAAAAAGCCGTCGTGGGAGATGCCCAGCTGCTCCCAGAGCGAACGAATGCCCGCCACGATGCCCTCCACGAAGGGCGCGGGAGCCAGCCCGGCCGCGGCGGCGCGCCGCTCGATCTTCTGCCCGTGCTCGTCGGTGCCGGTGAGGAAGAAGACCTCCTCGCCGCGCAGCCGGTGGAAGCGGGCCAGGGCGTCGGCCGCCACGGTGGTGTAGGCGTGGCCGACGTGCAGGTCGTCGCTGGGATAGTAGATGGGGGTGGTGATGTAGAAGGTGGTGCGGGCCACTAAATCTCCTCCTGTCGCGCTTTCGGCTGACAGCGCCATTATAGCGCCCGGCGGGCCAAAGGCAAAGGGGCAGCCGGATGGTTCCGTGCCACTTTGGGGACAATTTATTCCAGCGGCAGGAGATCCGCCAAACAATCGCGAAGGAAATCGGTCCACGGACAAAAACCGACCGCAACCGTGCGAAGAGATTTGCCGAAAACACAATTACCCGGAAGGAAGTTAAATGACCAAGAGAGGCTTTACACTGCTGATCGTTCCCCATGCCGGGGCCCAGGCGCGGCGGCTGCTGGTGCAGCCGCGCGCTATGTTGGCCTTGGGGATCACCGTGCTCCTGTTTGTGGGCGGACTGGTCTATCTGGGCCTGCTCTACCGGGCCGTATCCCAGAAAGCCGCCGAGCTTGAGGCCCTGAAGGCGGCCAACCGCCACCAGGCGGCGCAGCTGGCGCATCTGCACCGCGAGGCTCAGTCCATCGCCGGCACGGTGCAGCACTTGAAGGCCCAAGAGGGAGAGATCAGCACCCTGCTGCGCCAGCAGAAGCAGGGGCTGCCCATCGGGCCCTTCGTGCCGGCCCAGGGCAGCCTGCCGGTGCTGTCCCGGGGCGGCATCAGCCGCACCCGGGACCTGGAGCTGACCCTGGCCTCCCTGCGCCAGACCCTGCCCCAGGCGGAGCAGGCCGCCCGCGCGCTGCACGGAACGCTCCTGAGCGACGCCAGCTTCCTGCGGTCGGTGCCTTCCATTTGGCCGACCCAGGGGGTGATCACCTCGCCCTTCGGCTGGCGCAACTCGCCGCTGGGCTGGGGCCGGGAATTCCACGAGGGGGTGGACATCGGGGCACCGCTGGGCACGCCCATCGTGGCCACGGCCTACGGCACCGTGGAGCACGCCGGGTGGGAGACCGGCTACGGCAACGTGGTGGAGCTGGCCGACGGCAACGGCTTCTCCACCCTCTACGCCCACATGTCCAGCATCGGCGTGCGGGTGGGCCAGCAGGTCACGCGGGGCCAGGTCATCGGCTACGTGGGAGACACCGGCTGGTCCACGGGTCCCCACGTGCATTACCAGGTGATGTACCACGGGACGCCGATGAACCCGGCCCCCTATCTGGACCTGAGTCGACGAATCTGAGGGGGAGGCGATGGGGATGTTCGGCAGAAAGCGGCTGCACACGGTGGACACCGTCATCGGCAAGGAGTGCGCGGTGGAGGGCGACCTCACCGGCGGCATGTCCATGCGGGTGGACGGGCGGGTGAGCGGGAGCATCCGGCTGGAGGGCGACCTGTTCATCGGCGAGGGCGCCCAGGTGCGGGCCAGGATCCAAGCCCGCAACGTCTTCGTGGCGGGGGAGGTGACCGGCGACGTGGAGGCGGGGGGCGAGCTGGAACTGGCCCCCAGCGGCAAGGTCTACGGGGACGTGGTGGTGGCCAAGCTGGCGGTGGCCGACGGGGCGATGCTGCAGGGCAATTGCCGCATGTCCCAGCGGGAGGTGGTCGCCGGCGTGGCGCACCCCAGCGGCCAGGACTAAGGCTGGGACGGCTCCTTTCCGGCCCCTCCCGGAAGGGGAAAGGGAAAGCGGCGGCGAACACAAACATAGGAACGCTGCCGCGGAAAGGGGCCGGGAACTTGCAGGTGCGGGTGTGGCGCGAGCTGGCGGAGGCGGAGCGCACGGCGGTGCTTCGCCGTTCGGAGGTGGATATCGCCTCCCACTGGGAACTGGTGCGGGAAGTGGTGGAGCGGGTGCGCCGGGAGGGGGATGCCGCCCTCTTGGAATATACCCGCCGCTGGGACGGGGTGGACCTGACGGGGGTGCCCCTGCGGGTTGGGCCGGAGGAGATCCGCGCCGCCTACGAGGGTTTGGACCGGGAATTGCGGGACACCCTGCGCCTGGCCGCGCGCAACATCGAGGCTTTTCACCGGGCGCAAATGCCCGTTCCCCTGTGGTTTTTGCCCGAGGAGCACGGCGTGCTGGTGGGGGAGAAGGTGTCCCCCATCCCCGACGTGGCCCTGTACGTGCCGCGGGGCAAGGGCAGCTTCCCCTCGGTGCTCCTGATGCTGGCGATCCCGGCCCGGGTGGCGGGAGTGGAGCGGGTGGTGGTGCTGACGCCCCCCAACCCGCAGGGCGGGGTGGATCCGGCGGTGCTGGCGGCCGCCCACCTGACCGGGGTGACGGAGCTGTACCGGGTGGGGGGCATCCAGGCGGTGGCCGCCGTGGCCTTCGGCACCGAGAGCGTGCCGCGCTGCGGCAAGATCCTGGGCCCGGGCAGCGGCTACGTCACCGCCGCCAAGCGCTACCTGTTCGGACAGCTGGACGTGGGGGTGCCGGCGGGGCCCAGCGAGGCGGTCATCCTGGCCGACGAGACGGTCGACCCGGCGGTGGCCGCCCTGGATCTGTGCATCGAGGCCGAGCACGGCCCCGACTCCGCCGCCCTGCTGGTTACCCCCTCCCGGGAGCTGGCCCGCTCGGTCGGCCGGGAGGTGGATCGCCTGGTGGAGAATCTTTCCCCCTATCGGCGGGGGTTCGTGGAGGCGGTGCTGGGCGGCGCCCGGGGCGGGGCGATCTTGACCGAGGACCTGGACGCGGCGGTGGAGTTCGTCAACGCCTTCGCTCCCGAGCACATGGAGGTGCTGGTGCGCGACCCCTGGGAACTCTTGCCGCGGCTGCACCACGCCGGGGAGATCCTGCTGGGGGAGCACACCCCCATCACCCTGGCGAACTTCCTTTTGGGGCCCAACGCCATCCTGCCCACGGGCGGCTTCGCGCGCACCTACTCGGCCCTGTCGGTGCACGACTTTCTCAAGCGCTCCTCGGTGGCCTACGTTTCCGCCCAGGGGTTTGCGCACCTTGGTCCCCACGCCCGGCGCTTCGCGGCGGCGGAGGGCTTCGAGGCGCACGCCCGGGCGGTGGAGGGGAGGACAAAACCATGATGAGCGAGGGTCTGGTGCGGGTCAGCCGACGGACCACCGAGTCCGAGATCGAGGTGGCCCTGAACCTGGGGCCGCGGGATCCCAAGCTGCGCGACAGGATCGAGACGCCCCTGCCCTTCTTCAACCACCTTTTGGAGCACATCGCCTGGCGCGCCGAGGTCAACCTGGAGGTGGCGGTGCGCTTGACTTCCTTCCAGCTGGCCCACGTGGTCCTGGAGGACGTGGGGGATGCCTTGGGCCGGGCCGTGGCCACCTACCTGGCCCGCACCCGGGAGCACGGCGCCGTGGGCTACGGTTGGGCCCTGAGCACCATCGACGAGGCCTTGTCCCGGGTGGTGGTGAGCTTCGAGGGCCGTGCCCTCCTGGCCATGGACCACCAGGTGGGGCTGCCGGAGCGGGTGGAGGGGATGCAGTCGGAGGACATCGCCGCCTTCTTCGAGGGTTTCGTGCAGGGCGGCGGCTGCACCCTGCACGCCGACGTCCTGAAGGGCAAGAACGGCCACCACATGTGGGAGAGCCTCTTTCGCGCCTTGGGGGAGAGCCTGGGGGCGGCCATGGCCCGCCGGCCGTGGCGGGAGGGCATCACGCCGGGGGTGGCGGGTCCCCGGGAGCTCGAGGTGGACGTCCAGCTTTGATCCGGGGGGTGCGCCGGGTGGTGTTGGACCTGGACGGGGTGCTCACCAGCGAGGAGCGCTACTGGGAGGCCGCGGTGCTCACGGTGTGGGAGCTGGTGGCCTCCCCCCGCTACCTGGGCCTTGGGCGGGGCTTTCGGCCCGATCCGCCGCCCGCCCAGGTGGCCGGCCTTCGCCGGCGGTTCCTGGAGGAGGGCCGGGTGCTGCGGGCGGTGAAGGCCGGCGGCGTCAACAGCAACTGGGACCTGGCCTACGTCCTGGCGGCCTTCCAGCTGGCGGCGGCGGGGGCGGGGCCGGATTGGTCCCCCGAGGGACTGGCCAAGCTGGGACGCCGCTGGGGGCGGGGCCCCGCCACGGGCTTGGCGACGCGTTTTCGCAAGGAGCCGACCGAGCCGCTGCACGCCTACCTGACCCGGGAACTGGACTTCCCCTGCCGGCCGGGGGATCCCCTGGAGACCTGGTGCCGGGGGGTGTTCCAGGAGTGGTACCTGGGAGACGCCCTCTTTGAGCAAACCTACGGTCGTCCACCCTCCCAGCCCGGCAAGGAGGGCCTCCTCCGGCGGGAGCGGCTGCTCTTGAGTCCCCCCGAGGCCCGGCGGGTGCTGGAGGAGGTGGCCCGGGGCCGGGTGCTGGGCATCGCCACGGGGCGTCCGGCCCTGGAGGCGCGCCGCCCCCTGGAGGAGGCGGGGCTTTGGGAGCTCTTCGCTCCCGAGGCGGTGGTGACCCACGACGCGGTGGCCGCGGCGGAGGCGGCGGCGGGCCTTGCTCCCGGCGCTTTGGGCAAGCCCCACCCCTACCCCTTCCTGAAGGCCTTCCTGGGCCGGGACTTCCCCGACGCGCAGATCCTGGCGGGGCGGCTGGATGAGGCCGCCAAGCTGGGATGGCTGGCGGTGGGGGACTCGCCGGC
This sequence comes from Bacillota bacterium, assembly GCA_021810565.1. GTDB lineage: Bacteria > Bacillota > Sulfobacillia > JAJZIM01 > JAJZIM01 > JAJZIM01. Next base: position 17,330 of record JAJZIM010000016.1, read on the forward strand.
GGATCTCGTTGCCGCCCGGCGGGGCGGCTTTCCCCTGGTGGTGGTGGGGCAAGGCTTCGGGAACTGGCCCCCGGGTCCTCCCCCCGCGGCGGCGCTGGAGGACCTCACCGGATTGCCACAGCTTTTGGAATGCGCCAGCTGACGCTCTTGGCCCGGGCCAAGATCAACCTCAGCCTGGACGTGCTGGGCCGCCTCCCCGACGGCTACCATGCCGTGGAAACCGTGCTGCAATCGGTGGACCTGGCGGATCGGGTGACCCTCCGGGAGGCGCCAGCCAAGGTGACCGTGCGCTGCGACCACCCGGGAGTGCCCCCGGGCGAGGGCAACCTGGCCGTGTGCGCGGCGGAACTCTTGCGGCGGACCGCGGGGGAGCGGCGGGGAGTGGTGATCGAGATCGTGAAGGCCATCCCGGTGGCCGCCGGCCTGGCGGGGGGCAGCGCCGACGCAGCCGCCGTGCTGTGGGGGCTGAACCGCCTGTGGGAGCTGGGCCTGTCCGACGGGGCCTTGCTCCGGCTGGCCGGGGAGCTGGGCGCCGACGTGCCCTTCGCCCTGGAGGGCGGCACGGCCCTGGGCCGGGGCCGGGGAGAGCGGCTCACCTCCCTGCCGCTGCCGCGGGGCTTGGGGGTGGTGCTGGTGCATCCGCCTGCGTCTTTGGCCACGGCGGCGGTCTACCGGGGCTGGGACGCCGCGCCCTCGCCCAGTGCGCGGCACACGCCCGGGGTGGTGCGGGCTCTGACCGCGGGGGACCGGCAGGAGCTGGCCTGCGCGGTGGGCAACGACCTGGAGCCGGTGGCCCGTCGGCTGCAGCCTGAGGTGGCGGCGGCCCGCGGGATGCTCCTGGCGGCGGGGGCGACGGGAGTGGCCATGTCCGGCAGCGGCCCCACGGTTTTTGCCCTGGCGGCGGACCGGGAGGCGGCGCGGCGGCTGGCCGCGTCCCTCTCCCCCGCTCCCGGCTGGTCCGTGCTTCCCTGCCGGGTGGCCCGGAGAGGAATCTGCGTTCCGGAGGCGAATATAGGCTAGGGAGAGCAAGAGGGGGTTTGCGCGTGCCGGTGGATGCCGTGGTGCTGGCCGGGCGTCTCAACCAGGGGGCGTTCCGGGAGGTCAGCGACGTCCCCTACGAGGCCCTGTTGGACGTGGGGGGGCGGCCCATGGTCAGCTACGTGCTGGCGGCCCTGGCCGCAGCCCAGGAAGTGGGACGCGTCGCCGTGGTGGGCCCGCCCCAGTTGGGGGAGCTGGTCCGGGAGCACCCCTTCCTGCTGGTGCCCATGGGGGAGACGGTCTTCGACAACGTGCAAGCGGGGCTGGCGGCCCTGGAGCCCGCGGGCAAGGTTCTCATCGCCACCTCGGACATCCCCCTGATCAGCGGGCCCATGGTCGACCGGTTCCTGAAGCAGTGCGCGGCGCGGCCGGCCCGCCTGCACTATCCCGTGGTGCGCCGGGAGCTGGCGGAGGCCAAGTACCCCCTGGTGCGGCGCACCTACGTGACCCTGGCCGACGGGACTTTCACCGGGGGCAACCTGTTTCTGGCGGAGCCCGCGGCCGTAGCGGCCGCCCTGGAGCAGGGCCGGCGGGTCTTCGCCTACCGCAAGCGACCCTGGAAGCTGCTCGGGCTTTTGGGGTGGACCTTCGTGCTGCGCTACCTCACCCACCGGTTGACCCTGGGGCAGGTGGAGGCCCGGGCCTCCGAGCTTTTGGGTTTTCCGGGCGCGGCGGTGGTCAGCCCCGATCCCGAGGTGGGCGTGGACGTGGATTGGCCCCAGGACCTGCAGCTGGTGCGGGCGGCGCTGGGTTGAGCGGTGCGGGGGATGCCGTCCGGGCGCTGATCCTGGCGGCGGGGCAGGGCAAGCGGATGCGCTCCCGGCTGCCCAAGGTGCTGCATCCCCTGGCGGGGCGGCCGATGATCCGCTACGTGCTGGACGCGGTGGCCGAGCTCGGCATGGGGCGAGCGGTGGTGGTCATCCCCGCCGAGGACCGAGCGGTGCGCCGCGCCCTGGGGGAGACGGTGGACTGGGCGGTGCAGGAGGCTCCCCGGGGGACCGCCGACGCGGTGGCGGCGGCGGCGCGGTTCCTCCCCGGCGGCGGCCACGCTCTGGTGCTGTGCGGCGACACCCCGCTGGTGACGGCGGCCCAGCTCACTCCTCTGCTGGCGGCCCACCTGGCCGGGCCGGCGGCGGCCACCCTCCTCACGGCCCGTCCGGCCGATCCCACGGGCTACGGGCGGGTGGTGCGGGACGCGGCGGGTCAGGTGGCGCGCATCGTGGAGGAGTCCGATGCCACCCCCGCCGAGGCGGCCATCGGGGAGGTGAACACGGGGATCTACTGTTTCCGGACCCAGCCCTTGCTCCGGGCCCTGGGGCGGGTACGGCCCGACAACGCCCAGGGCGAGTACTACCTGACGGATTGCGTGGCGGCGATGGTGGCGGCGGGGGAGACGGTGGCGGCGGTGGCATCCCCCGACGCGCCGGCCCTGGAGGGGGTCAACGACCGCCGCCAACTGGCGCGGGCCGAGGCGGCCCTGCGGGGGCGCATCCTGGAGCGGCTGCAGGGGGCGGGAGTGCGGGTGGAGGAGCCCGGCGCCGTGGTCCTGGACTGGGAGGCGGCCGCGGGGGCGGACACCCGGCTGGGCTTGGGCGTCACCCTGGCGGGGCGCACCCGGCTGGGGCGGGACTGCCGCGTGGGGGCGGGGACGTTTCTGCGGGGCGTGACGGCGGGCGACAGGGTGCGGCTGGGGCCGCACACCGTCCTGGATTCCGGCCGCGGGAAGGGGACTTGGACTTGATCGGGTACCGGGACGCGACTTTGAAGTTGTTCACGGGCACCGCCAACCGGCCCCTGGCGGAGGCCATCGCCGCCCACCTGGGGATCAGGGTTGGGGAGGCGGAGGCCGGGCGGTTCTCCAACGGGGAGATCCAGGTGATCATTCGGGAGAACGTCCGCGGCACGGACGCCTTCGTGGTCCAGCCGCTGTGCGCTCAGGTGAACGAGTCCCTGATGGAGCTGCTGGTGATGATCGACGCCCTGCGCCGGGCCTCGGCGCGGCGGATCACGGCGGTGGTCCCCTATTTCGCCTACGCCCGCCAGGACCGCAAGGCCCGGGGCCGCGAGCCCATCTCGGCCAAGCTGGTGGCCAACCTGGTTACCACCGCCGGGGCCGGGCGGGTGCTGACCATGGATCTGCACGCGCCCCAGATCCAAGGCTTCTTCGACATCCCCCTGGACCACCTGACGGGCACCTTCATCCTGGGGGAGTACTTCGCGGGCAAGCACCTGGAGAACCCCATGGTCTTCTCCCCCGACGCGGGCGGCGTGGCCCGGGCCCGGGTGCTGGCCGAGTGGCTGGGGGTGCCCCTGGGCTTCATCGACAAGCGGCGTCCCGAGCCGGGGGTAGCCGAGGTGATGAACATCATCGGCAAGGTCCAGGGGCGGCGGGTGATCATGATGGACGACATGATCGACACGGCGGGCACGGTCACCCGGGGGGCCGAGGCGCTGCTGGCGGCAGGCGCGGTGGAGGTCTACGCCTGCTGCAGCCACGCCGTGCTCTCCGGTCCCGGGGTGGCGCGGCTTTTGGCCTCGTCCGTCCGGGAGGTGGTGGTGACGGACACCATCCCCCTGTCTCAGGCGGCGACCCAAAGCGGCCGCTTCACCGTGCTGTCGGTTGCGCCTCTTTTGGGGGAGGCTATAATAAGGATACACGAGGACCTCTCCGTGAGTAGGCTGTTCGAGGGCCCCGCGGTTTAGAAAGGGGTTGGGAGAAGATGGCGCAGACCTTGTCGGCCCAGGAGCGGGAGACGGGCAAGGGGGCCGCCCGGCGCGTGCGCTCCGGCGGCTATCTGCCGGCGGTGGTGTACGGGCACAAGCGTCCGCCCCGGCCCATCCAGATCCACCTGCATCGCTTCGAGCGGCTGCTGGAGGAGGGGTCGTCCGGCCACGGCTGGCTTTTCACCCTGGAGTTGCCGGGAGAGGCCCGTCCGGTGCCGGCGGTGCTCAAGGAGCTGCAGCGCGATCCGGTGACGGGCCGCATGATCCACGTCGACTTCCTGGCGGTGGACCTCGAGGAGCAGGTGCGCGCCCGGGTGCCCCTGGTGGCCCGGGGGGAGGAGGAGCTCAGCCGCCGGGGCGGCATCGTGCAGCTCTTGGTGCGGGAGCTGGCCGTGGAGGGGCTGCCGGAAAAGCTGCCGAACCACTTGGAGGTGGATGTGGGCGCCCTGGAGGTGGGGCGGCACCTGGCGGCGGGGGACTTGACCCTGCCCGAGGGGGTGCGCCTGGCCGGAGATCCGGCGGAGGCGGTGCTGTCCGTGACCCATCCGCGGGTGGAGGAGCCCGTTGCGGCTGCGCCGGCGGGCGGTGAGACCAGCCAGCCCTGAGCGAGATGGCGGTGCGGCTGGTGGTGGGCCTGGGCAATCCCGGTTTCCGGTACGTGGGCACGCGGCACAACCTGGGTTTTCAGGTGGTGGAGCGCCTGGTGCGCCGGGGCGGCGGCCGGTGGCGGGTGCGGGGCCCCGGCCGGGAGGCCGAGGCCCTGGGGGTGTGCCTCTTGGAGCCCCTTACCTACATGAATTTGAGCGGCGTCGCCGTGCGGGAGGCCGCGCGCCGGCGCGGCGTGAGCCCGGAGGAGATCCTGGTGGTCTGCGACGACCTGGACCTTCCCTTGGGAAGGTTGCGGCTGCGCGCCGCGGGGGGAGCCGGCGGGCATCGGGGCCTCGCCTCGCTGATCCAGGAGCTGGGCAGCCGGGAATTTCCGCGCCTGCGCCTGGGGATCGGACGCCCCGCCCAATGGGAGGACCCCGCCGCCTATGTGCTCTCCGGCTTCCCGCTCCGGGAGCGCCGGGTGGTGGAGCGGATGCTGGGCGTGGCCTGCGAGGCGGTGGAGATGGTAGTGCGCGACGGCGTCGCTCCGGCCATGAACCGCATAAACGCCCCTGAGGCCGCGGAGGGGGGGGAGGGGCCTTAAGCCTGTTGGAGCTTTGGCGCGACGCGCCGGATTTCCGGGCGCTGGAGCAGTCCCTGGTCCGGTCCGAAACGGTGCAGGTCAACGGCCTGTCCGGATCCGCCCGGATCTTTCTCCTGGCCGCCCTGGCCGGGGAGCGGCCCACGGCCCTGGTGGTGGTGAGCGGCCTGGGGCAGGCGGAGAAGCTGCGCGAGGAGTTGGCGGCCTGGCTGAGCGCCGAGCGGTTGCTGGTCTTCCCGGCCCTGGAACTGCTGCCCTATGAAGTGTTGGCCCGCAACCCGGAACCTTTGAGCCAGCGTCTGAAGGTGTTCGAGCGGCTGGTGAGCGGGGAGGGCGGCGTGATCATCGCCCCCGTGGCGGCCGCGCTGGGGCGGGTGCCGCCCTTCGGACTTTTGCGCTCCGGCTGCTTTGTCCTGCGCCGCGGCGAGGAGGTCGAGCCCCAGGCTCTGCTGCGCCGTCTGGCGGATCTGGGCTACGAGCGCCGACCGGTGGTGGAGGGCCGCGGTCAGTGCGCCCTGCGCGGGGACATCCTGGACCTCTTCGTCCCCACGGCGGCGCATCCTTGGCGCTTGGAGCTCTTCGACCGGACGGTGGAGTCCCTCCGGGGCTTGGATCCGGAGACGCAGCGGTCGACGGACCAGGACGCGGCCCAGATCCTGGTCTCGCCGGCCGTGGAGACGGTGCTGGACGCTCCGACGCGGGAGCGGGGCCTGACGGCGGTGCGCCAAGCCCTGGTCCAGGCGGTGCGGCAGCTCACCCGCACCGGTCGGGGGCGGGAAGCCCACCAGTTGGAGGAGCGCGTGGAGGAGGACCTGCTGCGCCTGGAGGCGGGCCGCAGCGAGGGACTGGAGCGCTACGCCCGCTACTTCTACCCGGCGGGGACCCTCCTGATCGACTACCTGCCGCCCCAGGCCCCGGTGTTCCTGGACGAGCCGCGCCGGCTGGAGCAGGCCGCCGAGGCGTACACCGCCGAGGTGACGGGCCGCTACCTGCACCAGGTGCGCTCCGGCCAGCTCCTGCCGGGCCAATCCGATCCCGGCGCCTCCTTCGGGGAGTTTTCCGAGCGGCTGGCCGGCCGCGCCGTGTGCTCCCTGGCCGCCCTGCCGGGGCAGGGGGAGGGCCGGGTGGTGTCCTTCGTGGGGCGGGGGTCGGAGGCCTTCCACGGCCAGTGGGACGTCTTCCTGGAGGAGTTGCGCCGCCACCTGCGCACGGGCCATCGGGTGCTGGTGGCGGCCTCCGACGCCGGCCGCCGACGGCGGCTGGGAGAGGCCCTGGCGGAGGAGGGCATGGCCGTCGGCGCGGGGGTGCCCGGACCGGGGGAGCTGGCCCTGACCGAGGCCAGCATCGAGGGCGGGTTCTACCTGGCGGACCTGTCCCTCTGGGTGGTCACCGACGCGGAGATCTTCGGGCGGCCGCGCCGGCACCGGCGTGCCCAGGGGCAAAGCGCGGGCATCAGCATCACCCGCCACGAGGACCTGAAACCCGGGGACTTCGTGGTGCACGAGAGCCACGGCGTCGCCCGCTACCTGGGGATCCGCACCCTGGAGGTGGGCGGGCTGCAGCGGGACTACCTGTCCCTGGCCTACCAGGGGGAGGATCGGCTGTACGTCCCCACGGACCAGATCGGACTGATCCAGAAGTACGTGGGGGGCGAGGATCGCGAGCCCAAGCTGTCCCGGCTGGGTGGCGGCGAGTGGACGCGGGTGAAGAACCGGGTCCGCGAGTCGGTGCGGGAGATGGCCCAGGAGCTTTTGCGCCTCTACGCCCTGCGGGAGGCCCTGCCCGGGCACGCCTTCCCGCCGGACACCCCCTGGCAGAAGGAGTTCGAGGACGCCTTCCCCTACGAGGAGACCCCCGACCAGCAGCGGTCGGTGGCGGAGATCAAGGCGGACATGGAGAAAAGCCGGCCCATGGACCGCCTGCTGTGCGGCGACGTGGGCTTCGGCAAGACGGAGGTGGCGCTGCGGGCGGCCTTCAAGGCCATTCAGGACGGCAAGCAGGTGGCCTTCCTGGTGCCCACCACCATCCTGGCCCAGCAGCACCTGGCCACCTGCCGGAGCCGCTTCGCGGGGTGGCCGGTGCGGGTGGACATGCTGAGCCGCTTTCGTTCCCCCGCCGAGCAGCGCGCCGTGCGCCGGGCCGTGCGCGAGGGTGAGGTGGATCTCTTGATCGGCACCCACCGCATGGTGCAGCGGGACGTGCGCTTCCGCGACCTGGGGCTTTTGATCATCGACGAGGAGCAGCGCTTCGGGGTGGAGCACAAGGAGCGGCTGAAGAGGCTCAGGGAGAACGTGGACTGCCTGACCCTCACCGCCACCCCCATTCCGCGCACCCTGCACATGTCCCTGGCCGGCATGCGGGACATGAGCATCATCGAGACGCCGCCCGAGGGGCGCTTCCCGATCCAGACCTATGTGGTGGAGCACAACGACGAGCTGGTGCGCGACGCCCTGCTGCGGGAGATGAACCGGGGCGGTCAGGCCTACTACGTCCACAATCGGGTGCAGACGATCGAGCGGGTGCACCGGCGGCTGCGGGAGCTTTTGCCCGAGGCCCGCGTCGCCCTGGCCCACGGCCAGATGCCCGAGGATGAGCTGGAGCGGACCATGCTGGACTTCCTGGACGGGGCCTACGACGTGCTCCTTTGCACCACCATTGTGGAGTCGGGCCTGGACATGCCGCGGGTCAACACCCTGGTGGCGGAGGATGCGGACCGGCTGGGGCTCGCCCAGCTGTACCAGCTGCGGGGGCGCATCGGCCGCTCCCACCGCCTGGCCTACGCCTACTTCACCTACCGGCGCGACAAGGCGCTGACGGAGGTGGCCCAAAAAAGGCTGGAGGCGGTGCGGGAGTTCACCGAGCTCGGGTCGGGCTTCCGCATCGCCATGCGCGACCTGGAGCTTAGGGGGGCGGGCAACATCCTGGGGCCGGAGCAGCACGGCTTCATCGTCTCCGTGGGGTTCGAGCTGTACCGGCAGCTTTTGGAGGAGGCGGTGGCCGAGGTGCGGGGCGCGCCGCGGGAGGGGGCGGCGGTCGCTACCGTGGTGGAGCTGCCTGTGGACGCCTACATCCCCGACCAGTACGTGGGCGACTCGGCGCAGAAGATCGAGGCCTACAAGCACATCGCCGCCCTGCGCACCCTGGAGGAGGCCGCCGAGTTGGCCGAGGAGCTGCGGGACCGCTTCGGACCCCTCCCGCCGCCGGTGGAGAACCTGCTGCGGGTGGCCAGGATCCGCATCCGCGGCGAGACCTTGGGCCTGTCCGCGGTGGCGGCGGAGGGGGAACAGGTGGTGCTGCGCCTGGCCACTCTGGAGCGGTTGCCGGGGGAGAAGCTGCGCGGCGCGGGCGGAGCCTTCCGCGGGCGGGTCTCCTTCCACGCCGGCAAGGCGCCCTTCTTCGCCCTGCGGGTGGCGGGTCTGGAGCCGGGGGAGCTTTTGGCCACGGTGGAGGAGTTCCTGGGGTTTCTGGGGGAGGAGGCGCGTAGCGCCTAGGGGGGCGAGCAGTTTTCACCGGCGGTTTTCCTCCCCGCGGTTAAGTGCCGTAAAGCCTGGCGGGGGGGGCAAGTGCCGCTAGGACAAGCCGATCCACAGCGCCAATGCCCGGGTGACTTCGAGCATGGTCCGGTGGTCCAAGGTGCCGATGACGAGCCGAAGCTTCTCGCGAGGAACCGTCAAGATCTTGTCAACCATGATTTGAGACGGCTTCTGCAGACCGTTGGTAGCTGCGGGTTGTATGGCGACGCGGAACAAGGGAGCATCTCGCAAGTCGGAAGTGATCAAGCACAGCGTAACGCTGGGATGGGAGGGAAAGAAATCGGATTGGATGACCAGCGCTGGTCGGGGCTTTCCGTAATTGCCTGGAGCGGCTACAACAACGATGTCGCCCCGTTTCACCCCTGGTCATCTCCCCAATCGCTCACGCGCTCCATGAAGTCCAATGCCGCCCGCTCCGCGGGATCCATCAGCAATTGGTCGGACTGTCGTCGACAAGTCTCCGCAAAGCCAGGTCGGCGTGTATCTGCCACCCAAATTTGGATAGGTCGGAGGCCCGCCTCCCGCAACCGCTGACGGTGACTCGCGACGCGCTTGTGGATGGGTTCCATCTTCCTCACCTCCATGCGTTACATGTAACACATTCGGGGCGATGTTGTCAAGCGGAGCTGAGAACTAACCATTGGCAATATGGCATGGATGTCCACGACGGCTTGTCTCCCCAGACCTGCAAGTACCAAAGCCACACCAGGGAGTAGATCCAAAACGACAGGCCCACTACCTGCTCCGGCCCGCGGTGCTTCCAGCACTGTGGGTCCTCCCCGTGCAGAAACTGCTTGGTGTTGCGAAAGCTGTCCTCGATGGCCCAGCGCTAGGCGTACCAGCTCACCACGTCCTCCGGTTTGGCGGCCGGATCGGTGGTGCAGAAGAAGTCATCCCGCTCCTTGCCCTGCGGGTGGCGGGCCTGGAGCGGGGGGAGCTGTTGACCACGGTGGAGGAGTTCCTGGGCTTTCTGGGGGAGGAGGCGCGCAGTTTTCACCGGCGGTTTTCCTCTCCGCGGTTAAGTGATATAATGCGTCGTGCCAATTTCGCGAAAGGGGAAGATGCCGCGTGCTGGCCACCCCCAAGAAGTACACCCTGGTCGGAGCGACCGCCGAGGGCGGCACCCGGCTTAACGCCTTCGACCACGCCCTTTTGGCCGCCGGCGTGGGCAACCTGAACCTGCTGCGCGTCTCGAGCATCCTGCCGCCCGGGGCCGAGCGCACCGAGCGCCTGGAGGTGCCGCCCGGGGCGCTTTTGCCCATCGCCTACGGGTCCATCGAGAGCGACGAGCCGGGGGAGCTCATCGCCGCGGCGGTGGCGGTGGGCCTGGCCACCGAGGAGGACGGCTTCGGGGTGATCATGGAGTTCTCCGGCCGCGGGAGCGCCCGGGAAGCGGAGGCGCGGGTGCGGGCCATGGCCGAGGAGGCCTTCGCCACCCGGGGCATCCCCCTGCGGCGGGTGCTCACCCGCTCGGTGGAGCACCGCGTGGTGCGCGCCGGGTGCGCCTTCGCCGCCGTGGCGCTTTGGTACTGAGGAGGGGGGGGGGGGCGGCTGTGGAGCTATGGTTCACCGAGCGGCAGAACGAGGCCATGTCCTTCTCGCTGCGGGTGCGCGCCACTTTACATCATGAAAAGACCCCGTATCAGCGGTTGGACGTGTTGGACACCGAGCAGTACGGACGAGTGCTGACCCTGGACGGGATGGTGATGACCACCGAGGCCGATGAGTTCGTCTACCACGAGATGATCGTCCACGTGCCCCTTTGCATTCATCCCCGCCCGCGCCGGGTATTGATCGTGGGCGGCGGGGACGGCGGAGCGGTGCGGGAGGCGTTGCGCCACCCGGAGGTGGAGCGGGTGGACTTGGTGGAGATCGACCGGGCGGTGGTGGAGGCCAGCCGCCGCTTCTTTCCCCAGCTCAGCGCAGGCCTGTCCGACCCCAAGGTGCGGGTGGTGGAGGCGGACGGCATCGCCTTCGTGGCGGAGCATTCCGCGGCGTACGACTGCGTGCTGGTGGACTCCACCGAGCCGGTGGGGCCGGCGGTGGGGCTGTTTGAGCCGGCCTTCTTCCGGTCGGTGGAGCGGGCCCTGGCGCCGGGGGGGATCATGGTCGCCCAGACGGAATCGCCCTTCGTCAATGGGGAGCTGATCCGCCGGGTGCAGCGAGGGCTGCGGGAGATCTTTCCCGTGGTCCGCCTCTATCTGGCCAGCGTCCCCACCTATCCCAGCGGGCTTTGGAGCTTCTCCCTGGCCGGCCGCGAGGTGGATCCGGAACGCTTCCGGGAGCCGACCCTAAATACCCGCTACTACTCCCCCCAGGTGCACCGGGCCGCCTTCGCCCTGCCGCCCTTCGTGCGGGAGCTCACGGAGGCGGCGCCGTGAGCCTGCCCCCCCTGTTTCGGCCGGGCCGCTTCCTGGGCGCGGGGGAGACGGGACGCATCTGCCTCTTGGGTGCTCCCCTGGACGTCACCGCCAGCTACCGTCCCGGCTCCCGCTTTGCTCCCGGGGCCATCCGGGAGGCGTCCAACTCCCTGGAGGAGTACAGCCTGGCCCTGGACCGGGAGCTGGGGGAGTTGGCCTACGGGGATCTGGGGGATCTGGAGCTGGCGCCGGGAGAGGTGGGGCGCTCCCTGGCGGCCATCGAGGCGGCGGTCGGCACCCTGACCGAGGAGGGCCGGCTGCCCTTTCTCCTGGGAGGGGAGCACCTGGTGACCTTGCCGGCGGTGCGGGCGGTGCACCGGCACCATGCGGACCTGGTCGTTTTGCACCTGGATGCCCACGCCGATCTGCGGGAGGAGTACGGGGGGGAGACCCTGTCCCATGCCACGGTGCTGCGGCGGGTGGCGGAACTGTTGGGCACCGGACGGGTGCACCACTTCGGAATCCGCTCGGCCACCCGCTCGGAGGCGGCCTTCGCCCGGGAGCACACCCACCCCTTCCGTCCGGTGGCGGAACTGGGGGCGGTGGCGCGGGACCTGGCGGGGCAGCCCTGCTACCTGACGGTGGACATCGACGTCCTGGACCCGGCCTACGCGCCGGGGACCGGCACGCCGGAGCCGGGCGGGATATCCTCCGCGGCGCTGCTGGAGGCCTTTGCAGGGCTGGCCGGGATCAACCTGGCGGGCCTGGACCTGGTGGAGGTGCTCCCGGCCTCGGATCCCTCGGGGCGCACGGCGGTGTTGGCGGCGAAGATCCTGCGGGAGGCCATCCTGCTCTTCGGCTAGGGATGGCCGGCGGGGGGCGGCAGGTCGTTGGGAGAGGTGTGTTTTTCATGAGCGTGCGGGCGCGTTTGGTGGAGACCTTGCGGGAGAGACTGGTCGCGGCCTTTGGAGCGGCGGTGGCCGCCGGAGAGCTGCCGTCGGTGGCGGGACCCGAGCCGGTGGTGGAGATGCCGCGGGAGAGCGGCCATGGGGAGTTGGCCAGCCCCTACGCCATGCAGCTGGCAAGGGCCTTGCGGGTACCACCTAGGGTCGTGGCCGAGCGTCTGGCCGCGCATCTGGGAGGGCTGCCCCCCGGGGTGCGGGTGGTGGTGGCGAACCCGGGCTTCCTGAACTTCTACCTGGACGACGCGTGGCTGGCCCAGGCCCTGGCGGAGGTGCTGGAGCGGGGGCCGGACTACGGCGGCAGCGATGTCGGCGGGGGCCGGCGGGTGCTGATCGAGTTCGTCAGTGCCAATCCCACCGGCCCGCTGAACGTGGTGAACGCCCGGGCGGCGGCGGTGGGGGATTCCCTGGCGCGCCTGCTGGCGGCGGTGGGCTATCGCGTGGAGCGGGAGTTCTACGTCAACGACGCCGGTGGGCAGGTGGGGAACCTGGCCCTGTCCCTGGAGGTCAGGCTGCGCCAGCTTTTGGGGGAGGCGGCCGAGCTGCCCCCCGACGGTTATCCCGGGGAGTACCTGGTGGACCTGGCCCGGGGCTATCTGGAGGAGCACGGGGCGGCGGTGTTGGAGCTGCCCGAGGAGGAGCGTCTGGCGCTCCTGCGGGACTTCGCCGTGGAGCGCATCCGCGCGCAGCAGGAGGCGTCGTGTGAGCGCTACGGGGTACACTTCGACCGCTTTTTCTCCGAGCGGCGGCTGCATGAGACCGGGGCCGTGGACAAGGTGGTCGGGCTCTTGCGGGAGCGGGGGCACACCTACCAGGAGGAGGGCGCCACCTGGCTCGCCGCGCGCGAGTTCGGCGACGACAAGGACCGGGTGCTGGTCAAAAGCGACGGCGCCTACACCTACGTGGTGCCGGACGTCGCCTACCACCTGGACAAGCTGCGCCGCGGCCACGACCTGCTCATCGACCTCTTGGGTCCGGACCACCACGGCTACGTGGCGCGGATGCGGGCGGCGCTGGAGGCCCTGGGCTATCCCCCCGGGGTGCTGGAGGTGCATCTGATCCAGCAGGTGCGCCTGCTGCGGGAGGGCCGGGCGGTGACCATGTCCAAGCGGGCGGGGGAGTTCGTGACCATGGACCAACTGGTGGCGGAGGTGGGCTGTGACGCGGCCCGCTTCTTCTTTCTGCAGCGCAGCCCGGAGAGCCCGCTGGACTTCGACCTGGACCTGGCCAAGCTTGAGACCAGCGAGAACCCGGTGTTCTACGTGCAATATGCCCACGCCCGCATCTGCAGCCTATTTCGCCAGGCGGGGGAGAATTGGCCGGAGGGGGCCGACCTGACCTTGCTGACCCAGCCCGAGGAGCGGGAGCTGATGCGCCAGCTCAGCCGTTTTCCCGAGGAGGTGCTGGCCGCGGCGCAGGAGCGCGCGCCCCACCGCGTGGCGCGCTACTGCCTGGAGCTGGCGGGACTCTTCCACTCCTTCTACAACCGGCATCGGGTGCTGGGAAGCGCGCCCCCCACGGCGGCGGCCCGCCTCAGTCTTGCCCGGGCCGTGGGGGCGGTGCTGGCCCGGGGGCTGGATCTTTTGGGGGTGACGGCGCCCGAGCGCATGTGAGTGCTTTTTTCCGACCCTCCCCGGTGCTATATTGGGAGGGGGAAGGAAGGGCGGCGGTGCTGGAGGAGAGTTGACGGAGGGGCGACAAAATTCAGGAAGGGGAACGGACATGGGCGAGTTGGCTGCGATCCGCAAGATCTTGGATGGGGTGCGCCGCGGGGTGGAGGAGACGGTGGCGGGGGTAGCGCCGGGGGAGACCTGGCGGCCCAGTCCGGCGGCCCATCCCGACGACGAGGCCGCCTACCGCAGCGGCATGGCCGAAGAGGAGCTGAACTGGTCGCCTGCCCGGGGGGTCAACTCGGCGGGGGCCCTGCTGGTCCACCTGGCGGCGGCTCAGCGCTACTGGATCGGGCAGGTCATCGGCGGCAGGGATTCCCATCGGGACCGGCCGGCGGAGTTCGTGCCCCGGATCTTGGAGCAGGCGGCGGTGCTGCGGGAGTACCGGGAGACGAACGCTGCGGCCGATGGGGTGCTGGAGGGATTGAGCGATGCCGACCTGGACCGCGAGGTGGAGGGAGCCGGCGGGCGGACCACGGTGCGGGAGGTGCTGCTGCGGTTGATCGCGCATTTTGCCCACCACCGGGGGCAGCTGTTGCTCCTGAAGCGCCTGCTGCATCCTGCCCAGTCATCCGCCCAGGGCTGAAGCCGCGGGCGGGAGGGACGCCCACCGTGTTCCTGGGTCGCGGAGCGCTGCGCTTGCCGACCGGGCTGGCGGCGGTGGTGACGGCACGGCGCCAGCGGGTTGGGAACTGCTCACGACTTTATTGACAAGCTGTACATAGCATATTAAGATGATACCATGAAGCTGAGTCAGTGGGCCAAGGAGCAGGGAGTGAGTTACCGCACGGCCTGGCGGTGGTTCCGGGACGGCAAGCTACCGGTGGCCGCCGAGCAGTTTCCCACCGGGACCATTCTGGTGAAGGAGGCCAAGCCCGCGGCGAACACCGCTGCCATATACGCCCGGGTGTCTTCGACCGATCAGGCGGGGGATCTGGACCGGCAGGTCGCCCGGGTGTTGGAACACCTCAACACGCAGGGGATTGCCGTGATCCGGACGGTGCGGGAAGTGGGGTCCGGTCTGAACGGACACCGGCCGAAGCTGCTGCGCCTTCTGGCCGATCCCAAGATATCCGTGGTAGCCGTGGAGCACCGGGACCGCCTCATGCGCCTGGGCGCGGAATACGTGGAGGCGGCGCTAGCCGCCCAGGGAAGAAAGCTGTTGGTGGTGGATCCCGAGGAAATGAAGGACGACCTGGTGCAGGACATGATCGACGTGCTGACCGGTTTCTGCGCCAGGCTTTACGGCCGCAGATCAGCCAAGAACCGGGCCAAACGGGCGGTTGCCGCCACGGCGGAGGGGGCTTTGGGCGATGCAGGCGACGTACCAGGCGAAAATTCCCGATCCCGATAAGGACATCTACCCGCTCCTGGATGCCATGGCCGCCCTGTACGGTCGGGCGGAGCGCGCCCTCTTCGTGGACCTTCATGTGCGCTGCCGCGCGCTTTCGGAATGCAAGCGGGAGTACATCCGGAATTTCGGTCTGAGCGCGCGGCAGTTCAACGCCCTTCGGGCAAACCTGGACGGCAAGGTGGAGGCGGCGCGGGAAGGCCAATAGAACCGCATCGCCCACCTGCAAAATGCCATCGCCGCGGCGGCAAAAGCGGTGAAGAAGGCCGAGCGGGACCTGGCAAAGCTCCGGAACAAGAAGGTACGTGCGGCGCAGGCGGCGGAGCAAAGGCACCGGCTGCGCTTCACCCTGCACCAGAAGAGGCGGCGCCTTTACGCATTGAAACGACGCCTTGCTGCCGCCCAGGCGGATCACCAGGCGGGGCGGGTACGCCTCTGCTTCGGCGGGAAGAAGCTTTTCCATGCCCAATTCCACCGGGAGGCCAACGGCTTCGCGGACTTGGCCGCATGGCAGGCGGCGTGGCGCAAGCGGCGCTCCTCCCAGTTCCTTTGCCTGGGGTCCAAGGACGAGCTGGCGGGCAACCAGACCTGCACCCGAGTGCCGGACGGCACGCTTCGTTTGCGGGTGCCGCCTCAGTTGGAGGCGGCCTTCGGAAAGCACGTCCTGGTCAAGAACGTCAAGTTCGCCTACGGCCAAGCGGAGATCGACGCCGCCCTGCGTCGCGGGGAGGCGGTGACCTATCGTTTCCTGCGGCGCGACGACCAGGAGGCTTGGTACGTGCGCCTCGGTGGAGCGTCCGGAGGCGAAGCTCACCACGGATCGGCGCCTGGGAGCCCTGGGGGTGGATTTCAACCCGGCCCGCGTGGACGTGGGCGAGATCGACCGCTTCGGGAATCCCGTGGGTGTCCGGTCCTTTCCGCTGGACCTGGCCAAGAAGACCGAAGTCAAGGCTACGGCTATCCTCGCGGAGGTGGCGGCGGACATCGTGGACAGGGCCCGGCTTTCCGGCAAGCCCCTGGTGGTGGAGGAGCTGGACTTTCGGAAGAAGAAGGCAGCCCTGCGGGAGAGGTCGCCCCGCTACGCTCTGATGCTGTCCGCCTTCGCCTATCGGAAGTTCTTCCAGCTGCTGTTCTCCCGGGCGGCCCGGGATGGCGTGGAGGTGATCGGCGAGGGGGGAAAGCCGGGGGTGAACCCGGCCTTCACCGGCGTGATCGGCGAGGTCAAGTTTGCCTCGGGTTACGGGCTGTCGTCGCACTGCGCGGCGGCGGTGGCGATAGCCCCTCCCCGGCCTTGCCGGCCTGAGGCACGGGAACGTCTTCGGTCCAGAGCCGCCTTTCCGCTACCTGGAAGGAATCGCGGGAAGCACGTCTGGAGCGACTGGAGGCGTGTGGTCCAGAGGCTGCGGGCCGAAAGGGTCCGTGGTCGGTGTCCCTCCGAGGGAGGCCGCGGCAGGGGGAAACCCCTATCCTCGGCGGCACCTATCCGGGCTCCTGCCGGACAAGGCCCGTCGTGGGATGGTTTTGCCGCGGTACCGGGGCGCGATACCCCGGCGCAAACGGTCGGGAAAACTGTTCGCCCGGCCTACATGGTATAAAAGGCCATGGTTTCAGGAACGGTGTGAGAAGCTGCAAGGTGCTTACCCCAAATGGGTAGACTGCCGGAGGAGCCGTGTAGGAGGCACATACGATCGGTTGTGCGAGAGGGGCGGTCACCCGCCCCTACTCGATTTACGAGGGCACCGTGGGGCGGCCTACCGGCCCTGTTGCTCGTGAAGCGGCTTCGGCTACCGCAGCGGCCCCGGCAGCACCGGCACTCCTGCCAGCGCCAGATGGTGGTCGAAACCGAAGATGCCCTGCAGGGCGCACTTTTGCACCGCCACCAGGGACAAGGCGTCGGTGTAGGACAGGGTTTGGTCAGCGAAACGCCGGATCAGGTTGCGAGCCTGTCCGTCGTCGTCTTGGTCGGCATAGAGCAGCACTAGGTGGCCGGTACCCTGAGCGCGATCGAGAAAGTCCAGCCAGCACAGGGCCGCCGAACCGCCTTGGTTGTAGCGGAGGAAGGTGTACGTTTCCGCGACTATCGCCTGGGTGGTGAAGCGGCGGGTCTGCGTCGGCAGCGTTTCAAAGAAATCCACCGCCCGGGAATGCAGCTCATCGCCCTTGTCGGCCAGGGCGATGAAGGCGCCGGTGTCGAACAGGAGGCTGGTCATGGCGTGACGCCGTAGATGTACCGGTCATGATTTTCTGCGCCGTGGGTGGGCCCGGCATCGCACATGCCGATCAAGATTCGGAAAGGATCTTCCGAGGCATGGCGGGCAAAGGCTTCCAGAGCCTGTCGCATGACCTCCGCCTCGCTGGTGTTCGCCTGCCGGGCCAGTGTGCGCAGCAATTGGGCCTGGGCCTCGGACATGTAGACGAGCTTTTTTACGGCCATGGAACAATTCCTCCTTATATCATGATTATAACATCATGATATATAGACCACAAGAGGAATGATACCGGTGGCTTCCAAGGAGTTTTTCGCACCGGAAGGGATTGCGGCCCGGGGTGAAGCTCCACGCCCGGGTCCAGGAAGAGACCTGGCCCACCCTGCGCCGAGCGGGGCGGCTCCATCGCCCCAGGGGGGAGCTCATCGATCTGGCGGTGACCTGGTGGCTCAAGTCCCAGGCGGCCGAAGAGAGCGAGGGGTTCGCGCTCGGCGCCCTCAATCTGCTTGGGTCAGCGGTGGTACCTACCGTCGGGGTGGGGCTGCTGCCGGTCCTGCCGAACTACACCCCCTGGGGGTATTCCGCTTCGGTGGGCTGCCGGACCGCTCTTTTCGCCGAGACGGTGCGCATGGGAACCGGCAGGCGCAGGGAGCCGCCGGTGCCGGCCTCCGCCTTGGGCCTCGTGCCGCCTCCCTCCTGGCGGTTGCCGGCCCGGCAAGGCTTGCCGCCGTGGCCTCACCGCCGACGGCCGCCATGAGCCTCTTGCCGCCGGTGCTGCCGCGATCCGCCCTGGCCCCGTTCGTGTCGTCCGCCGCTGTCCGCAGACTGATTTTGACGGTGGTTTTTTCCGGCGGCCAGGGTGCGGCATCGGGGGAAGATCCGCTGCGGGTGAGGGCCCTCAGGCGGCAGGCGGGCGCCTTCACGGGCCGTCCGTCTCCCGCAGGAGATAAGCTTGGAACATGGCCTCGCAGAAGTCGAAGCTGCCCTTGGCCCTGCGGCGGATTATGCCCTGGTTGATCAGGTGCTGCAGTGCTCGGCGCACGGCGGTGGGATCTGCCTTGGCGGCGTAAGGCGGCTGTTCCCGGGCCAGACGCAGCACGGTCTCTTGGGCCAAGGAGCGTGCTGCCAGGGAGCGGTACAGTTCGTCATAGGTGGCACCAAGATCGTCCAGGGCGGCGTCGTATGCCGCAGCGAGCAGCAGATGCTGCGGCAGGTCGCGGCGGGAAAACAAAGCCAAGAGGAACTGGTTCGCCAGCACCATGGTGCAATGGGGGTGGCCACCGGAGCGGGCGGCCATTTCTTCAGCGATCACGTGGTCGATGGGATGCCCGAACTCGGTGAATTTGCGCTGCAGGTACGCCGCCCAGGAGGCGGGGCGCACTTGTGGAAGCGCCCGCACCACGGCGAAGTTCCAAAAAGGTGATCCCACCCGGGTGAATTGCTGCTCGAGGAGCGTGCCCTGAGACCCCAGGAACATGTACACCGCTCGTTGATGGTGCTGCAGGACGGAGCGGATGAAGGCATAGGCGTCGGGCCGCAGCTGGGGAGCACGCTGGAATTCGTCGAAGGCGATGCAGATGGTGCGGTTTGTGCGCTCCGCCAGGTTGTTTCCGGCCTCCAAGGCGGCTTCCAAGTCGGGTGGCGTTGCGGCGTATGCCAAGGCCAACTCCAGTCCTTCCTTGGTCTGGGCCTTGAGCTCCAGTTTTCCGGCGATGTGGGAGGTGAGTTGGCGAAGTTTGGACAAGGTGCGCCGCACGCCGGTTTCATTTTCCAACACCGCGTCCAGCAACTGCTCTGCCAGCTGCGCCTCGTTGGGGGAGCGCAGCAGGTCCACATGGGCCACCAACCAGCCTTCCGATCTGAGGCGGCGCAATGCCTCCAGGGTCAGGGAGGTCTTCCCTGTGCGCCGGGGTGCAGAAATCACCACGCCTTCCCCGGCACGAATCCTGGCCAGGATCTCCTGCAGAAACTCCTCCCTGCCCACCAGATCGGCAGCTGGGACGATGCGGCCTACTGGAAACCAAAGGGATGTCGACAATGGGCTCACCTCGCCCATTAATGGTACATCATTTGTCGCTTATTGGTCAACAGATGTCCAATGGGCGAGGCCGAGGAGCGATCAGGCTCCCTCGGGTTGCCTGCTCAAGGCAGCGTGCGTTGTACACCGGGCAGTTCCATCGGGGTGGGCATGAAAGTCTCCTGCCCACCGGACCGGCGCAAGTGCCAGCCAGAGGACAGGGCGCGCCGCGAGGCGGGATCTGAAGGATGCATGCCGCCTCTTGAACAACACCCGGCTGAGATCGAAGGAGTGTCGGAGCCTGCCGGACGTCTATACCAAGCGGCTGTCCCCCGCGAGGAGTGGACTGCCGGGGGCGTCGTGGGCGAGGCCGGAGCGTACGGTTTGGTGAGCGGGGCCCTCATCCGCCCCTACCAGAGTGCTTTGGTCGACCGACACCTGCGGGTCACCCGGAACTGGCCGGATTGCCCGTGCTGGTGGAGCCGGTGACGCTGAAGGCATAGGAGTTGCTGGGCGGGGCGCCGGGGGTCTCCACCAGGACGATGTAGGCGCCGGGGGGGAGGTTGGGCACCGTGGCGGTCACGGCGGCGGTGTTCCAGCTTTTCACCGGAGCGTCGGTCAAGGCGCCGCTGCTGCCGTTGGCCGGGGAAAAAACGACGTTTCCCGCTTGGGCGGGGAAGCTGCCCAAGAGGGTCAGGGTGGTGCCGGGCGGCCCTTGGACTGGCGCCATCTGCCGCACGGCGATGGAGGTGCCGCCGGTCTTGGTCTTACCGGTGGCGGGCTTTTTACCGTACACCTTCTGGGTCACGGTGGTGGTGGGAGGCGCGGTGTTAAGGGAGGTGGTGCCGCCCAAGGCTCGGGCGGCGGCCTCGGCCCCGGGGTCCATCAGGGGCAGGGTCTTGCCCTGCAGCAGGTCTTGCCAGGCCCGGTGGGCGTCGGCGGGCACCACCTCCCAGTAGCTGGCGTCGGGCAGGTTGAGGAAGGCCCCCGGGAGGGTCTCGTGGATGATGCGGTTGTGCTCCAACTGGCGGGCCTCCACGGCCATGGCCAAGAGCCGGTCTTGGGGCACGTTGGTCTGCACCGCGCGGTCCAGTTGCGGGATCAGCGTAGGCAGGTGCAATAGCGTGCTGGGGCGGAGGATGGTGTGCGACAGGTCCAGGAGGAAGGCTTGCTGATCCAGGGTGCGCTGAATGTCCCCCAGGGGGAACTCCCGGTAGCGCACGAACTCCAAAGACTGCTGGCCGTTGAGGCAGTGGGTGCCGGCCGGCAGGTTTATCCGCGTGTTGGGACCGCCCGAGTAGTGCATGGGGCTCTTGATGTCCACGTTGACGCAGCCCAGGGTGTTGACCACGGACACGAAGCCGGTGAAGTTCACCAGCACGTAGTCTTTGATGTGGGAGCCCAAGAGTTTGTTAACGGTCGCGAGGGCCAACTGGGGCCCACCGAAAGCGTTGGCGGTGTTTAGCTTGGTCCAGCCGTGACCGGGAAGGTGCACCCGGGAATCCCGAGGCACCGACAGCATCACGATGCGGTGGTTCTGGGGATCCAGGTGGACCACGATCAGGGAGTCGGTGAGGCTGGACCCGCCGCTGCCGTAGGGGGTGTAGGCCAGGTTGCCCCGCTCGCCCAGGAGCAGGAAGGTCTGGTCCTGCGGGGCGGCGTGGCCAGTGACGGCGGTTACCACCGCCGGGGCCACCAGCCGGCCCACGTAGAGGACCCCGGCCGCCACGGCCGCCGCCAAGGTTAGAAGCACCGCCAGCTTGGCCTTGTTCAGCTTGCGCCGCGGGCCGTCGGTGTGTCGTGCCATGCTCCACCTCCCAAGTTCGACTTATGATTATAGCAGATGCGGAGGACAAAAGGCACACCGGCAAGTTACAGAAAAATTAACGTTTCGTCTTTCCCCGGAGCCCCCGAGGGAAAGCCCAGAAAGTTTCAGAAAATATTGGGCCATCACGGGAGGGAACACTGACGTCAGTGTCTAATAATCCAGGGAGGTTCTCGTCCGCCGCCGGGGGAGGGGGGAGCAGGGCGCCGCGGGGGCGGGGGGACCGCATACGGCAAAAGGAGGCTGGTGTCGCGTTATGAAACCCGAGGAGACCAACCGGTACATGGAGGAGAAGATGGGGTTCGTGCCCCGCATGTTTCAGACCATCAACCAGGTTACGGATCAGCCGGGGAAGACCTTCGCCGATTTCTACAACTCCATCTGGGCCGACGGGGCGCTTTCCCGCAAGCACAAGGAGCTGATCTTCACCGCCATCGGGGTCTCTTGGAAGTCGCCGCGCTGCCTGATCCACGTGATCCCGGCCGTCAAGGCGGGCGCCACCCAGGAGGAGATCTTCGAGGCGGTTTCGGTGGCCATGATTGCCGCCGGGTTCGTGCCGGGCGGTCCCGGCATCCCCTACGCCTTCGAGTACGCCCTGAAGGTGCTGGAGATGGCGGAGAAGTACCGCAGGGGGGAGCCCTGGGAGTACCTGCAGCCGCCGGAGTTTCGCGGCTAGCCAGGCCGGTGGGGGGAGGGCGCAGGCCCTTCCCCGCCCAAAAACGACGGCCATTCGGGGGGGAATGAACTTTGCCGCGGCGTTATTGGATCCTGACCCTGCTCACCGTCGCCTATTTCGTCAACTACCTGGACCGGGGGGCCATCAGCGTGGCCATCCCCTTCATCGGGCGTGACCTGTCCCTGGACCACACCCAGATGGGACTAGCCATGAGCGCCTTCTTCCTGGGCTTCGTGCTCTTGGAGCTGCCGGCGGGCTGGCTGGCCGACCGCATCGGCTGCCGGGTGCTGGTGCCGGCGGGCATCCTGTGGTGGAGCGTGTTCAGCTTCCTCACCGGCACGGTGGGCAGCCTGGGATCGCTCCTGGCGGTGCGGGTGGCCTTCGGCCTGGGGGAGGGGATCTACCCGCCCACCTCGCTCAAGGCCCTGTCCCTTTGGATGCCGCGGCGGGAGCGGGCGCGGGCCAACGGGATCATGCTGGCGGCCACCAACCTGGGGCTGGCGGTGTCGGTGCTCTTGGGGGCGGGGATCATCTACCTTTGGGGCTGGCGGGCGCTTTTCTACCTCATCGCCCTGCCCGGCGCGGCGGTGGCCTGGCTGCTGTACCGCTACTACCGCGATCCCGTGCCCTGCGGGGAGAAGCGCACCGGCTCCCTGGGACAGCTGGTGCGCCTGCCGGCGGTGTGGGTGTGGTCCGTGGCCTGGCTGGCCATGTTCATCGCCTTCTGGGGGCTGTCCAGCTGGCTGCCCACCTACCTGCTGCAGGGCCGCCACTTCCCCCTGGCGGTGATGGGGGTGGTGGGGTCGGTGCCTTACGTCCTGGGCGTCGTGGGGATGCTGCTGGGCGGCTATCTGTCCGACCGGCTGCGCCGGCGCGCGGTAACCATTGTGCCGGCCCTGGGGCTGGGGGCCGTGGCCATCGGGCTGGGCTACCTCTTGCCCGGCTTCTGGCCGGCTCTTTTGGGCTTCGGCCTGGGTAACCTGTGCATCAGCATGGTGCCCTCCGCCTTCTATTCCCTGCCCATGGACAGCCTGCCGCCGGAGCAGGTGGGCGCCGCCCTGGGCCTGGTGAACAGCGTGGGGATGCTCTCGGGGCTGGTGGCGCCCACCCTCATCGGCTACACCATCGACCGCACGGGGGGCTTCGGGGGCGGCTTCCTGATCATCGTGGGGAGTCTGGTGCTCTCGGCGGTTCTGGTGCTGGCGGTGCGGGAGCGCCGGCTGATCTGGCCGGCGGCCCGGGAGGCCTTCGGGCCCGCGTCCGGCTGGCCGAGCCTGCCCGCGGACTGGCCGCGCCTGGCCCCCTGCCGGGGCGGCCTGCCCTGCGACGGCGCCTTGGAGCACTAGCGTCAGTCGCCGCGCAGTTCCCGATAGACGGCTTGTTCCACCGCCTGGCGGTAGCGATGGGCGGCGTCGAAGTCGTAGCGGGGGCCTACCAGGCGCAGCCCCGCCACCCCATGGTCGCGCAGCTGCTCCACCTGGAGCTCCACCAAGGCGCTGGGGAAGGGGGAGCTTTCCATCTCCTCCCGGACGATGCGGGTGGGACCGGTCAGGCGCACCGCCAGGTCGTCCCCCAGCACCTCCAAGGCACCGCGGGGATTCTCCCGCAGGTTGACTAGGTGCCGGCTGCGGCTGTCCAAGGCCAGGGCCACGATGTCCTCGTCCCGGGCCAGGGCCCAGCTGACCACCGAGGTATGGGGCTCACCCTGGGGGCTGGCGCTGGCGAAGATGCACACGCGGCCTCCCTGCAGGAAGGCGCGTACCCGGCGGCGAAGTTCCGGTTGGCGATCGTCCATGGGCAGGGCTCCTTTCGGAAGATTATATTGGGAGGAGGTTGGCGCTCGGATGAAAGTGGCGGTGATCTACTACTCCATGACCGGGTCGGTGTACCGGTTGGCCCGCTCGGTGGAGGAGGGAGCGGCCGAGGCGGGGGCCACGGTGCGCCTGCGCCGGGCGGCCGAGCTCATCCCCCAGGCGGTGATCGATGCCCGGCCGGAGCTGCGCCGGGCCCAGGAGGAGCAGCGCTCGGTGGAGACGGCCACCGTGGAGGACTTGGTCTGGGCCGACGGTGTCGCCCTGGGCTCGCCCACCCGCTTCGGCAACATTACGGCGCAGCTGAAGAACTTCCTGGACCAGACGGGGGGGCTTTGGGCCCAGGGCACCTTGGTGGGCAAGGCGGTGGGCTTCTTCACCGGGGCCAACACCATGCACGGCGGGCACGAGACCACCATCCTCACCATGTCCACCTTCGCCTATCACCACGGGATGGTCATCGTGCCGGCCGGCTATGCCATCCCGCAGGTCGGCACCACCCGCACCGGCGGCAGCCCCTACGGCCCCTCGGAGTTCAGCGGCAAGGGCGTGGAGCTGTCCGAGGAGGAGGCGATCATCGCCCGCGCCTTCGGCGCCCGCTTGGCCCAGGTGGCCGGCAAGTTGGCCCGCTAGCCGGGCCTTGCCGTCAGCTGGGGGAGGAGGGCGCCTCGCGCTCCTAGCCCAGCTCCCCGAAGTTGTATACTCGGCGGCAGGCCGCGCTGCCCAGAGGAAGGGGTGGCAACGGTGGCCGGCCCGGCTGCCACGCCGGAAATTGCGGTGAGGGCCAACCGGCTCGTCGGTAACAAAGAACTGCAGCTACTCCGAAGGACGGGAATTTGCGTGCGGTTTATCCGGGTTTATCGAGGCATACATAGCGTAAATATCGACAAGCGCCTACATATTTAGATTAATCTAGATGATTGATCGCTTCAATC
The DNA here is from genome assembly GCA_021810565.1 of Bacillota bacterium. GTDB lineage: Bacteria > Bacillota > Sulfobacillia > JAJZIM01 > JAJZIM01 > JAJZIM01. Next base: position 41,628 of record JAJZIM010000016.1, read on the forward strand.
AAATATGGCTAGACAGCCCCCTCCCAACTGACCGAATTCAGGGATTTAAGGGGCCGGGCCTCGGTCCCCGCTGCTTGCGAACATCTATCTTCACTATGTGCTGGACCGGTGGTTCGAGTGGGTGGTGCGTCCCCGCTGCCGGCGGGAGGCGAAGCTGGTCCGCTTGGCGGCTGGGGCAACTGGCTCGGCGGGTGGCGGACGATGGGGAGTGCCGCTACGCCTTCCGTCCAGTACTGCTGGAGACCTTTGTGGAGCGGGACCGGTTCCGGGGTACCAGCTACCAGGCGGCCAACTGGGTCCTGCGGGCCATACCCAGGGCCGGGGCAAGCTTGACCGCTACAAACGGTATGACCAACCGGTGCAGGAGATCTTCCTCAACCCGTTGGCGGGCAACTTCCGGGAAGTCCTGGCAGAAGATCCTGAAGGCTTCACCGAATAATTACGAGTGTCAACATGAAACCCGTTGTAGCTATAGATATTTCCGCAAATCATCGACGCTCCACCGTGCTTGTTCCAGTATGTTTTCAACAACCCTGCGTTTCAATGACTACCCCTTGTGGACGGGTACCGTCACTCTTCGGGAAGGATCTTGCGGCAAGGCTAGACGGTAGTGACTGCCGCGTATTCTCACAATAGAAAACCCTCCGCGTTGGAGGGCGCTCAACATCTGTTGGCCGGTAACCGTGGGTAGCTTGCTCACACCGCCACCTCAACTTCAGCCACAACCACATCATCTTCGGGGAGCTGATTTCCTTGTTCAGCCATATCCTCAAGGACCAGTTCTATGGCCTCCCTAGCATTGGTTAAGGCTTCTTCGATGCTTTCCCCTTGGGTCATGCAGCCGGGAAGGGCAGGCACCTTGGCGACATAGCCACCTGCTTCGTGATCGGGTTCCAGAACCACCTTGAACCGCCGAACCATGGGCGTCACCCCTCGAGTAGTATATCACAAACCACTCCGCACCAGAAGGTCGTGTATGGTCAAGGGGTGTAAAAGCCGTCTGTGGTTGGTGGCACCGGGGCTGGGGCCAGCAGGCGCAGGGTCTGCAGGATCCCCATCCTTGCTCGTCATGAGTGCGGCTAGCGTGCGGTGGCTCATGTAACGCCGTGAGACCATCCAGTCCTCATGCTGCCGCACCGGGATGATGCCGATGAGCCGCAGCACGGCGGCTTGGTGGGGGAAGCTCCCGACCACGTCAGGGCGGCGCTTGATCTCCCGGTTCAGCCACTCCAGGGGGGTTGGTGGGGCTGATCTTGCTCCAGGGCTCCTTGGGGAGGGTCACGGGGTCCTTCCCCTGCTCCAGCACCGCCGCGGCCTTCGGATGGCGGTACGCGAGCTCAGTCACCACCGGGCGCGGCTGCCGGCGCGCGGTCACCTGATCCAGCCGGCGGAAGATGGACGGAAGCCTCCGTACCAATGTCTGCCTACCGTACCTTGGCACGTGAGCCGAGACGTTGCGGCTCAGGCGTGTCCGCGGGGACCACGGTGCGCCTGCGCCGGGTGCCCGAGCTCATCCCCCAGGCGGTGATCGATGCCCGGCCGGAGCTGCGCCGGGCCCAGGAGGAGCAGCGCGCGGTGGAGACGGCCACGGTGGACGACCTGCTCTGGGCGGACGGCATCGCCCTGGGCTCCCCCACCCGGTTCGGCAACATTACGGCGCAGCTGAAGAACTTCCTGGACCAGACGGGGGGGCTTTGGGCCCAGGGGAGCCTGGTGGGCAAGGCGGTGGGCCTCTTCACCGGCGCCAACACCATGCACGGCGGGCACGAGGCCACCATCCTCACCAGGTCCACCTTCGCCTATCGCCACGGCATGGTCATCTCAGCTGGGGGAGGAGGGCGCCTCGCGCTCGTAGCCCCGCAGCCGGTAGACCAGGATGGCGAGGGCCCAGCTGACCAAGAGGATGCCGACGATGACGTAGCCCAGCTCCCCGAAGCTGAGGTTTTGCAGGGTGTCCCAGAAGCGGCCGTGCCAGGAGAACTCCGAGCCCAGCACCTGCAACAGCTCCACCGTGCCGATGATCAGGGCGATGGCCACGGAGATGGTGGTGATCACCAGGTTGTAAAACACCTTGCGGATGGGCTTGCGGAAGGCCCAGGCGTAAGCGTGGAGCATCACCACCCCGTCGGTGGTGTCCATCAGGGTCATGCCGCCGGCGAAGAGCAGGGGCAGGATCACGATGTAGTCCAGGGGCAGGTGGCGGGTGGCGGCCAGGGCGGCCATGCCGATGACGGCCATCTCAGTGGCCGTGTCGAAGCCCAGGCCGAAGAGGAAGCCCACCAGGTACATCTGGGAGCTCTTCCGGATGGTGCGGAACAGCCGGCCGAAGTAGCGGTTCATGAAACCCCGCCGGGCCAACAGCTCCTCCAGTTGGGCGGGGTCGTAGCCGCCCAGGCGCACGCGGCGGAAGGCGTCGTAGATCCCTATCAGCACCACCAGATTCAGGGCGGCGATGAAGTACAGGAACACGGCGGAGACGCCGGTGCCCACCACCCCGCTGACGTTTTCCGCCCCCTGGATGCCGTGCTGCACCAAGCCGGCGGCCAGGGCCAGCCCCATGGCCAGGATGAACACGATGGTGGAGTGGCCCAGGGAGAAGTAGAAGCCCACTCCCAGGGGCCGCTGGCCGTCGTTCATCAGCTTGCGGGTGGTGTTGTCGATGGCGGCGATATGGTCGGCGTCGAAGGCGTGCTTCAGGCCCAGCACGAAGGCCAGGAGGCCCAGGGGGATCAGGCCGGGGAATTGGCTGGACAGCCGCCCCAGGTCCGCCCACACCAGGAGGTTGTAGGCGAGGATGACCCCGTACAAAAGCGCCATGCGGCGGCGGGAGCGCAGCCAGCTCACCGGGACCACCCCCCCACGCCTTCGGTGCGCCGATCTCCCGGGCGCACCGTCCGAAGACACGCCGAGGGGATCCCTGCCCGGGATCCCCTCCAATTTTTGTTCACCTGACATTCCTCCTGTCCGCGCAAGAGTGGATCGCCTCGCGCACGGGCAGGTATCCTGGCTCAGGTTCCTCGCCGGTACCGGCCTTCCCAGGCGGCTGCCCGGTGGCATAATCGGCCCGGCTCCCCATCACAGTTGCGGGACAGCGGCAGCTTTGCACTGCCTTCCCTGACTCCGTTCGCTATGCAATTGCCCTTTTGTCTTCGACGCTCTCCCCGGGCATTCCTGCTGCCAAGAGAAGGAAATGTGCTCCCGATGAAGAAGAAGGAGGTGGAGAAGGGAGGCGGTGGCGACGGAGCGGGCGGCGGTCATCTGGAGTCTGGAGGAGCCCGAACGGCGGGTGCTGGCGGCCCTGGCGGTACTGCGGGTCATGGCGGGAGGGCAACTGGCACGCCTCTTGGCGCCGGAGGGGATCGGGCGGCTGGTGGCGGCGGATCTCTTGCGAGGGGGCGCACGCCCGGAGCGCTTCGCGCCCACCCCCTGGGGAGAGCGCCTGGGGCTTTTTTTGCGGGGGGTCGCACCGGTGCGCCGCCCGGCCTTGGCGACGGCAGCCTTGCCGCACGCCCTGGCCGTGGCCGAGGCCTACACCGGTCTGGAGGAGGCCCGGCGGGCGGGAAAGGTGCCGAATGTGGACTGGCTGGGACCGGCGGAGGCGGGCCGCCTCCTGGGAGTCCGGGGAGAACGGGGGCCGCGCCTTTGGCCCGACGCCGCCTTCTTTCCCCGTCCGGACGTGCCGGTGTTCCTGGAGGTGGACCGGGGAAAGGTCACTCTGGGCACCCTGCGGGCCAAGCTCTTCGACTACGACGAGGGGCTGGGGCGCCATCCCGGCGGCTGGCTGGCCTTCCTGGTGGAACGCCCCGGACGGGCGCGCTCGGTGCGGGGCCTCGTGGTGGGCTGGGGGCATCCCGCCGCGGTGCTCGAAGGCCCCGAGGAGCTCGTGCGCTTTGCGGCGGGTCTGGCATGAGCCGCGCGGCGGACCTGGCCCTCCTGGGCGAGGGGGAGCGGGCCCTGTTGGACGGCCTGTATCGGCTGCGCCTGGCCAGCGCCGCCCAGTTGGGGGAGCTTTTCCGACCCGAGGAGCCGGAGGGGGTCGCCGACCTTTTGGCCAAGCTCGCCGCCGCGGGGCTGGCGGCGCGGGTGCCGGAGGAGGGGGAGCCCGCCGGGTGGCACCTGCCGGCCTGGGGGCTGCAGGTGGCCGAGGCCCTGGGGGGAGTGCAGCCTGCCCAGCGGCGCCGGCCGGGAGAGGAGCTGTTGGAGCTTTTGTTCCTGCGGGAGCGCCTGGCCCTGAACGACCTGTGGGTGGCCCTGGAGCGCTCCCGCCGGGCGGGACGGCTGGAGGAAGTGGGCTGGGAGGTGCCGCCCCGCAACGCGCGGCGCTTCTACGCCTTCGTGGCGGAGGGGGACGTGCTGCTCACGGCGGACGCGGCGGTGCAGGTGGTCGACGGGGCGGGACGGCGCGTCCGGCTGATCTTCTTCGATCGGCCTTCCTGGCCCCTGGCGCGCTGGCAGGCGGAGTTCAAGCTCTGGGCGGAGTTCGCGGTGGAAACCGGGCGGGCCGAGCCCATCCTGCTTTTTTGCTCCGACCCCGCTCGGCAGCCCCTGCTGGCGGCCCAGGTTACCGAGCGGCACAACACCGAGGTGGTGGACGCCGCGGGGGCCCTGGCCAGGCTGGGCGTCCCGCCCGGCTAAAAGCCCAGGCGGTGGAAGAAGCCCGGGTCCTCGCCGCCCAGGTGCCAAAGGCCCGCCCCGGCCAGACCAGCTTGTCGGAACAGGTGCAGCTTGAAGGTCACGGACCAGCTGTCCTCGAACCACACTTGGTGCAGGTTGCCCCTCGGGCCGGTGTAGGAGAAGTGGGGTTCCTGGGCGGTGGAGCTCCAGGCGATGGGTACGCCCTCCCTTTGGGCCAAGGCGATGGCCTGGGCGGCCGACAGGCTGCGGGTGGCGCCGCCGCTGGACCAGTCGTAGCCGTAGTCGGCGATCCCCAAGATCAGCTTGTTCGCCGGCATTCGGGTGAGGGCGTAGCCCACCACTTGGCGCACCCAGGCCAGGGAGGCCACGGGCCCGGGGGCGGTGCCGGGGGAGTGCTGGTCGTAGGCCATGATCACCACGCCGTCCGAGGCCTGGGCCAGGGCGGCGTAGTCGTAGGCGGCGCCGGGGGGATCGAGGTACCAGTGGTCGGAAGTCTTGGCCCCTACGGCCACGGTGGTCGAAAGGCCCCGGGCGGCCAAGAGCCGGTGCAGCTGCTGCACGAAGGCGGTGAGATCGGCCCGGTCGGCGGGGCCCAGACCCTCGAAATCCACGTTGACCCCGTCCAGGCCCAGGGACTGCACCGCGCCCAGGAGGTTGGCGACGGCCCGCTGCCGGTCGGCGGGGTCGCGCAGGAACCGGTCGGTGCCGCCCTGGTTGGTCACCATGGCCAGCACTCGCACGTGCTCTCGATGGGCCTGGGCCACCAGGGCGGCCTCCCCCTGGCCGCGGTTGACCAGGGTGCCGTCGGGGGCTAACGAGAACCAGTAGGGGGAGACCTGCTGCAACTGGGCGGCGTGGCGGGCGAAGGAGGCGGCCGAGCCGGAGCCCGCCCACCCGGCGTAGTAGCCCAGGAGGAGGCGCTGCGGGGGGGCCGGGGCGGGATCCAGGGCGCGGCGCAGGGCGGCGCTGGTCTGCGGCCCGTCCACGCCGTCCACGGCCAGGCCCTGGGCGCTTTGGAAACGCGCCAGGGCGGCCAGGGTGTCGGGACCGAACACGCCGTCGGCGGGACCGGGGGCGTAGCCCAGGGCGGAAAGGTCCCGTTGCAAGGCGGTGACGGCGGTACCCCGGTCGCCGTAGGACAAGAGCGGGGCGGCCAGGACCGGCACGGACACGGCCAACAGACCGGCCAGGGCCAGCGCCGGCCCGCTCAGGAACCGAGAAAACAAGAGGATCACACTCCTTCCCTGATCGCCTCCGGAGTTAGTTGACGGGTTCGGGCCCGGGAAGCGGCCCTGCCACCGGATGGTGGGTTCACCCCAGTTTTTGTCCTCCGTACCCAAAAAGGGATTCAGCGAGGCAAGTTTAGCATGGCCAGGGCGATCAGGTCACCCCTGGAGAGAAAGGCTCAGTCAGGACGAGCCATCCTCAGGCGCGACGGGTGCCAGCTGCCGGTTCGGGGCGCAGGATGCGGCGCACTTCGGGAGGAAGAAGGGGCGATCCCAAGCCCTGGCAGGTTGGCGGGCATAAGGAAAGGGAGCCTGCGGATGCTCCGGCAGGCTCCCCGGCGGGTCGGGACTCAGATCTCGATCCGGGCGCCCAACAGCTCCACGAATTTGCGCAGCCACTCGGGATGCCCCGGCCAGGCGGAGGCGGTGACCAGGTTGCCGTCCACATAGGCGTTGGAGAAGGTGGCATTGACCTCGCCCCAGCGGGCCCCGGCGCCCACGCAGTCGGGGCCCACCGCCGGGTAGGAGGTGCAAAGCCTCCCCTGGAGGACCCCCGCCGCCGCCAGGATCTGCGGCCCGTGGCAGATGGCCGCCACCGGCTTGCCGGCGGTGAAAAAGGCGCGCACGATCTCCAAAAGCCGCGGGTTGAGGCGCAGGTACTCCGGGGCGCGGCCACCGGGGATCACCAGTCCGGCGTAGGCGGCCGGGTCGACCTCGTCGAAGGTGGCGGTGAGGGCGAAGTTGTGGCCCGGCTTCTCGCTGTAGGTCTGATCACCCTCGAAGTCGTGGATCGCGGTGCGCACCTTCTCCCCCGCGCGCTTTCCCGGGCACACGGCGTCCACCTGGTAGCCCAGCATGGACAGGGCCTGGAACGGCACCATCACCTCGTAGTCCTCCACGAAGTCACCCGCCAGCATCAGGAGCCGCTTGTCGGCCATGATGTCCCCTCCCCTTTCTGGTGTGCGCGGCACGACCGGTTCCCAGAGTGCTTCGCCGCCCCGGGTGCCGGGACCTGCCGCCAATGGCTGGGTGCGGACACTCACGATACCGGCCGCACGGGCAAGGGCCTCTCGGGTCTGCTCCGGGGAGAACCGCTCCGCCGGGATGGCAGCCGGCCAAGCGTCCGGATGGCGGGCGGTGCGCTGGGGGAACGGCAGGTCGCGAAGCGACGGGATGATGGCTGCCAGGTCGATGCCGCTGTTGAAGGTGTCGGTGCCCTGGGCCACGGAGCCAAACAGGACTGCATCGGTGGTGCCCCACTCAGCCAGCTCCGCTGCCAGTCGCTCGGCCTCCGCGTGGTGCCGGGCGCGGATCACGACCAACTTCCGGTGCTGCGCGACCGCGAGGGCTGCCAAGGTGGAGCGGGCGGCGGGGGGAGAATCGGGGACGGGTGGGCGGCGTATCGAAGCACTTCCCTGTCCGGGGGCCGTCGCTCTTGGGGCATCCGGCCCGGCGTTGCCGAGGGACCGGGTCGGGCCTGCGAACGCTGCAGGCGCGGACTTCCTCTCAGCAATGTGGGCTGTTGCGCTTTACGATGCGTGGGCGCATGTGGGAGCGCGGCTTGCTGGTTCGGTATTGACAACACGAAGGGCACCTGCTATCATAAACACGACCGAGAGGGCAACGCGCGACTGCCCGTGTCCAGTTAACGCAGTTAACGGGGCCTCGGTCGCGCTTTATTTTTTGATGAAAACTTAAGGTGAGGGGGTGAATATGCATGCATCTTTTGTATTTGGATGAATCAGGTCAGCATAAAGGTCGTTATTTTGTTCTGGGTGGCCTTGCTGTACACGAGAAGCAGACGTATTTTCTAGGAAAGGAGTTAGATGACATACAAGCAGAAACATTTCCAGATATGAATGAGGCAATTCCCTTTCATGCTGCCGAAATCCGGGCAGGCTCGAAGGAGCCATGGAAAGCTTTACCTCAGAAAAAACGGTGGGCGATACTAGATAGGTTGTCGGATGTCATTGCAGGCGGAAGAAACACGCTTTTTGCTGAAGTGATAGAACGCGGATCCCTACCGGAAAAGAAAATGAATATTTGTATGCATTTGAAGAAATCATAAACAGGTTCGACATATACCTGAAAAGACTAGGGAAAGAAGCTGGATATTTTGAAAAGGGCATGATAATTATTGCTCACTCCGAATTTCGGCAAAGCATAGAGGTATTAGCCAAACAAATCGAAAAATAAGGAACAAGGTGGGGTGACTTACGTAATCTTGTAGATATACCGTTCTTTACTCTTTCAAAAAACTCCCGGTTACTGCAAGCGGCCGATTTTATTGCTAATACTGTATATGGTCGCTATGAAAACGGTCAAGCTAGACATTTTGATAAAATAATCTGCAAGTTTGACAACGATGATGGCATTATTCACGGACTTTATCATCGATCTATTAACAATTACCACAATTGCATGTGCCCGGCCTGCCTTTCTCGGAGGCAAAATAGGGCTTAGTGGGCAGGAACAGAATTACGTTGATATATTTTCGGGTCCGTTCAGGCTACGGCTCGGGCGCTGCTCTTGGGATCGGAAATCCTGGCGAGTAACTTGGTCAGATCATCGCGGGTGAACCGCCAATCAAATGGTTTGGCAATGGCTTGATATCTTTCCTGGAAGCTGAGCAGCCGATCTTCCACCTCGGCAAGGGATGTGAAATCATCTGGAGTCAGCACTTTGCGCTGGACAATGGAGAAATAGATTTCGATCTGGTTGAGCCAACTGGCGTGAACGGGAAGATGTACCGGTACAATCGTTGGCCACCTTGCCTGAAGTCGTTAGACAGAGTGGCTCCCCCTATGGGATGATCCGTTGTCCATGATCCAAAACACTCTATCGGCCGAGACATATGGCTCGAGGCTCATAACCTGATCCACTAACCGTTCAAAAGCCGCTATCCCGGTCGTGAGGTCACAACGCCCGAAAATCCTGGCCCGATGTACATCCCATGCCGCAAGATATGCCCATGCCCCATCCCGCTTGTATTCGTGCTCAACCCGCATTACTTCCCCAGCCTGCGGGGGAAGGGTGGGATGCCGACGATGTCGAGCCTGGATGCTGGTTTTCTCATCAGTCGACAACAGATATTCCCTTGGCCCCAAAGGCACTCCCTCCCAGGTGGCTTCATACAGGTCCAAAACCGGCCCCGCCTTCTCGGTGAAGTTCGGAGCCCGGGGAAAGATCCAACTGCGGTGGCGCCAAGGCCGAATGGCGTCCTCCGCCAGCCAACGCCACAGAGTCGCCCCGCTGATCTTGGCTACGATACCCCGATGGATGATCTCCCTCCGCAGCTCCTCCACGGAGAAGGGGGAAAGGGGCACGCCCACCCTGCTCGGCAATTCACAGGCCAGAGCCTTTATCTCCACCACCACCGCTGGGGGAAAAAGAACCGGGCCGCCCGCCGCGAGGCAGATCTTGAAGACCTGCCAACCCCAACTCATAAAACCGCTTGCGCCACTTGCTAACCACCTGCCGTGGCAGATCCAGCCGGGTCGCGATCTCTTCATTGCTTCGCCCTTCAGCCGCCTGGAGGATAATCTTGGCCCGGATCACCTCGCAATACGGTGACTTATATTTATGGGTACCGGCTTCGAGGACGGCCCGTTGCTCAGGCGAAAGGTCGATACGGAAAGGGCTTTCTCTCGGCATCACAGCCTTACCTCCGAGACCATCATACCTCAGTGCGGCCCAAAAGGCAAGTCAGCATACGTCATCGTATTTATGATTTTGACCACTTAGCATTCCCATGGTTCCACCTGCACCAGGTTGGTGTGGAAGCCGGAACTGGAAATCGGACAGGAGGCACAAGAGCCGCGAAGCCTTGATTCTAGCGGGTCGGGCGGGGATCGGCCTCGCGGTTTGCTTCCATCTTTCGCGGCCTTTTAGGCCGCTTTTTCATGGTTTTCGTGATGGCGTGTGAGAGAATTGAGGGAGAATTCGCGGCCGAAGCACGAGTGGCACGAGCGTCACCTAAAGTAGCCGATAAGTGACAATATTAGCAGGCATGGGGGTGACTGCTCAGCCCCGGGAAACTCACATCCGAAAAGATGACGAGGCAAATGGCGGACCCGAAAGCCGTTGCCAAAGTGGAACCACGGGCGGACCTCCAGGGGGCGAACCTTGCGGAGGCAGACCCGGGAGGCGCGGATGTCGGGGGGCAGATCTCTGTGAGGCGAAACTCCGAAGAGCAAACCCCTACGACGCAAAAAACTGCGCATTGCCTGCTTGTGGCAGGTGCACGTCGAAGATGACGATCCGCCCGGCGCTGATCTGCGCAGGGCAAACCTGCAGGCTGACCTGCAAGGGGGTGGCAGGAACGGGAGCGTGCGTGGTACAATGCGGAAAGGAACCGATTGGAGCGGGAGGAGACGGCATGCAGCGGGCATACATCGGCCGCGTGCTGCGGGAGATGCTGGCCGAGCGCGGGATGACGCAGGCGGAGGCGGCGCGGCTGGCGGGTATGAGCCGGGTGCAGCTTGGCCGTTTGGCGCGGGACGTGGAGAGCCCGACTCTGGGCTACGTGCTGGCGCTGGAGCGCGCATTGGGGCTGCCATGCGGCACGTTGGCCTGCCGGGGGTACGGGGAGGAGGAGCGGCTGCCCCAGGGCGTCGCGCGCATCGGACGCCCGCCGGGGGCAGGCAGGCGGCGCGGCGGGTAGACGGCTTTCTTCTTGCACCGAAGAAACTGCGAAGGAGAAAAGGCACCGATAGGTACCTTTGTCTTAACATAGGAACCGAAAAGTGACAATATGCCGGGGAGGGACGCGGCGGTGCACGAGTGCCGCGATTGGAGGTTGGGGCATCAGGGGGACAGGTCCAGTCAAAGACCCGACTACGAGGCTTGGTGCCAGCTGAACCCGGGGGAGGGGAGGCGCAACGCTGCCCCGGCGTGCTGTAGGCACTGCTGGCACTGCGGCCCATGACGGGCGTCGTGGCGCTGTCCCTGGCGCGGAACGCGCCTGGCGGCTACGTGGTCTGCGCTCGGCAGGACTGCGGCGGCAAGGGCCTCTTGAGGCGCTGGGGTTTGGAGACCAACAGCCACACCTCTTGACAAAAAGGAACCAATAGGTTATATTATAAAGGAACCAAGAAGTAGCAAGGAGGTGTGAGAGATGGGAAAGCTGATCCAGTTCCCGGCGACGAGGGCGGAAGACAGGCGTGTAGCAGCGGAAGGCGCCTTGGCACGACGGGACGCATGGGAGTGGGCGCACCCGGGGTGTAGCCACGAGATGGGTGCGGACCAGTTGCTGACGGAGAGTGCCGCCACGGGCATGGTGCAGGATGATTCTTGGGCGGCGGTCACGGACCCAGAGGCGGTACAGCGGCAATGAGCGCGGCGGACATCCGACACATGGCGTCGGTGCTGGCGACGGATCCGGTGCTGGGCCGGACGCGCAGGAACAGCCTCCAGCGGGAGCGGCTATGGCACCTGCAAGGCGGCCGGTGCGCGTATTGCGGCCGGCCGACCAGGTTGCACGCGCGCGAAACCGATGAGGACTGCGCCACGGTGGAGCACGTGGTCCCGGCAAGCCGTGGGGGGCCGCGGAGGGCGGGGAACATAGTGCTGGCGTGCAGGAAGTGCAACCACGGACGCGGAAGCCGAGTGCTGGCGGAGTTCCTGGTGGCGATGACATGAGGGAGGCGGACGGATACAGGCATGCCTCCGCACGGCGCGGCCGGAGCGGGGCGATCCGGGGTTGCGATGCGCTGCTGGCGGCGGCGCGGGAGGAGATATCGCCGCGGGCAAAGATCCGATGACCGTATTGGAGGAGGTGGTGGATGGACTGCTGGCCGGTGCCCGGCGGGCGGTGCTGGGGGACGCGGCGATCGCGGCGGACATGGAGCGGCTGGGACGGGCTGCCGGCGGCAGGCTGACCATGACCGGCCGGGGGCTGCACTGCGGCGAGACGCTGCGCCTCCTGGTGGCCGGGCGGGTGCTCCCGGCGCGGTTGGAGTGGCGCGAGGAGACGGGGTGGTATCTCGTGGCCGACCAGGAGCCCGGAGACGAGGCGCTGGCGGTGCCGGCGCGGCCGGGGCTCCTGGTCGGCGCCGGAGGGAAGGGGGAGGACGGGGGATGATGGCAATAACGGTGACGCTGGCGCTGGTGTTCGGCCTGACGACCGGCGTGTTATACGGCGTGGCGCTGCCCGTGCGCCTGGGCGGGTGGGCGGCGCGGCGGTATCTGGCGATGGAGAAGGCCGGCCACGGCCAGAAGACGCGGGAACAGCTAATGGCAAGGGCGCAGAGGCCGGCGCTGATGGCGGCGGTGCTGGCCACCCTGCCGTGGAGCTGGTCGTCGATAGGGCTCGCCTGGGTGCTGGGCCACGGCCAGCCGTGGTGGGGCTTCGTCATGCCGATCTGGCCGCATTCGGCCAACGTCCTGCTGCCGCTGCGCTTCGTGCCCGCCACGTTCGGAACCAGCCTGCTGGCCGACAGCCTATTGCCTACGGTGCTGGGCGTGCGCCTGGGGCTGCAGACGCAAGAGTTCACCCTTGCATCCCACATTCCGCACGTAAAATTTGGTAGCGAGCTCATTTATCTGTTGCGCCGCATGGGGTAGTATGGCGCAATGCTGCGACAGACGCTGGTATCCGAAGCTATCTTGCCACAGTCTATAATTTAGGC
>JAJZIM010000079.1 GCA_021810565.1 Bacillota bacterium
CTTTCCGGAGAGCCGCCGGCGCCGGAGGGAAAGTCCGTCCGGATGTTTCGGAAGCTAGGGCCGGAACGGTCCGAAGTCACGCCTGGGGAGACCGACATAAGACGCGGGCGGGGAAAAACCCCGTCTGCGCACAGGTCGATGAGCCAGGAAACTCCGGGGGCGACCTCGGAAACCCCCACCTCAACCCGCAAGGGTTAGGTGGTGGGAGAGTTCATCAAGATCGAACTGGCGCGGATGATCTCCCAACACATGGATCCGGAGCGCAACCGCTCCCGCAGTTTCCGGGCTTTGTGCACGGGGGTGCGCCGCTTGGCGGCCCCAGGGTCATCTGGCGGACAGGGCTGAGCGGAAGGCCGTTCCCAGCCGGGCGATCCCGTCCGGGATTTGCGCTACCTCCACCAGGGAGTAGGAGAGGCGCAGTTGCCGGTGGCCGTCTGCCGGCTTAGGGTAGAAGGCGGCCCCCGGCACATAGGCCACTCGCTGTTGCATCACCACGTGGGGCAGCAGTTTCCCGGCGTCTAGGGGCGGCGGCAGGGTGACCCAGGTGTAGTAGCCTCCGTCAGGGCGCGTCCAGCGGGCCTCCTCCGGCATATATCGGGCCAGGGCGTCCAGGGTGGCCGTGCGCCGCCGGCGCAAGGCGGTACGAATGTCTTCGATCTGCCCGTCCAGGATGCCTGCGGTGTCGCAGGCGCGGGCCAGGAACTGGGCGAAGCTGGAGGGGCATTGGTCGGTGGACTGGCGTATGCCCACCACCCGCTGGGCCAACTCCGGTGGGCCTGCCAGCCAGCCCAAGCGCAGGCCCGGAGCAAAGATCTTGGAGAAGGTGCCCAAAAAGACCACCCCGGCGGGGTGCAGCGCCTTCAGCGCGGGCAGCGGCGCACCCTCTCCCAGTTCGCCGTAGGCGTCGTCCTCCAGGACCGGCAATTCCCACTCGGTGGCCAGCCGCACCAACTCCCGCCGTCGGGGCTCCGTCAGGGTGCATCCGGTGGGGTTTTGGAAATTGGGGATGGTGTACAAGAAGCGGGGTCGGATGCCTTGGCGTCGCAGTCGGCGCAAGTCATCCGCCAACTGATCCGCCGAGAGGCCCTTATCGTCCACGGGCACTCCGTGGACGGTAACCGGAAACAGGCGCAAAGTCGCCAGGGCGCCCAGGAAGGTGGGGGCCTCCACCAGGACGTGGTCTCCCGGGCGCAGCATGGCGCGACAGACCAAGTCGAAGGCCTGGGAGCCACCGGCGGTGACCACCAATTCCGCAGGTGCGGCGGGGATGCCCCGGCGGGCCAGACGCTCGGACAGGAACTCCCTAAACCAGCGGAAGCCCGGGCTGGGCGAGTACTGCAGACTCTCCGGCCCGTGGCGGGTCAGGACCTCGGTACCGGCGGCGGCGATCTGGGCCGTGCGGAAGCCGGCGGTGTCCGGCAGACCGCCGGCAAAGGACAGCACGCCCGGTCGCTCCAGGAGCTCGAAGATGGCCGCCATGTCCCCCGCTGGGGGCGCGTCGGACGGCAAGAGTGCATCCCATTCCATGGTCATATATATTTCCCCTTGGCGGGGGATCCTCCTGCTGACTCCTTGCGCTTAATCTTGTGCCGGTACATCCGCCGATCCGCCGCGGCCACCAGGTCGTTGGCCCGGTCGCCGTCGGCGGGAAAGTTGGCGATGCCCCAGGAAACGGTGGGGAGGGGCAGGGCGCCGTCCGGCAGGGATACCCGCTGGCGGGCGGCCTCCCGCGCCAGTCGGCCGACGATCTTGACTGCGGCCTTGGGAGTGGTGCCGGGCATGAGCAGGGCAAACTCGTCGCCGCCGTAGCGGGCCAAAAGATCCGAGGTGCGTACCCTTCTGGCGGCCAAGGCCGCGAAAGCGCGCAGCACGGCGTCCCCGGCCAGATGCCCCCGGCTGTCGTTGACCTTTTTCAGGTCGTCCAGGTCCAGGATGGCCACCGACAGGGGCCTGCCCTCGGGGACGGTGGCTTGCAGCTCTTCCTCCAGACGGCGGCGGAAATGGGCGTGGTTGAAGACCTGGGTGAGACCGTCGTGCGTCGCCGCCAGGGCCACCTGCTCGTGATAGCGGGCAGCTTCGATGGCCGTGGCGAGGTGGTCGGCCACGGTGCGCAATAGGTGCAGCTCGGTCTCCCGAAAGGCGTGTTTGGCTTCCGAGGCTAGGGCCAGGACGCCGATGACCTTGCCGCCAGCCGCCAGGGGCACCACCAGTTCCGAGCCGATCTCTTCCTGGCTCTCGGGCAGGAAGCGCGGGTCGGCCGTCACATCGTCTACCAGCTGGGGCACAGCGTGCTTCGCCACCCAGCCGGCCACTCCCCGGCCGCAGGGTATCCGTTCCAGGGGTGGCTCCTCGTACCCTAGGTGCGCTGCCAGCACCAGATCGCCGCTTGCCTCCTCCGTCAGCAGCACGGCGTAACGCGTGTGGCCGATTTGATCCCGCAATATCTCCAGGGTGCGCAGCAAAAAACGCTGCAGGTGCAGCAGGTGGCGGGTCTCCCGGGAGATCTGCAAGAGCACCGACAGCTCCAGGGGCTGGACCGGGGCGCCCGTGGGTACGGTCTCCTGCGGTGAGTCCATGCGGTGGGCCAAAGTTAACCGTCCCGCCTGCCAGGCGCGCTCCAGGGCGGTCACCACCTTCGGGTCGAATTGGGGGCCCGCGGCGCGGCGCAGGCGTTTGAAGGCTTCCCTGCTGCTCAGGGCGGGCCGGTAGGGGCGGTCCGAGGTCATGGCGTCGAAGGCGTCGGCCACGGCCATGATGCGGGCCCCCGGAGGGATGGCCTCTCCGGCCAGGTTGTCAGGATAACCGCCGCCGCCGAACCATTCGTGATGGTGCAAGAGCAGCGGCGTCAGAGCGGGGAAGGCCCCTGCCTGCTCCAGCAAGGCGGCGCCTTGTGCCGCGTGCTGCACCATGGCGGCCCGCTCCGGGGGGATCAGGGGTCCTTTCTTGCGCAGGATGCGATCATCCACCAGGAGCTTGCCCAGGTCGTGCAGGACGCCAGCATAGTGGAGTTGTTCCAGCTCATCGTCCGGCAGGTTAAGTTCCCGGCCGATGGTGACGGCGTACTCGGCCACCCGCAAGCCGTGGCCCAGGCCGGCGCCCTCCCGGGTGTCCAGCACGGCGGACAGCGTCTGCAGCAGGTCGCGGGAAAGCTGGCGCAGCCGGGCAGCCTCGTCCCGGACCGCCGGGTCGTCGACCGAGGACGGATGCTGCCGCGGACTGTCGGGGGGAAGGTCGGAGTGGGAACTCATGGCGATCACCTCTTGGGTGGAGCTTTGGGGCCGGCCGCCACAATATTTTCCTGACGGGAGGGGGGAAGGAATATATAAAAGGGAGGGAGAAGGATAGGCGGTAAGAGGTGAGTCGGCACGGTGCTTTCTCCTTCTCTCGGGCCCCGGTTGGTTAGTGTGGTGGGCCGCCAGGAGGTGTCGCCGGACAGCGTGCGTCTGCGCTTCGCGGCGCCGGAGGCGGCCTCGGCGGCGCAGCCCGGGCAGTTTCTCCACCTGCGCTGCGGCACTTCCCTGGATCCCCTGTTGCGCCGGCCTTTCAGCGTCCATGCCGTGGACCCGGTGGTCGGCACGGTGTCCATCCTCTTTCGGGTGGTGGGCGCGGGCACCGCGTGGCTGGCGCGGCGCCACCCGGGGGACGTGGTGGACCTGTGGGGACCCTTGGGGCGTGGCTTCGTGCTGCACCCGGGGGATGGCTGGCTGGTGGCGGGGGGCGTGGGCGTGGCTCCCCTGCTCTTCCTGGCCGCCAGGCTTCGGGAGCAGGGGGCCGCTCCGCAGCTTTTGTGGGGTGCCCGCCGGAGACAGGAATTGGCGGCGGTGGCGGATTTTGAGCATCTGGGCATACCGGTGGAGTTGGCCACCGACGATGGCAGCGAGGGCCATCACGGGCCGGTGACCGATCTTCTGGCCGAGGTCCTGTCCGGCCGGAGGGCCCCCGTCTATGCCTGCGGGCCACGGCCCATGCTGCGTCGGGTGGGGGAATTGACCCGGCAGGCGGCGGTGACGGCGCAGGTCTCCCTGGAGGAGCGGATGGCCTGCGGGGTGGGAGCGTGCCAAGGGTGCGCTTGCCCCCGGCGGGGGGGAGGCTATGCCCTGGTCTGTCATGACGGCCCCGTCTTCCCGGCGGAGGAGGTGGAACTGGGTTGAAGCCGGTGCGCTTGGCGGGGCTGACCCTGCCGAATCCGGTCCTGGCCGCCTCAGGCACCTTCGGCTTTGGGGAGGAGTATGCTCCGTGGACCGCCTTGTCGCGCCTGGGCGGCATCGTGACCAAGTCGGTGACCTGGGATCCTCTGGAGGGCAACCCGCCGCCCCGGGTGGTGGAGACTCCCGCCGGGCTCTTGAACTCCATCGGCTGGCAGAACCCGGGGCTGGCGGTGTTCCTGCGCGAGAAGCTGCCCCGCCTTGCCGCCTACGGCGTGCCGATCATCGTCAACGTGGCCGGTTTCAGCCTCGAGGACTACGTCCGGGTGGCCGCCCGTTTGGACGACGCGCCGGGGGTGGCCGCCCTGGAACTGAACATCTCCTGTCCCAACGTGGACGAGGGGGGCATGGCCTTCGGCACCGACCCCCGGCAGGCGGGCCTGGTGACCGCGGCGGTGCGCCGGGTCACCCGGCTCACCCTGGTGGTTAAGCTTTCCCCCAACGTCACGGATATCGCGGTAATGGCCCGGGCGGTGGCGGAAGCGGGAGCCGACGCGGTGTCCCTGATCAACACCCTGGTCGGCATGGCCATGGATTGGCGCACGGGCCGACCGATCTTCCAGCGGGTGGTGGCTGGTCTCAGCGGCCCGGCGGTGAAGCCGGTGGCCCTGTATCAGGTTTGGCAGGTGGCCCGGGCCGTGACGCTCCCCGTCATCGGCATGGGCGGGATCACCACCGCCCGGGACGCCCTGGAGTTCTTCGCCGCCGGGGCTGCGGCGGTGGCCGTCGGTACGGCCAATTTCCGGCGGCCGGACGCCTGCCTGCGGGTGATCGAGGGGTTGGAGCGCTATGACGCGGAGGGGCCGCAGGCCTTGGAAGGGGAAGAGGAGCCTTGAGTTTGGACGTGGAGCGGTTGCTGGAAGAGTCGGGAGTGGTCCGCCAGGGGCATTTCGTCCTGAGTTCCGGCCGCCACAGCGGCACCTATCTGCAATGCGCCTTGGCTTTGCAGCATCCTGAACTGGCCACCCGCCTGGGGGCCGCCCTGGGAGAGTTGTTCGCGAACGAAAAGGTGCAGGCGGTGGCCGCTCCCGCCCTGGGGGGCATCCTGGTTGCTCACGAGGTCGCCCGCCGCTTGGAGGTGCGCGGCATCTTCGCCGAGCGCCAGGAGGGTGGGTTGACTTTTCGGCGGGGCTTTCACTTGGAGCCTGGGGAGCGGGTCCTGGTGGTGGAGGATGTGGTCACCACGGGGGGTTCCGTCCGGGAGGTGGTGGAGCTGGTGCGCCGGGCCGGGGCGGTGCCGGTGGGGATCGGGGCCATCGTGGACCGCAGCGGCGGGGAGGACTTGGGAGTTCCCTTCCGCGCCCTGATCCGGTTGAACGCCGTGTCCTGGGCGGCGGCGGACTGCCCGCTATGCCGGCAGAGGCTACCCACCGAGAAGCCCGGCAGCCGGCATCAGAGGTTGTAGTTTTCGCCGGGTTGGAGGATCACCACCCGGCTGGGGCCGTCCTGCTCCACCTGCGCCCGCAGGCGGGAGGGGTCGGCGGCGATCAGCGGCCAGGTGTCGTAGTGGATGGGGATGACCACGGCGGGGGCGATCCAGCGGGCGGCGAGCGCCGCGTCCTCCGCATCCATGGTGTAGTTGCCCCCGATGGGCAGGAAAGCTATGTCCACCGGACCCCAGGGATCGCGCAGCAACTGCATGTCGGAGTACAGGCCGGTATCGCCCGCGAAGTACAGCCGCTTTCCGGCATAGTCCACCAGGAAGCCGCAGGCATGCCCGCCGGCCACTCCCGAACCGTGGAACGCCGTCACGCACCTGACCGCCCCAAAATCGAAGGCATGCCGTCCACCCAGGTGCAGGCCGTGGGTCTTGGCCCCCTGGTCCTGGCACAGCACGGCCACCTCGTTGGTGGAGATGACGGTGGCCTTTTGCCGCCGGGCGATGCTCACCGTGTCTCCCAGGTGGTCCGGGTGGGCGTGGGACACCAGGATGTAGCGGGCGGCCACCTCCTCCGGGCGGGCGGCGGCCAGAGGGTTCCCGGTCAGGAAGGGATCGAAGAGGAGGACGTCGTCCACGGCCACGCAAGCGTGTCCCAGAAAACGGATGCGCACCTGGATCAGCTCCTTCGTCGCATAGTCGTTTAGGGGGATTATATCACAGGAGGTCGAGATGCTGCGCATCGGATCGCTGGAGATAGCGCCGCCGGTGGCTCTGGCGCCCATGGCCGGGGTCACCGACACGGTGTTTCGCGGCCTGGCCAAGGAGCAAGGCTGCGGATTGGTGTGCACGGAGATGGTCAGCGCCAGAGCCCTGGTGCACGGCAACGCGCGCACGCTGGAACTTTTGCGCTGGGACGAAGCGCAGCGACCGGTGGGGGTGCAGCTCTTCGGTGCTGATCCGGCGGTGATGGCCGAGGCGGCGGTGCGGGTGCAAGCATTGGGAGCGGACTTGGTGGATGTGAACATGGGCTGTCCCGTGGCCCGGATCGTGGGCAACGGCGAGGGGGCTGCCCTGCTGCGCGACCCGCAACGGGCGGCGTCCATCGTCCGGGCCATGGCCGGTGCCGTGGACATCCCGGTGACCGCCAAGCTGCGGCGGGGCTGGAGCGCCGGGGAGGAGACGGCGCCGGAGTTGGCCGAGCGGCTCGAAGACGCCGGAGCGGCAGGGCTGACCATCCACGGGCGCTACCGATCTCAGGGGTACGCCGGGCAAGCCGACTGGGGGGTGATCCGACACGCCGTGCGCCGCGTGGACATCCCCGTGCTGGGCAATGGCGACGTGCGCACGCCGCCGGACGCCCGGCGGATGCTGGAGGAGACCGGCTGCGCGGGGGTGGCGGTGGGGCGGGCCGCCCTGGGCGATCCGTGGATCTTCCGACGCATTGCCAACTTTCTGGAGCGGGGTGACTCGGGGCCGGAGGCCACCTGGGAGGAGCGCCTGGCCATGGCGGCGCGCCACGCGCGCCTGCTGGCGGCCGCCGTGGGGGAGGAGCACGCCGTGCCGCGCATGCGCAAGCACGTAGCCTGGTACCTGCGGGGCTGGCCGGGGGCGGCGCAACTGCGCCGCCGGGCCTTCGAGGCCCGCACCCTGACCGAGTTGGAGGAGGCGCTGCGCCGGGCGGGACAGCCGCAAGCGACGTGCGCTGAAGGTTGACAGCGGGGAGGGGCGCGGCTATAATCTATGAAGCAAAACCGCGGGCACCGCTAGGCGTGCCCCTTCCGCGTTTATGGGACGTGCGGACGGCATGACGGCCTTTAAAGACAGGAGGAATATACAAAGTAGTAGGAACCCGGCGCGGCTCGCGGCCGGGAACGCCATGGTTAAGGAGGCAGCGGTCAAAGATGGAGAAGCCAGTGATTCTTTCCTCGGAGGGCCTGAAGAAACTGGAGCAGGAACTGGAGCACCTGAAGTCGGTGAAGCGCCGTGAGGTGGCGGAGCGCATCAAGGTGGCCAGGGAGTTCGGCGACATCTCGGAGAACTCGGAGTACGAGGAGGCCAAGAACGAGCAGGCCTTCATCGAGGGCCGCATCCTCACCCTGGAGAAGATGGTGCGCAATGCGCAGGTGTTGGATGGGCTGGCCATGAACACGGACGTGGTGCAGATCGGTTCCCGGGTGCGGATCAAGGAGTTGAATGAGGGGGGAACCTACGAGTACCATATCGTGGGCTCCACGGAGTCCGACCCGGACGAGAGCCGCATCTCCAACGAGTCTCCCGTGGGCAAGGCGCTGCTGGGCCAGCGGGCCGGCGGCGTGGTGGAGATTCATGTGCCCATGGGGATGATGAAGTATGAGATCCTCGAGATAATCCCCTCCTGAGGCCCCCGGTGGAGAACACGGGGGAGCGCGCCGCCAGGCTAGAGAAATTGGCGGCGCTGCGGGAGCTGGGGGCGGATCCTTATGGGCGGCGTTTCTCCCGCACGCACCGGGCGGTCGAACTGCACGCCGCCTTCGGGGATCTGGAGGGCAGCGAGGTGGCGGTGGCCGGGCGAATCATGGCCCATCGCGGCCACGGGAAGGCCGCTTTTGCCGACCTGCAGGACCTGTCTGGGCGGGTGCAGCTGCACCTGCGGGAGGATCTTCTGGGGGAACGGGGATACCGGGTGGCGGGCCTCTTGGACCTGGGAGACCTGGTGGGGGTGCGAGGCAAGCTGTTTCGCACCCGGCGCGGCGAGGTCACCGTGGAGGCGGTCGAACTTACGGTGCTGGCCAAGTCCCTGGCCCCGCTGCCGGAGAAACGGCACGGGCTGCAGGACGTGGACCGTCGATACCGGCAGCGCTACCTGGACCTGGTCGCCAACGAGTCCTCACGGCGGCGCTTCCTGCAGCGCAGCCGCATCCTGCGGGCGATCAGGGGGTTTCTGGATGAGCGGGGATTCTTGGAGGTGGAGACCCCGGCCATGCAGGTGGTGGCCTCGGGGGCGGCGGCACGTCCCTTCGTGACGCACCACAACGCATTGGATTTGGACCTGCACCTGCGCATAGCCTTGGAACTGCCGCTGAAACGCCTGATCGTAGGCGGGCTGGAGCAGGTGTACGAGATCGGGCGGGTGTTTCGCAACGAGGGGATCTCTCCCCGACACAACCCGGAGTTCACCCTCTTGGAACTTTACCAGGCCTACGCCGACTACACGGACATGATGTCCCTCACCGAGGAGTTGGTGGCGGCGACGGCGCGGGAGGTTTTGGGTTCCACGGTGCTTACCTACCAGGGGCAGACCATCGACCTCACGCCACCGTGGCCGCGGCTGCCCCTTTTGGAGACAGTGCGCCGCTATAGCGGGGTAGACTTCCGCGACCTGCCGGATGACGCGGCGGCCCGCACGGCCGCCCGGGAGCGGGGCCTGGAGCCGGAGGGGGGAGACCCGTGGGGCAAGGTGCTGGACCTTTTCTTCGACGCCTTCGTGGCGCCGCAATTGGTGCAGCCGTGCTTCCTGCTGGACTATCCCCGGGACGTCTCGCCCCTGGCCAAGGCCAAGGAGGACGATCCGTCTCTCACCTACCGCTTCGAGGCGGTCATCGCGGGACGGGAGATCGCCAACGCCTTCAGCGAGCTCAACGATCCCGGGGAGCAACGGGAGCGCTTTCGACAGCAACTGACCCTGCGGGAAGGCGGGGATGCGGAGGCCCAGGCCCTGGATGAGGATTTCCTCAACGCTTTGGAGCAGGGCATGCCGCCCACGGGGGGCCTGGGCATCGGGATCGACCGGCTGGTGATGCTGCTCACCGATGCCCCGTCGATCAAAGACGTGATTCTGTTCCCGTTGATGCGACCGTTGGACTGAGGGAGGGTGTCGACGTGAAGCGGGTGGTCAGCGTCAGCCTGGGTTCCGCCCGGCGGGACCACCGGGTGGTGGTGAACCTCCTGGGGGAGGAGTTCGAGGTCCAGCGGCAGGGAACCGACGGCGACCTGGAGGCGGCCGAACACCGGATCCGGGAACTGGACGGCATGGTGGACGCCATCGGGCTGGGGGGTATCGACGTCTACCTCTTTGCCGGGGACCGGCGCTACGAGTTGCGGGACGGCCTGCGGTTGAAGCAGGCGGCGGTGCGCTCGCCGGTGGTGGACGGCAGCGGAGTGAAGCGGACCTTGGAGCCGGACGCGGTGCGCTATCTGGTGGAAGAGGCGCACCTGATCTCCCCGGCTAGCCGGGTGCTGATGGTGAGTGCCCTGGATCGCTACTTCATGGCGGAGGCCTTTGTAGAGGCCGGCTGTCCCACCACCTTCGGCGACCTGATCTTCGCCCTGGGAATGCCCTACCCCATCCATACCCTGGAGGAGTTGGCGCAGATCGCGCGCAAGATGCTGCCGGAGTTGGCCAAAATGCCTTTCAACATGCTCTACCCCACCGGCAAGGAACAGGAGGCGGCGCCTTCGGAGCGTTTCGCCCAATATTATCAGGAGGCGGATGTGGTAGCCGGGGACTTTCACTACCTGCGCAAGTTCCTGCCCGCCCGAATGGACGGCAAGCTGGTGCTGACGCAGACCGTCACCCGGGAGGATGTGGAGGATCTGCGTCGGCGCGGCACGGCCTACTTGGTGACCACCACTCCGGAGATGGAGGGGCGCTCGTTCGCCACCAACGTGATCGAGGGGATCCTGGTGGCCCTGCTGGGCAAACCGCCGGAGGACGTGACGGCGGAGGAGTATCGGGAACTCTTGCACCGCTTGGACTTTCGACCGCGGGTGGAAGCCCTCAACGTGCCCTGAAGGGGAGAGAAGATGGTCACTCATCAAGACTTGGTCCACAGCCTGCGCAGCTTCCGGGAGAACTGCAACGCGAACCTGCAACTGAAGGCCATGAACCGGGACTGGAACCGGGTCATCCATGTGCGCGTGACTGACTTCACCTCGGAGCACACCATCGTGATGCGGGAGGGGCACATGGAGGTGCAGGAGGGAGCCCCGGAGTGCGCGGACATGATCGTCAGCGGGCCCGGAGGGGTGCTGGTGGACGTCTTCGGCGGAGGGGTGTCTCCCACCGAGCCGTACCTGGCGGGGGAGCTCCAGGTGCGCGGATCCCAGGAAGACATTCTTCGGCTGGACTTCATATCCTTGATGATCTGGGGGGAGTGATTTGCGGCCCCGACCCGCCGCCGTGGTGCGGCGGTTTTTTGTGCCCTAATCAAAGCGGGCGATAAGACAATAATGCCCACATAATTATAAATAGGTATTGCTATATTGAGGATACAGCAGTAATGTTGGGGCAGAAAAGTAATAACGAAATAATAACAAGCGGCGGGCCGCCAATGGGAGGGTGGACGATGCATCGGGGGGGCTGGGGCCTGCTGCTGCTGGGTGGGATCCTGCTGGCCCACGCCGCGGGAGAGCTGGGGGCGGCGCACACGGCCCAAAGGCATCTGTGGCGGCAGTACCAGGTGCAGGAGGGGGTGTACCCCCCGGTCGCCGCGGCCAAGGCCCCTTTGGGGGTGGCCGCATGGCACCCCGCGGCCCCCGTGTGCTGCGTGTTGGACATTCCCCGCCTTCACCTGCGGGCGGTGGTGCTGCAGGGAACCACCGAGGCCGTGCTGGCCCAGGCCCCGGGACACCTTCCGGGCTCCGCCGCTCCTGGGGCTACGGGCAACATGGTGATCTCCGCCCACAACGTGCTCTTTTTCCGGCACTTGGATCTCTTGCGCCCCGGGGATCCGGTCTATCTCACGGTGGGTGGACACCGATTCGTGTATGTGGTGCACCGCAGCCGGGTGGTTCCCGTGGACGGCGGTTCCATCGTCATGGATCCGCTGCCGCCCACACTGACCTTGACCAGCTGCTATCCGCTGGATGGAGCGATCCTGCACCCACCGTGGCGCTTCGTCGTCACGGCCCGGCTGCAGGGACGGGCGTAGAAAAAAGGGGGTGGTGGCCCGCAGCCGGGGGCCCGTTCGGCGTAGGCCAAGGATGCGTGAAGGAGGAATATGCGAGATGAAGATCAGCGGCAAGGGGATGCGGAGCCTGGGCTTGGGCCTGGCGCTGGCCTTGTCCGTGGCCGCCGTCGCCTGGGGGGCGGAGGGGGTCACGCCGGATCCCACCACGGCACCCACGGCGCCGCCCAGCGGGGCCGCGGCCCTGGGAGCGGCGGCAGGAATGTTCGGGAACCCGGCGGCGGGGGCGCAGATTTTCACTAGCCGCTGCGTCGTCTGCCACGGGCCCCAGGGAGAACCCAGCCTGACCTGGACCAATCCCACCGCGAATCCCCAGACCCAGAGCTATCCCGGATTGAACAACGTGCAGAACACCAACGGTACCTTTGCCATGGATCCCACGCTGTTCGACGTGAACCCCGGGGTGTTCGTGCGCAACATTGATGCCTTCATCCAGAACGGATCGCGTCCCGGCTTCAATAACCAGGGGGCCACGCCGGCGCAGCAGGCCCTGCCTACCATGCCTGACTGGGGGGCAGCCGGCATGCTGAGTCAGCAGCAGGTGGCGGATGTGGCGGCCTACATCATGAGCCTCAGCGATGTGGTTTGGCCGCAGCTGACGGCTAGCGTCACCGGCGGCAAGGCGGTGCTGCACGGATCCAACTTCCTGGCCGGCTCCACCGTGGCCATCAAGTACGACGGTCAGGCCGTGGGCACGGTCACCGTCGGCGGCACGGCGGGCACGGCAGGTGGCCAACTGAGCTACGGCACCTTCGACTACAGTTACACTCTACCGCCCGGTGCCGCGCAGGGAACCTTCAGCGCCTACTACGCGTCCGTGGACGTGCCCGGCGTTTTCCCAGGGGGTAGCGCCTCCAACATGGCCGGCGTGTCCCCGGCGGCCGAGACCAACACCCAGGGCCTAGGCATGGATGGGGCTGCCGGCGCCCAATATGCCGTGGCCGCCTACAGCCTGGCCCCGGCGCCGACCACGCTGCCGGCGTCCAAGCTGCCGGTCACCGGCAGCGACGCCTACCTTTCCCTGGCCGGCGGAGCGCTGCTCCTGCTGGCCGGGCTGGTGGTGCTGCTGAGGGCGCGACGCAAGCGGGTCTGAGAAGCCGTATCGCGGTTATCCAAAAGGTGGTTGAAGAGATGCAGCGAGGATCCACCCTGATGAGGGCGCTGGCGGCCCTGCTGGCGGCGGGTGTGCTGGTCGGTTGCGGGAGTCCCGCCCCGGCCAAGCCGCCGGCTGCCAGCCCGCCCCCGACGTCGTCGGCGCCGAGCGGCGGAGGAAGTCAGAGCGCGGCTTCGACGCCAAGCGCATCGACCGGCTCCGGCACCGCAGCCCCGCAGCAGGCCACGGGCGGCAGCACGGCGGCACCAGCCTCGTCCGGCGGTTCCGTCACCCCCTCGAACACCGCGCCCACGCCGACCGCCCAGACCGTTGCGATCAGCGGCGCGGCCATCTTCCAGGCGGAGTGCCAGAAGTGCCATGGTGCCGGCGGAGCGGGGGGCTCGGGGCCGGCCCTGAACGGCGGCGTGGTGCAGCAGTCGTTTCCGACGGTGAGCGCCCTGGAGGCCTTCATCAAGCAGAACATGCCGGCCGACAAGCCCGGCACCCTGACTGCCGCCCAAGCGCAGGCGGCTGCCGAATACGTCTGGTCGCTGCACAAATAGGCCAAGGGATCGAGGCGGCGAAGCGCCGGCATCGGCCGGCGCTTCGCGCTTTCGCGGTGCCAGTTATCCCAAAATTTTTTCTTGTTCCGGCCTATTGCATTAGCCGTGGGCGGGTGCTATACTGAGCCTCGCGTGCGACGGCGACCGTATTGACGGAAGCCCAAGCGGCGTGGTAGAATAGAGTTCCGGATGAAGGTCCCTTGGTCCTTGAAAACCAAACAGCGCGCTTGAAGTGAGCGAGGCAACGAACCGTGCTTAACGGAGAGTTTGATCCTGGCTCAGGACGAACGCTGGCGGCGTGCTTAAGACATGCAAGTCGAGCGAGGCCCGGGGG
>JAJZIM010000080.1 GCA_021810565.1 Bacillota bacterium
CCGGGCGGAAGGCCCCACGAGGGTCTTGAAGCCCAGGTAGTGGTGCGCAGCCATCAGCTGCTTCCAGCGGTCCCACTCCCCGGGGCGCACCAGGCGCACCCGCAGCCTGGCCCGCCAGTCCGGTACAGCCTGGCCATGGAGGGTCGGCACATCAGTGTGGTGCATGTCCCAGGTATAACACATCTGCTGCGAAAAAGCTAGAGGGGGGTCAGCAACCCGGGACCGGCCTAGCTCCGTTCGGACTTTGACGTTGCCCTGCGCCTCGCACCACCGGAACTTGACCCGGGCCAGAGGACATGGTAGCATACGTATATATACGGAGGTGGGATCGGTGTTGGACAAGCGGGTGGAGATTTTGTTCGCGGCGCAAGACTTTGAGAACCTGCGGCGGCGCGCCCGAGAAACCGGTCGCTCCGTGGGTGAACTGGTTCGGGAAGCCGTGCAGCGGCAGTACCTTGCTCCCTCGGAATCCGCCCGCCGTCGGGCCGTGGAGCGTCTGACCGCGGACGATCTCGCCCTTGACTGGCCGGACTGGGAATCCTTGAAGCGGGAGATCCCCCGCCAAGTGGAGTCCGACTTTGCGCCTGATTGACACCTGCGTGTTCATCTATGCGGCGGGACGCAACCACCCGATGCAGGACGCCTGCCGCCGCGTTTATCGGTCGGTGCTCGCCGATCCTGGTGGGTACACCATAGACGCCGAAGTCCTGCAGGAGATCCTGCATCTTTATCGCAGCCGCGATGAACTGCGCCGCGGTACCGAGATGGTTCGGGACTTGCTGCAACTATTCCCGTCACCCATCCCCATCAGCCGGGTAGAGATTGAAGTCGCCGTCGATCTTCTGCGCTCCTTCCCGCGACTTTGTGCCAGGGATGCCATCCACGCCGCAGTGGTGCAAACCCACCGCTTGCAGGCCATCGTGAGCGTCGACCATGACTTCGACGCTGTCGATGCTCTGCGGCGTTTGGATCCGGAACAGCTGTAGGCCAACCTACCGTTCCTGGCCTGCCAACCGGAGTCCAAACCGTGTCGGATCGCGACCTCCGCCGGGTGGCCCATGACCAAGAGCGCCCCTGGCGCAAGTCCTGCAGGCTGCGGCTGCCGGTAAGGACCATCCCCAGGCGCGGCTCTCGGTCAGGGAGCCCCCGAGCGTCCCGCCTCCTCCCCTCCCCGGACCACGGTCCGCAGCAGGGGCCGGCGAGGCCGACGGCTCAGGCTACCAGGGAGAGGGCCTATGCCGCCGCGTGGGGTGTAACGTAGCGGCAGCCAAGTACGAACACTTCTCTACCTGCTCGGCATGCAGATGTCCATCTACCCGAAGGATCCGTGCGGCTGACCGCATCAAGACAACGGTCGGAAATTCGTGCGGCGAGACCTGCCGACGTGCGGAAACAGGATGTATAGGTTCAGGCGGAGCATGCACAACCTGCCTCCACGGCGCTTCAGGCTCTCCCTTCCAGGACGCGAAGCTCCCCCAGCACCGCCGCCTCCACCCCGTGCCGGTGCTCCTTGCCCGGGGCATAGGAATAGGAAGGGCCGCGAAAGACCACCCCCGGCACCGAGTGGTCCCGCACCTCCTCCAGCTCCACCTCCACCGCGGCGCAAGGGAAGGGCGCTGAGTTCATCTGCTCCCGCGCCACCCGCGCCCGTCCGGCGGCCTTGGCCACCAAGCCGTCGCCCAGGACCTCCAGGCACGCCCGCGGATTCTCCTGCAGGTTGCGGAAGTGCTGGCTGCGCCGGTCCAGGGCCAGGGCAACGGTCCTCGCGTCCCGGGCCACCAGCCAGGTGACCAGGGAGGTGTGAGGTACTCCTGAGCGGTCCGCCGTGGCCAGTACCGCCGGGCGCCCCCCGGTCAGGAAGGCCTCCAGGGCGTCTCGCAGTTCGGGCTCCTCCATCCGGGATCCTTCTTTCGCGGAAAATTTCCGGGACCACGATTATATCGGGGATTGAGCGAAGCTCTAAGGTCTGCCGAAATTCCACCAGCGTCTTTTGCCTTCGACACCGCCCAACGGCGATCGCCGGTTATCCCCCTTGTCCACAGGTTTTTGCACAGATGAGCCGTTTGCTCCCCTATTCCATGCCCGCGGCGCCGTTGCCATTTGGGCGGTTAAAGCGATACTTTGCGGCCCGCTGCACGTCGCCGGCGCAAGGTCATCTCGCCTTCCGGCCCTCCCCAACGTCACACCATTCTCCCACGCGCCGCTGCGGTCGGCGCACCGGAAAGGCCCTCCAGGCCTACTCCTCCCGCGGGCGGCGCGCCATAAGACACTCCACCTGGCGCGCGGGCAACTCCCCCTCGAAGAGGATCCGATGGACCGCCTCGGCCACCGGCATCTCCACCCCGACCCGGCGGGCCAGCTCCACCGCCGCCCGGGTGGTGCGCACCCCCTCCACCACCATGCGGGTTCCCGCCAAGATCTCCTCCAGGGGCCGACCGCGCCCGATCTCCTGCCCGGTGCGGAAGTTGCGGCTGTGGGAACTCCCGCAGGTGACCACCAAGTCGCCCAAACCGGAGAGCCCGGCGAAGGTTTCCGCTCGGGCGCCCATGGCCACCCCCAGCCGGCGCATCTCGGCCAATCCCCGGGTGATCAGGGCCGCCTGGGCGTTGTCCCCCAGGTTCAATCCCGCCGCGATGCCCACGGCCAGGGCCACCACGTTCTTCAGGGCCCCCCCCAGCTCGACGCCGGGCAGGTCGGTGCTGGTGTACACCCGCAAGGCTGGGGAGTGCAGCAACTGTTGAAAGCGGCGGGCCAGCCCGGCATCGGCCGCGGCCGCCACCGTGGCCGCGGGCAGCCCCCGACCCACCTCCTCGGCGTGGTTGGGACCCGAGAGGGCACCCGCAGGAACCGCCGGTAGCTCCTCCGCCAGGATCTGGGTGGGACGCAGGGCGCTGCCCTCCTCCAGACCCTTGGCCGCCGACAACAGCGGCGGCAGCGCCGCCTCCAGCGCCGCCAGTCGCCGTGCCAGATCCCGCACCCCATGGCTGGGCACGGTCACCACGGCGAGGGCGCACCCTACCACCGCCGCGGCCAAGTCCGCCTCCACCGTCACCCCGCTCGGCAGGAGCACTCCCGGCAGGTAGTAGCGGTTCTCCCGCCGCCGGGAGATCTCTGCCGCCAGTTCCGGCCGCCTGGCCCATAGCACCGCTTCGACGCCCCGGCGGGCCAGATGGGCGGCCAGGGCCGTGCCCCATCCTCCGGCCCCCAGGAGGGCCACCCGGCTCATCGGTCGGCCTCCCGCAGGGTGAGCCGCACGGGCAAGCCGGCGAAATGCAGCCCCTCCACCAGCTGCCGGTGCAGGTAGCGCCGGTAGCCGGGGGAAGCGAGCTTAGGATCGTTCACCCATAGGGTGAAGGTGGGGGGGCGCACTCCGGTTTGGGCCACGCGCTGCACCTGCAGGCGGCGCCGTCCCTGGGCGGGAGGAGCCTGCAGCAGCATGGCCTCCCGAATCAGGTCCTTTAGCTCCCCCGGCTCGACTCGCCGGCTGTGCTCGTCACCCAGCTTTGCCGCCGTCTCCAGGATGCGTTCCAGATGGGCCCCGGTGCGGGCCGACACGGTGAGGAAAGGCACCTTCTCCACGAAATACAGTCGCTGTTTGGCCCGCTCCAAGACGCCCTGGGCCGCATCCCCCGGCACCAGGTCCCATTTGTTCAGGAGTACCGCCAGGGCCTTGCCCGCCTCCATGATCTGCCCCGCCAGGCGCTGGTCCTGCTCCGACACCGGCATCGAGGCGTCCACAATCAGCAGCACCACGTCGCTCTTCTCCATGGCCCGGACGGCCCGCAGCACGCTGTATCCCTCCACGCTGCGCGGACGGGCCCGCCGGCGGATTCCCGCCGTGTCCACCAGGACGAAGCGCCGCCCCCGCCAGGTCAGATAGCTGTCCACCGGATCCCGGGTGGTGCCGGGAGCGTCGTCGATGACCACCCGCTCTTGCCCCAACAGCCGGTTCACCAAGGAGGACTTTCCCGCGTTGGGCCGACCGGCCAGGGTCACCCGCAGGCCGGGCTCCTCCGTCGCGGCCGAGGCCGGAGGCAGCGCCGCCACCACCCGGTCCAGCAGGTCACCGATGCCCAGACCGTGCTCCGCCGATATACCCTCCGGCTCACCCAGTCCCAAGCGATAGAAATCCCCCGGGGAAGCGCTGGGGCTCTCCAGCTTGTTCACCGCCACCAGCACCGGTTTGCCACAGCGGCGCAGCAACTGGGCCACCTCCTGATCCGCGGGCAACAAACCGCGGCGCACATCCACCACCAGGAGGATCAGATCCGCCTCGGCTATGGCCTGCTCCGCCTGGGAACGCACCGCCGCGGCCAGGGCGCCCTCTCCCTCCCCCAGGATGCCTCCCGTGTCGACCAGGGTGAACTCCCGACCGCACCACTCGGCCTCCCCATACAGCCGGTCCCGGGTCACCCCCGGCTGTCCCTCCACGATGGACTGCCGTTGACCCAGGATACGGTTGAAAAGTGTCGATTTGCCTACGTTGGGGCGTCCCACGATGGCCACCAGCGGCTTCATGATCCATCCGCTCCCCGCACCGCCGCGGCCAGCCCGGCCCCGGTGGGTGCGGCCACCACCACCGGCCCGCTGCGAACCCCGGCCAGGTCTTCCACCGTCACCTCGTCCAAAAAGCGGCCCTCCCGCAAGGCGCAGGCGGGCAGGATCACCCGCAGGTCCGCCGGCACCCCGGCCAGGGCCCGCGCCACATCGCGCCCGCCGAGCAGACCCGCCACCTTGACGCCGGGCCCGAACAGCCGGTTCTCCACCGCCAGCACCTCCACTCCCGACAGGTCGCCCAGCAGCTTGCGCAGCACCGGCGCAGCCAATTCGCCCGTGATCACCAGGGAGGGCACCACCTCCTGAGGGGCCAGCTTTGCCCGACGAAAATCCCGGCGCAGCTTTTGCACCAGACCGGCGCCGTTCTCCAGGTGGGGGAACTCACCGTACCATGCCAGGGGCGGGAAGCCGCACCCGGACCCCAAGTAGAATTCGTCGGCCAGGTGGATGAAGGCGTCGCCGAACCGTTCGAGGAACTCCCGCTGCCGAGCGGCGGCCCAGCGGATCAAGGCGGCCGCCTGCAGGGGCGACCAGGGATGGATGCCCTCGACCGCCCGCTCCGTGGCGGCCACGGGCACCAGGGCCACCGAGGCTACCCCCGGCCAGAGGGCGGAAAGGTCCTGCACCGTGCGCTCCAGGACCGCCCCGTCGTTGATGCCGGGGCAGAGCACCACCTGGGCATGGACGGTGATCCCCCGGGTCAGCAGGCGGGAGAGGTCCTCCATGATGCGTGTGGTCCGCGGGTTACCCATCAGCGCGGCGCGCACCGCGCCGTCCGTGGCGTGGACCGACACGTATAGGGGGCTCAGCCGCTGCCGGCGCAGCCGGGCCCAGTCCTCCCGCCTCAGATTGGTTAGAGTGACGAAGTTGCCGTGCAGGAAGGAGAGCCGGTAGTCGTCATCCTTGAGGTACAGGCTACGGCGAAGCCCGGCCGGCAATTGGTCCACGAAACAGAACCGACAGCGGTTGCGGCAGCGGCGCACGGGTTCGAAAAGCGAATCGGCGAAACCCAGGCCCAGATCCTGATCGGGATGTTTTGCCACCCGAACCCGCCGACGCTCGGCATCGCGCTCGACTTCCAGGACCACTCGGTCCCGGGCGCATAGGAAACGGTAGTCCAAAAGGTCCCGGGGCTGCTTACCGTTGACGCTCACCAAGCGGTCACCGGGCGCGATGCCCGAAGTGGCGGCGATGCTGCCCCGCTCCACCCCGCTTATGGAGATCCGGATCTTCTTGCCGTCCAATCGAGCACTCCTCGCCTAGCCTAAGCTTGTTCGAGCACCGTTACCATCTTAAGGCATGGCGGGCACCCGAGCAATAGGCCGAGGCGGTGAGCGCTCAAGCGTTCAGGACCATGATGTAGGTGCCGTCCTCCAGGTCGTGGACGTTGGCGTTGGTGATGCGCACGATGTAGCGGGCCAGCTTCTCCCGCTGCTCCTCGTTCTGGACGAAGAAGACGGGGGCGCCGCCGCCCGCTATGGATCCCTTGGGCCGGGTGGTGACGATGGCGAAAAGCCGCGGCTCGGGGTTTTCGCTGCTCAATTTCCCCCCCCTCCCTCCTCGGCGGAGCGCCCGCGCTTGACCACCCGGGTGACCATTCGTCCACCCTTGGAACTCTCCAGCACCGGGGTGGCTGCCACAGCCTCCAGCAGCCGCTCCAGGTTGCGCTCCACGGGGAGGATGAAGAGAGCTGCGCGCCCGTTGTTCTGGGGCAGGGCCATGCGCACCATGGGCACCGCCTCGGGATACCCCACGTCGGTCTGGGCGCCTACCGCCGCCGCCGCGTCGTGGGCGATGGCCTGGCGTTGCGCCAGGTCCCAGATCACGGCTTGGGCGTGGGCGTCCTTGGCCTCTATGACCACCCCCAGACCCTCCCGCAGGAAGCGCTCCCGAGGGCGCCGCAGGCCCACCTCCATCATCATCACGTCGTCCACGTATAACAGGGTGCGCTCGAACCACAGTTTGCCGGGATACAGGCGGGCAATGTCGCCCAATACCTTGCCCCGCTTCAGGTGCTGGGAGCCCCAGGCGGCACCCAGTCCGAGGATCCCCCCCACCGCGGGCCCGGCGAAGACGGCACCGGTGCTGCCCACCAGGGCCACGGCCATGGTCAGGTAATTGCGCTCCTCGAAGGTGCGCGCGATGCCCTCGATGTAGCTGGGTCCCCGGCGCACTAGGCTCATGCTCTCAACCTGTTCCAGGCTCTTGCGCTCCATCTGCCGTATCTGGTAGAACTGCTGCGCGGCCAGGGTCAAAAAGGTGGCCGCGGTGAATTGCCTGGCCACCAGGGCCGGGGTGAACACCGCGCCGATGAAGGCGGCAATGAAGCCTATGGTCAGATGGGAGGTGTACCCGGCCGGAGTGGCGGGATATTGGCGAAAATCCACCCGCAACGAGAGAAAGCGGCTCAGGAAACCGAAGAACAGCCCGATGACGATGGCCGTGCCGTGCAGGGGAAGCGAGCCGCCCGAGCCCATCAGGCGGGCACCCTGCGCCGCAGCACGGCCGCCAGCCCCCACGCGACCACGACCAGGCCTGCCGCCGCCACCGCCGTCTCGAAGCCCGCACCGCCCAAGGTCGGCCCCCGGCCGGCGTAAACCTGTCCTCCCCACAGCGCCGCCGCCGCGGCGGGACGCGCCGCCCCGGCCAGGGAGGCCGCCGCCGCCACCGCCAAAACGGTGGGCCCCAGGGGATACAGCGGCGGCGTCCAAGGGGCCGCCGTCAATAGGGTGGGCAGCGCCCACGCCAGTGCCGCCGCCGGCAAGAAGGCCGCCGCCGCTCGGCCCGTGTCGGACCGCCCCCTGCCAACTGCCAGCCCCAGCCCAGCCCCGGCCAGGACCACTCCCCCCAGATTCACCCGCAGCTGCGGGTGCCCCGGAATAGCCACCCCGACCCAACCGCCGATCCACGCCGCAGCCAAAACCGCCAGGACCGTGGGTCGGGAGACGTTCAGGACCTTAGGCACCCCGGGCACCAGGTCGCAGCTCACCGCTACCAGCGCGGTCAGCAGTAGATATCCCGCCTCGGACATGAATATCCCTCCGGGAGTTAAGGTCTCCGGAGCGGCGCCGCCTTATGCCGCCGGGGCACCTGCCTCATATGCTCCCCCGTCGCGCATATCGATCCAGATCCACGCCGCGGCGGCGCAAGGCCTCGGCCGTGTCCCCCAGCACCAAGAACGGCCGTTGGCGCAGGTCCCACAGACTGCGGCTGCCGGTGAGCACCATGACCGTCCGCAGTTCCTCCATCAGGCCGACCAGGTAACGACGCGCCTCCTGCGCTCCACCCCGGGCCAGGGCCCGCACCAGCGGGCCGGCCACCCCCACGGCGCAGGCCCCGGCGGCCAGGGCCTTGCCCGCCGCCACGCCGTCCCGGATGCCGCCGGAAGCCACCACCTCCACCTGCTCCCCCACGGCATCTAGCACCTCCAGAAGACTCACTGCGGCGGGCAGCCCCCAGTTCAACAGGGAATCGCCTGCCGGTGCACCGCGGCGCGCGGCCTCCACCGCCACGAAGTTGGTCCCCCCTGCCCCGCCCACGTCCACCACCCGCACCCCGAGGCCTGCCAGGCGCACGGCCTCCTCGGCAGCCATGCCGAAGCCGACTTCCTTCACCGCCAGCGGCACCGCCAACCCCGACGCGATGCCGCGGATGTGCTCCGACCAGCCTCTGAAGTCCCGTTCCCCCTCCGGCATGGCCAGTTCCTGGGCCGCGTTGAGGTGCAACTGCAGGATGTCCGCGTTCAGCATGGCCACCGCCCGCCGGGCCTCCTCCAGGGTCGCCCCGGCCGACAGATTGGCCAGAATCACCCCTTCCGGATTCTCCCGTCGGGCCACCCGAAAGCTCTC
The DNA here is from genome assembly GCA_021810565.1 of Bacillota bacterium. Lineage (GTDB taxonomy): Bacteria > Bacillota > Sulfobacillia > JAJZIM01 > JAJZIM01 > JAJZIM01. The sequence continues at coordinate 8,406 of JAJZIM010000080.1, forward strand.
CTCCAGGGCACTGTCGCGCAGGGCGGCGGTCTGGGACCCCACGGCCATGGCCATACCGAGTTCCCGGGCCAGGCGCCCGAGAGTTGCGTTCAGTTCCAGGCCTTGCGGGCTGCCGCCGGTGATGGCGTTGATCAGAAAAGGGGAAGCCAGCTCATGGCCGCCCAGCCCGGCGGAAAGATCCACCTCGTCCCAGGCCAACTCTGGCAGACAGCAGGGCAGCAGCTGGATATCCTCCCACCCCGGACTGCGGGGACCGTCGGGAAGACGGCGCACGGCCTCCAGATGTTCCTCCTTGCGCCGGCTGCGCTCTTCCAACACCCATTCCGCCTTTCCGGGCGGCGGAGAGCCCCCGGCAGGGGTCCTCCCGCGCTTCGCGACCCGGGGGCTAGGCCTCGTCCGGAGGCTCCGGCTCGAGTTCGGTCTCCGTGCTCGGAGCCTCCGGCTCGAGTTCGGTCTCCGTGCTCGGAGGCTCCGGCTCGGGCTCGGTCTCCGTGTTCGTAGCCTCCGGCTCGGGCTCGGTCTCCGTGTTCGGAGCCTCCGGCTCGGGCTCGGTCTCCGTGCTCGGAGGCTCTGCCTCGGGTTCGGTCTCCGTGTCCAGCGGCTCCGGCTTAGGTTCGACCTCCGTGCTCGGAGGCTCCGGCTCTGGTTCGAAGTCCGGGGGCGTCTCCTGGCTCTCCACGCCGCGCATGGACAAGGAGATGCGCCGCTCGTGGGGATCCACCCGCAGCACCTTGACCAGAACCTCCTGTCCGGGGGCTACCACGTCCTCCGGTCTTTCCACCCGCCAATCGGCCATCTGGGAGATGTGCACCAAACCGTCAACCCCCGGCTCCAACTCCACGAAGGCTCCGAAGGGGGCCAGGCGGACCACCTTGCCGGTGATGGTGGATCCCACCCGGTATTTCCGCTCGATCTCATCCCAGGGGTTCGGCAGCACCTGCTTCAGCCCCAAGGAGATCTTGCCCCGCTCCCGATCCAGGCGGAGCACCATGACCTCCACTGCTTGCCCTTCGTCGAGCACTTGCGAGGGATGCTCCACCCGGCCCCAGGACATCTCCGAGACATGCAGTAGGCCGTCCACACCTCCCAGGTCGATGAAGGCCCCGAAGGTGGTAAGGCTCTTGACCACCCCCGAATAGACCTGGCTCTCCGCCAGGCGGCTCCAGATCTCCTCTCGCAGCCGGATCCGCTCCTCCTCCAAGACCGCCTTGCGGGACAGGATCACCCGCCGCTTGCTCTTGTCGACCTCGGTGACCCGGACCTGAAGGGTCAACCCGACGTATTTTTCCAGGTCCTGGACGTAGCCCAGTTCCACCTGGGAGGCAGGGATGAAGCCCCGCATTCCCACGTCCACCACCAGGCCGCCCTTTACCGCCTCCACCACCGGCACCTCGATGATCTCCCCGGAGCGCCGCAACTCCTGGAGGCGTCCCCAGTTCCTGGCCTCCTCGGCCCGGCGGCGGGAAAGGCGCAAGGTGCCCTCCTCGCCGTTGATGGAAACCACCCAGACGTCGAACTCATCACCCAGGGACACCAAGTCCGCCGGGCTCTCCACCTGACGATAGGACAGCTCCCGCAGGGGCACGAACCCCTCCGTCTTGTAGCCCACGTCCACCAACACACCGTCCGTGCCGATCTGGACCACCTTGCCACGCACCACCTGCCCGGGGCGCAGGTCCATCAGGGTGGACCCGTAATCGATGGCTTCCTCCTCCGCCGACTCCGGTGCGGAAGCCCCGGCGCCAGCCTCTCCCTCCCCCGAGGCGGTTTGCTCGGGCGCGGCCGCAGCTCCCTCGGGCTCGGGCGCGGCCTCCTCCGACGCGGCAACCGTCTCCTCCGATGCAGCCGCCGTCACCTCGGGCTCGGGCACGACCTCCTCCGACGCGGCGACCGTCTCCTCCGATGCAGCCGCAGTCACCTCGGGCTCGGGCATGGCCTCCTCCGACGCGGCGACCGTCTCCTCCGATGCAGCCGCCGTCACCTCGAGCTCGGGCACGACCTCCTCCGACGCGGCGACCGTCTCCTCCGATGCAGCCGCAGTCACCTCGGGCTCGGGCATGGCCTCCTCCGACACAGCCGCGGCCTCCTCCGGCGCCGCAGGCTGGGGGTGTTCCTCTCCGGAGGAAACCTCGGCCGAGGGTGCGGCGGTGGCCTCCACCGACGTAGACGAGGGCTCCGCTTCCCGGCCTTCCTCGGAGCGGTGTCCTGTCGCGTCTTCGCCCGCCTGCCCCTCCAACTCCTTGTCGATTTCCTCCATCTTGCCTACTACCTCCTTTATGATCCAGGCCGGAGTGGATGCCCCGGCGGTGATTCCCACCCGCTGCCCGGGGCGAAACCATTCCGCGTCTATCTGGTCCGCTCCCTCCACCTGGTAGGTCGGACAACCCTGCGTTCGGCAGATCTCGGCCAGGTGTCGGGTGTTGGCACTATCCTTCCCTCCCACCACCAGGACCACATCACACTCCCCAGCCAAGCTTGCCGCGGAGCGTTGTCGCCGGACGGTGGCCGAGCAGATGGTGTCCTCCCAGACCACATCATCGCCCCGCTCCCGCAACACCGCCAAGGCCGATGCGAAGACGTCCCGCTGCAAGGTGGTCTGAACCAGCACGGCCAACTTCGGGCGTCGGGGCAGGGCTGCGGCCTCGCGGGCGTCGGCCACCACCTCGCCCCTGCCCTGCGCCCAGGCCAGCACTCCCTGCACCTCTGGATGCTCGGCCTTGCCGACCACCACGACCCAATACCCCGCCTCGGCGTAGCGGCGGGCGCGCTCCTGGGCGATGCGCACATAGGGACAGGTGGCGTCTACCACCTTGAGGCCCCGCTCGGTCGCCGCCCGGAAGGTCTCCGGGCCTGCGCCGTGGGTGCGCAATATCACCGTGCCGCTTGCCACCCGGTCCAGGCGGTCCACGGGGGTCACCCCGAGCCGTGCGAGCTCGTCCACCACCCGCCGGTTGTGCACCAAGGACCCCAGGGTGAACACGTCGCCTTCTTGCGCGGCGGCCTCCTCGGCGCGGCGCACGGCCCGGCGCACCCCGCCGCAGAAGCCGGCTGGCTGCGCCACCGTGATCCGCAGCCCGCCTTTCCTCTCCACCTAGATCATTTCCCTTCCCGAGCCGTCGATTCCTGCTGCTGGAGGCTGGCGATGCGGCGGCTGATCTCGTTACTGCCCTGCTTCAGGTCGGCACGCCGACCCTCCCCGGCGGCGCTCAGGCTGAAGGGCGCCCCGAAGGTCACGGTAATGCGCCCGCCCCAGGTATATGCACCGCCGATGCGGGCAGGAACCACGGGGCAGCCGGACTTGAGGGCCAGAAGCGCAGCGCCGTCGTGGAAGGCCCTTAGGCTGCCGTCCGGACTGCGGGTGCCCTCCGGGAACACCCCCACCGCCTCGCCCGCCTCCAGCAGCCGCAGGGCGTGGCGCAAAGCCTCGCGATCGGCCTCGCCGCGGCGCACCGCAAAGGCGCCCACCGCCCGGATGGCCCGGCCCAGAAAGGGCACCCCGAAGAGCTCCTGCTTGGCCATGAAGCGCAGCTGACGCGGGCTGGCCGAGCCCACCAAGGGCGGGTCCCAGTGGTTGCGGTGGTTGCAGCAGACGATGATCCCCCCCTCCCGGGGCACCTGCTCCCGACCCCGCACCCGCCAACGAAAGCGCAGGGGGAACCACCCGTGGAAGAAGGCCACCGCCAGGGCGTACCAGAAGCGCTGACTCAAAGGCGCGCGAGTCGGCGGCGACAATGGGCCACCATCTCCTCCAGGATCGCCTCCGCGCTGCGCCCGGTGGAATCCACCACCTGGGCGCCGGCGGGAATGGTCAGCGGCCCCAAAGGGCGGCTGCGATCCAGCTCGTCGCGCCGGGCGATCTCCCGCGCCAACTCCTCCTGCGCGATCGGGTAGCCGCGTTCAGCCAGCTCCCGCCCCCGCCGCGCGGCGCGCTCCTCCAAGGAGGCCGTGAGGTAAAATTTCACCTCGGCCGTCGGCAGCACGTAGCTGCCCGTGTCCCGCCCGTCCAAGACCACGCCTCCCGCAGCGGCCAATTCCCGCTGTCGGCGCACCATGTGCTCCCGCACGGCGGGCACACTGGCCACCACGGAAACCGCGGCGTCCACCTCCGGGGTGCGCAGGCGGTGCGAGACCTCCGCCGTGTCCACCCACACCGTGCCGTCCGACTTCAGCTCCAACCGCGTGTGGTCCAACAGCTCGGCCAAAAGCTCCCCATCCCGCAGGTCCACCCCGTGCTCCAGGGCCTTGAGGGTAAGGGCGCGATACATGGCGCCGGTGTCCAGGTAGGTGTAGCCCAGGGCGCGGGCCAAGCTGCGCGCCACCGTGCTCTTGCCGGCCCCCGCCGGACCGTCGATGGTTATGCGGATGTTCCCGCCGCGCTGCCCAGGTCGGGGCGCAGGGCGGCCGCCTCCCTCAGATACACGTGTTGCACCTCCTGCTGGGTTCGGGAGGTGTTCACCAACAGCAGGATGCGGATGCATCGCTTCATGCCCCAAGGAACGGCTACCTCCTGGCTGTCCAAAAGCGGCACCGCGGCCCATCCCAGATCCCTGGCCGCCCGGGCCGGAAAGGTGGCGTTGAGATCCGGCGAAACGGTGAAGAACACCCCGGCCACGTCCGGCAGTTCCACCTGATTGCGGCGCACCATCTCCTGCAAGAGCTCACCGGTGGCCTCCAGGATGGCCTGCTCCTCGTTGGCTTCCGCCGTGGTGGCCCCCCGTATGCCTCGCAAGCAAAAGGACATGCGTTCACCTGCCTGCCGAAAAAGCTACGGGCATAGGATATCATGAAAGGGCGGGCTTGTGAAGACGACCCGCTGCCCTGGTCAGGGCAACGTCAAAGTCCGAACGGAGCTAGGCCGGTCCCGGGTTGCTGACCCGCCTCTAGCTTTTTCGCAGCAGATGTGTTAAACCTGGGACATGCACCACACTGATGTGCCGACCCTCCATGGCCAGGCTGTACCGGACTGGCGGGCCAGGCTGCGGGTGCGCCTGGTGCGCCCCGGGGAGTGGGACCGGTGGAAGCAGCTGATGGCTGCGCACCACTACCTGGGCTTCAAGACCCTCGTGGGGCCTTCCGCCCGG
>JAJZIM010000081.1 GCA_021810565.1 Bacillota bacterium
GGAAAAGACCGTAAACCTGTCCGCCGCGGTGCCGCCAAAATACACGGCGGACGCCGTGGAGAAATTGTCGCCGAAAACGCTCACCACCGTGCCGCCGGTCGCCGGGCCGGAAGACGGATCCACGCCGATCACGATCGCAGTCCTGGGGATGGACTGGGCCGCAGGGGGAGAGCCGGCAAGGGCCTGGCCGGGAGAAAGCCAGCCTCCTTGATCCAGGGTCATGAAACAGAACAGGGCCAACAATAACCTGGTCAATCCCCTCCGGACTCCCCCTGACCGCCTCATCGTCCACATCCTTCGCGGCAAACTTTGGCGCCTGCTTCCGGTTTGGTTCAAGACCCCGGGCAGTAAGGTTGATAAGCCAAGTGACGGGACGGTGCCCATATCGCGCCTCCGCGAATCGTATTCGCCTGAGGAATCCATTTTCCTGCTTCTCGTCCACTATAATTATTGATTTCGAGTTTTCATTTGCTTAAGCAATCCTTACCCATTGTCGAATCCTGTCCAATCTTGTCGTGGTTAAGCCGGCATTCTTTATCCTCCGCTCTTTTCCTGAATCCGTCCCGCGCCCTGGCTGCGTCCGCCGCCCGCAGGTCCAGGTGGACGCCCCGTAGATCCGCCTCACGTTCAAGCTAGAACCGTTCGCCCGCATATCTCCCCGCTTGGGCGGCAGCCAACCCCAGATCAAACGGGCAGGACAGCGTCGAAGCTCAGCCAACTCGGGCCGGGGAGTTGTCGTGCCCCTGGGACGTTTTCGACGCGGATGGGTTATGCCTGGGACATGCGAAAACCCCGCTGTGCCGACGCTCCATGGCCGGCCGGTGCCGGACCGGCGTCTGAGGCTGCCATCGCGCCTGGTGCGCACGGACGAGCAAGACCGTTCAAAGCGGCTGACGGCACCGCACCACTACGTTTTGCGGTGCGCGGGCCCACCGGATGCTTGGCGGCCCACGGGCTCACCGCAGCCCGAACCGCGCGGCGGCCCAAGCCGTCGGCTAGTAAGGCCGCGAGACAGGGCATGGAAAAGAGCTCCGGATCCCAGACCATCCTGACGGCGGACACCAACTGCGACCGCCTCGACCCCGACACCCCCGCTGGGGTCTGGCTGGAGGAGTCGCCGTACCGTACGAAGACTGTTTCGCGCGGCGGGCGCCCCCCCCGTCGACCCGCACAGCCGGCGCAAACCGCAGGCCGGCGCCCCGCGCCAACCGGGCCGACCATCTGGAGCGGGACGGCCGGCTCATCACCGGACCGAAGCGCGGTCCAGTGGCACCCGGATGCCCGCTCGGGTATACGGGGCCGGCCGCCCGACACCCCCCCTTGCCAAACGCCGCCCCATGGGATATATTCTAGACGTCGCAGGCAGGAACTCGGTCCCCGACCGCGAACTCCCTACTTGTGACGGCCCCAAAACCGCATACCTTCTCCGAAGCTTCCGCCCCTACAAGGCCTTGGCCCACGGGTCGGAAGCCAGCTGCCGCAGGCAGCTCGGGGTTCACCGGGAAACCGGCGGGCCTCCCGCGCTTGGAAAGGAGAAAGTCTTCACCCCGCGAGGGGGCAATGACGGCATCTTTCCGAGGAGGGAAGGGTGCCGTCTTCAAATTCCCTCCGGATGAGGAAGGATGTCCATCATGCCCGCCATGGGGAGAGTCGATGCCGACGCGTTTCCGTTTAAGCGCCGCCACTTCCTGGACCACTGAGGCCGGTCCGGGAGGCACTCCCCTCCTCTTCCTGGGGCTCCTCTTCTGGGCCTTCCTGCTGCTGCCCTTCGCCGCCCTGCTGCTGCACATCTCCTGGCCCGCCCTGGCGCGGGAGTTCTCGCCCGTCGGCCTGTCGCCCCTGGCGGTGTCCCTTTTGGCCACGGCGGCGGCCACCCTGGTCATCGTCCTGGCGGGCACTCCCCTGGCCTGGCTCCTGGCCCGCGGTCCCGGCGGCGTGGGGCGCGTCGTGGAGGCCTTGCTGGTGATCCCCCTCTTGACCCCGCCCCTGGTCATCGGCCTGCTCTTGGTCTATCTCTACGGCCCCTACAGCTTCCTGGGTCATCTCCTGGCCCTGGTCCGGGTCAGCGCCACCAACACCCTGTGGGCGGTGATCCTGGCCGAGATCTACGAGGCGGCTCCCTACTACATCTTCGCGGCCCAGGCCGCCTTCTCCCAGGTGGACCCCACGGTAGAGCAGGCCTCTTTGTTCCTCGGGGTGCCTCCCTGGCACACCTGGCGCCGGGTGACCCTGCCCTTGGCCGCGCCGGGCTTGGCCGTGGCCCTCTCCATGGCTTGGGCCCGGGCCATCGGCGCCTTCGGGGCCGTGATCGTGGTGGCCTACTACCCCCACGGTCTGCCGGTGGCCACCTGGGTGGCCCTGCAGGAGCAGGGGCTGCCCCAGGCCCTGCCCCTGGCCCTGCTCCTGATCCTGGTGGCCCTGCCCTTCCCGCTTTTCACCCTTTGGTGGAGGTGGCGCAATCGTGTTCCGCATCAGCCTTGAGCAGCCCCGGGCCCGCTTCACGGTGCGCGTGGATCTGGAGGTGGCGCCGGGAGAGCTTTTCTGCCTCTTCGGACCCTCCGGGGCCGGCAAGAGCACCGTCTTGCGCACGGCCGCCGGGATCGAGCGGTTGCATCGGGGCCGGGTGGTCTTGGACGACGCCGTCCTCGCCGTCTCCGACCGGCAGCGGCGCTGTTTCCTGCCGGTGTGGCGGCGGCGCCTGGGCTACCTGGAGCAGCACCCGCGCCTGTTCCCCCATCTCACGGTGGAGGGGAACATCGCCTACGGCCTGCCCGGGGGCCAACTGACGAAAGAAGGCCGCCGCCTGGCCCGCGAGCTCGGATTGGAGGAGTTCCTGGGGGTATATCCCCACGCCCTTTCCGGCGGGCAGCGCCAGCGGGTGGCCCTGGCCCGGGCCCTGGCTGCGGACCCGCGGGCGCTGCTCCTCGACGAGCCCTTCTCCGCCCTGGACGAGGCGGCGCGCGGCGAGCTGCAGGAACTGCTGCGGCGGGTGCAGCGCCGGCATCGGCTGACTGCCCTCTTCGTGACCCACCACCTAGCCGAGGCCCAGCGCCTGGCCGACCGCATGGGGATCCTGGACGAGGGGCGGCTGCTGCAGTCGGCCCCCCCCGCGGAGATCATGGCCCGTCCCGCCACCCCGCGGGTGGCCCGCCTGGTGGGCTACACCGACTTCCTGCCGGGCGGCGTCTTCGGCCGCTCCGGCGGTCTGTTGGGCGTGCACCCGGACCGGGCGCTTCTGGGCAGCTTCCCCCACCTGGGTCCGGTGGCGGAAGGGGTGGTGGAGCAGCGCACCCCTCGGGAGGGCACCTTCCGGGTCCGCCTGCGCCTGCCGGGAGGGCATCGGGTCAGCGTGGCCTCTCCCCTGCCCGACGGCCACGGCCTCACCCCGGGAGAGGCCGCCTGGATCACCCTCCTGGACCCGCCGGTCTTCCCGGTGCCGGAGTCCGCGGCCCGCGCCGCAGGGTTGTAGCGCTCGCCTCAGTACATGCCCGCCCTCCCGGCGGGCAGCTATATTTTCCCCGCCGGGTGAACGATATAGGTTGCAGGGAAGGTTTGCGACCAGGAATCAGCGGACGCCGACAGGAAACACGCCTGTACTTGTAGAATGATGGGATGCAACACAATATCACGGCCTGGATGGGGAGGCTTCCATGTTGCCCAAAATCGGCCTGCATCCCTTCCTGCACACCATCCGCGGCAAGCTCACCGCCCTGGTGATCACCGCGGTGGTCATCGCCGTGGTCATGGCCGCCTATGCCGCGCTGCTCACCCCCCGCCTGGCCGTCGAGGCGGCCCGGCCGCTGGTGCAAAGCGGCGGCGCGGCCCTCACCACCTCCTTCCGAGAGTCCCTCCTCTCCCGGGAGCGCACGGTGCTGCACAGCCAGGTCAAACCCGGGCTGCAGCAGGAGCTGCCCCTGGCCGACGCGGGCCAGCCGGGGGCGCTGGCCTTTCTGCGCTTGGCCAACGCCGAGGTCACCGCCACCCCCGGCATCCGCGCCGTGGCCCTGCTCTCCCCGGCGGGGGACCTGTTGGCCCTGTCCGGGCAGCCCCTGTCCCCCTCCGATCTGCTCCTGGCCCGCCGCGCCCTGTCCGAGCAGCGGGTGCTTTACGGCACCCCGTATCTCATCCGCCGCACCGCTCTGGCCGCCATGGCCGTGCCCATCTTCCGCGGCGGGCACGGCCCCCTCATCGGCGTGGAGGCGGCGGTATTCGACCTCACCGCCCTGGCCGAGGGGGTGGAGGCCCGCAGCACCTCCGGCGTCCCCACCTGGCAGGCCTTCGGCCTGGTCACCCCCCAGGGCATCCTGCTCTACGACCATTACCGCACCGGCCTGGGCAAACCCATCGTCAACCGGGCCGTCCTGACCGCCCTGCTGGACCACCACGGGCCGGGCAGCATCTACGTGGGGCAGTTCTACGCCCCCAACGCCCGCCGCCCGGTGCTGGGCAACTTCGATTCCCTGCCGGGTATCGGCTACCACCTGTACCTGTTGACCGGGGAGGGGGTGCCCGCCGTCAACACCACCCTGCCCCTGCTTTTGGCCTTGATCGCTTTGGCGGTGGGAGCCCTCGCCCTCCGTCTGGGCGGCTATCGCCTCACCCAGCCCATCCAGGAGGCCGTGGCGGCGGCCCGCGCCTTCGGCGGGGGCGATCTATCCGCCCGCATCCCGGCCCAGCGCGACGCCGAGTTCCAGGACTTGGCCGCGGCCTTCAACGAGGCGGCCGCCGCCCGGGCCGAGAGCCTCCGGGTGGAGAGTCTCCTGGCCCGGGCTCAGGAGGAGCTGGCCCGCGCGGAATCCGAGGAGGCGCTCTTGCGCAGCGTGGCCGAGTCCGCCGAGCGGATCCTCCAGGCGCGCCTGAGCCTGGTCTTCACCCCCGATCCCGACGGCTGGCTCCTGCCGCGCTCCGTCAGCGGGGAGGCGGCGGCCTACCCCGTTGGCATCCGCATCAGCATCCGGCCGGACCGGCCTGAGGGGCGGGGGCCCGGCGGCGTGGCCTTCCGGGAGGGCCGCTGCATCGCCATGGCCACCACCCCCCCCTACCCGCCGGGGCTGGACTTCGCCCCGTGGGCCGCGCGGGCCGTCGCCCACCGCCTGCGCTACATCATGGTGTTGCCGCTGATCTATCAGGGAGCCACCCTCGGTCTTCTGAACTGCTACCTGGGCCAGGCCGTCGCCCCGCCCGCCGTGGCCCAGGAGGCGGTGCAGGCCCTGGCCCTCACCGCCGCCGCGGCCCTGCACGGCCTGTCGCTGCGGGAGGAGACCATGCTCTCCCTGGCCGGGGCCCTGGAGGCCCGGGACGACGAGACGGAGGTGCACGCCCTGCGGGTCTCCCTGTACGCGGAGCGGCTGGCCGAGGAGCTGGGCATCCACGACCCGGAGCAACTGCAGCGCATCCGCTGGGGGGCGCTTTTGCACGACGTGGGCAAGATCGGCCTGCCCGACACCGTGCTGCGCAAGCCGGGTCCCCTCACCCCCGAGGAATGGGGCCTGGTCCACCTGCATCCCAAGATCGGCTACGAGCTGATCCGCCGTCTGGCCTTTTTGGGCGACGCCCGGGAGATCGTGCGCTGCCACCACGAGCATTTCGACGGCTCGGGCTACCCGCGCCACTTAAAAGGGGAGGAGATCCCCCTGGGGGCGCGCATCTTCGCGGTGGTGGACGCCTTCGACGCCATCACCTCGGACCGCCCCTACCGCCCCGCCCGCAGTTGTCGAGAGGCCCAGGTCGAGATCCGCCGCGTCGCGGGCTCCCAGCTGGACCCGGCGGTGGTGGCCGCCTTCTCCAACATTCCGCGCCCCGATTGGGAGGACCTGCGCCGCCGGGCGGAGGCGGGCTTCTACTCCCGCTTCCGAACCGGGCGGGCCACGGGATGACGACCCCAACGCGATCCTCCACACCGCACCGCGAGGTCGACCTGCGCCTAGCTGGTCAGGCCCCGAGCCTGCAAACCTATCGCGCCCAGTTGCGCGCCGCCACGGTCTGGCTGTACGCCGCCAGCATGGTGGTGATCTTGAGTTGGCTGGCCCTTTCCGGGCCGCATCCCCAGGGCACGGCCGTGGCCGCCGTGGTGGTGTCCGGGCTGCCGGCCCTGCTCCTGATCCACCGCCTGCCCTGGGGCCGCTGGCACCCGGATTGGTTCCTGACGGTCGCCTTCCTGGCCTGCACCCAGATCGGCCTGCTGATGCGCTTGGGCGTGCCCGACGCGCAGGCCATCTTCTTCTTCGTGATCACCATCTCCGCCCTGTACAACGCGGCCTTCTACACCCTGGCCACCCTGGCCCTGGTGGTGGCCGCCGACCTGCTCGCCTCGCCCCGGGTAACGGCGGGATCCGCCATCTATCTGGCGGTGCTGGCGGCGTGCATGGTGCTGATCAGCCGACTCTTCGTCACCTTGCGCCGCCTGTACCAAAGCTTGGCCGAAAAGGAGACCGCCGCCCGCAACCGCGCCCGGGAGCTCGATCTCCTCTACCGGCTGTCGGAGTTGGCCGCCCACCACCCCGATCGGGGCAGGCTGCCCCGGGCCGCCGCGGACCTGCTCGTGCCGGCCCTGGCCGAGCTCTTCCCCGGCTCCCCCCCGCCCGAGGTCTCGATCCGCCTGTCCTCGACGCCCGGCCCCCCGGAGGAGGACGCCCGCGGGCTGCCCCTGGTGTCCGAGGACGGCAGCGAGGGGGTGCTCCGTCTGCGGCTGCCCCCGGACCGGGGCCTCACCCCGGAGCAGGACGCCTTTTTGCGCGCCGTGGGCCGCACCCTGGGCGCCTTGGTGCGCACCGCTCGTCTGCAGGAGCGCATGGCCTTCCTGGCCGACCACGACCCGCTCACCGGCCTGTTGAACCACGGCAGCTTCCAGCGGCGCCTGGAGCAGGAAGTCGACCACGCCCGCGCCCCGGGGGGGAGGCTGTCGCTCCTGATGCTGGACGTGGACCTTTTCAAACAGATCAACGACACCTGCGGCCACCCCTGCGGGGATCAGGTCCTGGCCGAGTTGGGTCCCCTCCTGGCCGCGCAGTGCGGTCCCGAGAACTGCGCCCGCTATGGCGGCGACGAGTTCGCCGTGCTGCTGCCGGGGCTGGATCTCCCCCGGGCCCGCGCCGTCGCGCAAAAGCTGCGGGAGGCAGTGGCGGCCCACCCCTTCGGAATCCTGCCGCCGATGACGGTGAGCATCGGGGCGGCCTGCCTGCGCCCGGACCGCCCCGCCGCCACCCTCCTGGACGAGGCCGACCGGGCCCTCTACGCCGCCAAGCTGGACGGGCGCGACCGCGTTCGAGACCTTTCCGTGCCGTGCTCCTGATGGGAGGAGGTGCGCCGTGCGCCGGATCAGCGTGTATCAGGTTGATGCCTTCACCGATCGTCCCCTGGCCGGCAACCCGGCCGGGGTGGTCTGGGACGCGGCAGAGTTGGCGGACGACACCATGCAGGCCGTGGCCCGGGAGCTGAGCTGCTCCGAAACGGTCTTCGTGCTGCCCCCCACGGATCCGACGGCCCAGCTGCATTTCCGCTTCTTCACGCCCGTACGGGAGGTGCCCCTTTGCGGCCATGCCACCGTGGCCGCCTGCCACCTGGGGGTGGAACTGGGCGAGCTGATCCCCGCCGTGTACCGCCTGCAGACCGCAGCCGGCATGCTGGGCGTGGACATACGCTCGGCGGAGGAGGGCTGCTTTTTGCACCAAGCCCCGCCCCGCTTCCGCTCCTTGGAGCTGCCCCCCGCCCGCCTGGCCGCGGTGCTGGGACTCACTACGGCGGACATCGCCCCCTCCCCCGCCCTGGCCTCCACCGGGCTTTGGCACCTGTTGGTGCCGCTGGTCGCCCCCGGGGCCTTGGACCGGGCCGCCCCGGACCTGGAGCAGCTGGGCCGGCTCAACGCCGAGTTGGGCGCGGACACCACCCACCTGTTCTGTCTCGGCGCCATTCCCGCCGCGCCGATCCAGATGCGCGATTTCGCGCCCCAATGCGGCGTGAGGGAGGACCCCCAGACCGGCACCGCCGCGGGGGCCATGGCCGCCTGGCTGGCCCACACCGGCCTCGTCGCCCTGCCCGCCCGGCTGATGGCCGAGCAGGGCCGCCAGATGGGCCGACCGGGGCGGCTTTTCATCGAGCTGGACGGATCCGACGGCGAGCCGCGCTCCGTCCGGGTGGGCGGCACGGCGGTCACCGTGCTCAGCGGGCAGCTGGCCCTGCCGGATTAGCTCCATATTCCTCCAGGATCCGGTACAAGGTGTCGCGCTTGGCCGGCACCCGCCCCGTCTCCCGGATGGCCCGGAGGATCTCCTCCCGGGGGATCCGGTAGTCGACCCCGGCGGCGCGCACCACGTTCTCCTCCAGCATGGTGCCCCCGAAGTCGTTGGCCCCGAAGTACAGGGCAACCTGCGCCATGGCCGCCCCCTGGGTCACCCAGGACACCTGCAGGTTGGGAATGTTGTCCAGGATCAGCCGGGACACGGCCAGGACGCGCAGGTAGCGCTGCCCCGAGGCCTCCTCGCCGCCCAGATCGGTGTTCCCCGGCTGAAAGCTCCAGGGGATGAAGGCGGTGAAGCCCCCCGTCTCGTCCTGCAGTTGGCGCAACCGCAACAAGTGCCGCACCAGCTCCTGGTCGGTCTCCACCGTGCCGAACATCATGGTGGCGCTGCTGCGCATCCCTAGGAGATGGGCCTCGCGCATCACCGCCAGCCAGGCCGCCGTGTCGATCTTGCGCGGGCTGATCTCCCGGCGCACCCGGTCGTCCAGGATCTCCGCCCCGCCCCCCGGCACCGAGGCCAGCCCGGCGCGGCGCAGCCGCTCCAGCACCGTGCGCACCGGCAGCTTCTCGCGCCGGGCCAGGTAGGCCACCTCCGGCGGGGACAGGGAGTGGATGTGCACCGGGAAGCGCTCCCGGATGGAGGACAAGAGCTCCTCGAACCAGGCCAGGTCCAGGTCCGGGTTGATGCCCCCCTGCATCAGGATCTGGGTGGCCCCCAGCTCGACCGCCTCCCGGATCTTCTCGAAGATCTCCTCCCGGGAAAGGACATAGCCCTCGGGATCCCCCGGCAGGCGGTGGAAGGCGCAGAAGCGGCAACCCATGGTGCAGATGTTGCTGTAGTTGATGTTCCGGTCCACCACGAAGGTCACCCGGTTATCCGGGTGCAGCCGCCGGCGCACTTCGTCCGCCGCCCGGCCCAACTCCAAAAGGGGTGCCTCCCGCAAAAGGCGCACCCCCTCCTCCTCACCGAGGCGCTCGCCCGCCCCGGCGCGCTCCAGGACCTGGGCGATCACGCGGCCTGCCCCCAAAGGGCCAGCGGCGGCACCCGCTCCAACAGGCCCAGGGCGGCGGCGCGGCGGTAGTATTCGGTCAGCCCGGCCCGGTAGGCGGGACCGAATTCGTGGCGGATCAGGCCAAAGTACCAGGACAGGATCTCCGGCGGCAAGTCCCGCCGCCGGCTGCCCTCGGCCACCAACTCCTTGGGGTGGGCGAAGCCCCACTCCTTGGCCACCCGAAAGGCCCGGGCCACCTGCCCCACCAGGTCAGGCCGGACCTGGGCCAAGCGCCGGCGCACCACCCACAGGGCGTACACCATCACCTGGCCGGTGAGCTCCTTCCAGGCCCGGCCCAGGTCGGTCACCACCAGGTCACGCTCCCGCCCGGCCGCCACCAGGGCGTCGTCCCCGATCAGCAGGGCGGCGTCGGCCTCGGCCAGCATGGCCGCCAGGTCCGGCGGGCGGGTGCGAAAGGAGACCTGCACCCGATACAGGTCGTGCAGCAGGATCTTGAGCAGCACCACCGAGGTGGCGGAGGAGGATGGCAGGCAGATCCGTCTGCCGTCGAGTTCCCCGGGCGGCACCCGGGAGAACAGCAGGATGCTGCCCACCTCCCCGTCGGCGCTGATGGACAGATCGGGCAGGATCAGGCACTCCTCGGGATGGCGGGCGTACTCGATGGAGGAGATGGGCGTGATGTCCACCTCCCCGGCCAGGAAGGCGGCGTTGGCCTGGGTGGGCACGCCGCGCACCAATTCCACGGGCAGATCCACCGCGCCCCGCTCCAGGGCCAGGTACACGGGAAGGCAGTTCAGGTAATCGATGTAGCCCAAGCGCACGGGCATCTAACTCACCTCGGCCAGGACGCGATACAGGGTGTCGCGCTCCACCGGCAACCGGCCGGACTCGCGGATCAGGCGGACCAGCGTTTCCCGGGGCGTGTGCTGGTCCGTCGCCGCCCCCGCCGCGTGGTAGATCTGCTCCTCCATCACCGTGCCGTCCAGGTCGTCGGCCCCGAAGGACAGCGCCACCTGGGCCAGCTTCAGGCCGATCTGGATCCACATCGCCTTCACGTGGGGGAAATTGTCCAGGAGCAGCCGCGCCACGGCGATGGTCTTCAGGTCGTCCATCCCGGTGGGACCGCGGCCCAGGGTGTCGTCGCCCAGGCGCGTGTGCGCCGGGTGGAAGGCCAGGGGGATGAAGGTCAGGAATCCACCCGTGCGGTCCTGCAGCTCCCGCAGGGCCAGCAGGTGCTCCACCCGCTCCTCATGGGTTTCGATGTGGCCGTACAGCATGGTGGCGTTGGTGGGCAGGCCCAGGCGGTGCGCCGTTTCATGCACCTGGAGCCAGCGCTCGCCGCTGATCTTCTTGGGACAGATCTTGCGGCGCACCTGGGACGCGAAGACCTCCGCCCCGCCCCCCGGCAGGGAGTCCAATCCCGCCGAGCGCAGGCGACGCAAGGTATCCTCCAGGGACAGTCCAGCCAGAGCGGCCAGGTAGTCCACTTCCACCGCGGTGAAGGCCTGGATCACCACCTGGGGCAGTTGGACCTTGATCCGCCGCAGGGCCTCTTCGTACCAGGCCAGGTCCAATTCCGGGGACAATCCCGCGACCATGTGGATCTCGCTGATGCCCAGCTCCCGGGAGGCGCGGGCCTTGGCCTCCACCTCGTCCAGGCTCATGGTGTAGGTGCCCGGCTTGCCCCGGGCCAGGCCGAAGGCGCAAAGCGGGCAAAGGTTCTCGCACACGTTGGTGGGATTGATGTGCCGGTTGACTAGGAAATAAACCCGGTCGCCGCATTTGCGCCGCCGCACCTCGTCCGCCAGTTGGCCCACCGCCAGAAGGTCGGAACTTCGGAACAGGGTCAGCCCATCCTCCCGGTCCAGCCGCTCCCCCGCGTGCACCTTGGCCGCCACGCGCGCCAATGCTTGCTCCAAATTGCCACCCATTCCCTTCGATCTGGATTCCGCCCGCCCGTATTATATCCCCGGCACCGGATTCCGTAAAGCGGGCGGCTCAAGCCGAAAAAAGGAAATCGCCGCCGCGGGTAGAAGTACCTAACCATCCAAAGCGCAGGGGGTGCCACCTTGAGGAGTGTCCGCTGGCTCCTGCTGACCGCGACCCTACTGCTCCTGGCCGGGTGCGGCACCGCTCCCGCCGCCCAGCCCGCCGCGCCCTCGGCGGCCTGGCCCACCTACCACGCCGACGCCGCCCGCACCGGCTACTCCCCCGGCACGCCGCCCCTGGGGCGACTGACCCGGGCCTGGGTCTCCCCCCGCCTGGACGGAAAGATCTACGCCGAACCCTTGGCCGAGGGCGGCAGGGTCTTCGTGGTCACGGAGAACGACACGGTGTACGCCCTGAGCCTGCGCACCGGACACGTGGTTTGGCGCACGCACTTGGGCAGCCCCGTGCCGCGGTCCACCCTGCCCTGCGGCGACATCAATCCCACCGGCATCACCGGAACCCCCGTGCTCGATCCCGCCACCGGCACCCTCTACGCCGTGGGCTTCCTGCGCCCCTACCGCCACTACCTGTACGCCCTGTCCTCCTCCGACGGCAAGGTGCTGTGGCGCCGCCGGGTGGATCCAGCGGGATCCCATCCCCAGGTGGAGCAGCAGCGCGCCGCCCTGGCCATGGCCCACGACCGCGTCTATGTGGCCTACGGCGGGCTCGCCGGGGACTGCGGTCCCTACCACGGCTGGGTGGTGGGCGTACCGGCTGTCGGCAAGGGAAAAGCGGTCTCCTACCGGGTGCCCACCCGGCGGGAAGGCGGCCTCTGGGCCCCCTCCGGTCCCGCCGTGGACGCGGCGGGCAACCTCTTCGTGGCCACCGGCAACGGCAGCGCCCGCCACCGCTACGACCAGGGGGACAGCGTGCTGAAGCTATCGCCCAAGCTGCAGCTCTTGTCCTCCTTCGCCCCCCGCCACTGGGCCCTGCTCAACCGCACCGACCGGGACCTGGGCTCCACCGGTCCGGCCCTCTTGGGAAACCACCTTTTGTTCCAGATCGGCAAGCAGGGGGTGGGCTACCTGCTGTCCACCCGGCGGCTGGGCGGCATCGGCGGCTATCTTTTCCGCGCCCCGGTGTGCGCCGCGGCCTTCGGCGGCACGGCCTGGGATCCGCCCTACCTCTACGTCCCCTGCGTCAACGGCCTTGCGGCCCTGCGGGTGGGCCCCGGCGCTACCTTCCGGGTGGTCTGGCGCGGCCCGGCCTTCCGGGCGGGCCCCCCGGT
The DNA here is from genome assembly GCA_021810565.1 of Bacillota bacterium. Lineage (GTDB taxonomy): Bacteria > Bacillota > Sulfobacillia > JAJZIM01 > JAJZIM01 > JAJZIM01. The sequence continues at coordinate 12,467 of JAJZIM010000081.1, forward strand.
GGTGGCGGGAGGTGCGGTGTGGACGGTGAACCTGGCCCGGGGAATCCTGATGGCCCTGGGGATGCGCCACGGCCAAGTGCGGACGCAGGTCCACCTGGGACCGACGGTGCCCTTCACCACCCCGGCGGTGGCCGGCAGCCGCATCGTGGTGGCCACGGGGCAACACGCGGTGGCACTGGCCGGCGCCTGAGGCCCTATCCGGGTGCGCATTCCTGCGGGGGTCAGGTTCCGCCGCAGCCAGGGGAAGCGCCGCGGGCATGGTTGCGCTTGCTCAGGTTGCGGCCGAGCCGGATGCCCTTTACGCCGGACAGCCTTTCGGTTGATGAGCATGTGCTGGCCGCCTATGGCCGGCCCAATTTGCCAGGACCCGTACGAAGGGCGCAAAGTTTTGCTTCCGTCGGTTCTTCGCCGGATCGTCGCTATTGGGTGAACCAGTCGGCCAGGATCTCCCGGAAGTTTTTCTCCAACGACTAGCCGTACACCTGATCCGGCACGTATCTGCCGCCCTGGCTGGCCCTGAACCCTGCCACCGATGTTTTGAGCGGCACCCCCGCGGCGGCAGGGACCGAGGTGACTTTTCCACCTGACATAGCCTGACAATTGGCCATTGACGAAAGGGAAACTGGCGCCTCCACACCCTCCGGTTGCCGCAGGCTGGCGGCCTTAACGATAAAACAACCCGGAAAAGATCCTAAGGAGCCGTTGACGAGCAAGGTGCAGGGGCTTGACAAATTGAGGCGGGTGTAATATCGTAGCGTCGGGGTGGTAGGCCACGGCTACACGATGGGATCCGCCGTTTTGGATCGGGGATCGGTTGT
>JAJZIM010000082.1 GCA_021810565.1 Bacillota bacterium
AATTGCCGATCGCATCGGCGGCCTCCTTCAGACGGCCCATGACCTCTGGTTCTTGGGGCTGCGGCTTCCGGAGAGCCTGGCCGAAAACACGGAGAGTTTCTGGCCTTGATCCCAATTCCTTGGCTGCTACCCCTATGCTTACCAGCATTTCGTTATTATAGACTCTTGCGCCGGGCATGTCAATATATTTGTGGAATTTATCGGCACCCGAGTTCGACAGTTTGAAGGCACATGCCGAGGCGGGAACCGCATAACGGCGCGGTTTTTGGGCTTCGGAACCCGGTAAAACGCCGAAAGTTGTAGGCACACGATTTTTTGGATCAAGCAGGACTGGCAGGCATCCGTGTCGTATATTGTGAGCATGTACATTCGAACGGTGCAGCGCAAGAACAAGAACGGCTCCGTGGTTCGCTACATCCAATTGGCTCACAACCAGCGGGACTCCAATACCGGAAAACCCAGGGCCATCGTGTTGTGGTCCTTCGGTCGGGAGGAGGAGGTAGACCGGGAGGCCCTGCGGCGGTTGGTGGGCAGCATAAATCGCTTCCTGGGCCCGGAGGAGGTGCTGCGCCAGGAGGCGGCGGAGGGCGGTCTGCCGCTTCGTTTCTTGGAAAGCCGCCCGTTGGGCGGGGCTTGGGTGTTGGACCACCTATGGCGCAGGCTGGGCATTGGGCTGGCCATCGACAAGGCTTTGGAGCAACGATGTTTCCGTAGTCCGGTGGAGCGGGCCATCTTCGCCATGGTGGCCAACCGGGCCTTGGCCCCCGCCAGCAAGCTGCGCGTTGAGGAATGGGTTAGGCAGGACGTGGTGCTGCCCGGTTTGGCGGACGTAGAGGTGCAGCAGTTGTACCGGGCGATGGACGCCCTGTTGACGTTGGGTGACCGACTGCAGGAGGAGATCTTTTGCGCGGTGGCCAGCTTCCTCAACCTGGAGGTGGACCTGCTTTTCTTTGACACTACCAGCACCTACTTCGAGATAGAAGGAGAGGATCCCCAGGAGGGGGAGGATGCCGACTACGTGCTGCGGCGACGCGGCTATTCCAAGGACCATCGGCCAGACTTGGCGCAGGTGGTCATCGGGCTGGCGGTCACGCGGGATGGCATTCCGGTACGCTGCTGGGTCTGGCCGGGCAACACGGCGGACGTGACCCGGGTGGCGCAGGTCAAGCGGGACTTGGTGGATTGGCGGTTGGGACGGGTGGTGACGGTGGTGGACCGTGGCTTCGTCTCGGAAGACAACCTGCGGACCCTGCAGCGCGCCGGCGGCCACTACATCGCCGGGGAGCGCCTGTCCTCCGGCAAGCCGGCGGTGGAGGCGGCCCTTTCCCGCCCCGGCCGTTACCAAAAGGTGCACCCCAACGTGGAGGTCAAGGAGATCATCGTGGGCGAAGGAGAGGCCCGGCAACGGTTCGTCCTGGTGCGAAACCCCCAGGAGGAGGCCCGGGACCGTGCCGTCCGGCGCGAGATCCTGAAGGCCTTGTCGGAAGAGCTGCGGGGGCTGGCGCGCCAGCCGGGTCGGGAGCATTCCAAAGCGGTGTGCCGGCTGCTTGCCCACCCGGTATACGGGCGGTACCTGAGGCTGAAGCAGGGCATCCCGGAGATCGACCGGGCCAAGGTGCGGGCCGAGGAACGCCTCGACGGCAAGTACCTTTTGCGCACTTCCGATGACACCCTGGCGGCGGCGGACGTGGCTTTGGGCTACAAACAACTGTTGGAGGTCGAGGAGGCTTTCCGTACCCTAAAGCAGACCTTGGAGCTGCGCCCGGTGTACCACCGGCTGTCGCGGCGGATAAAAGCCCACGTGTTGCTGTGCTGGCTGGCGCTGCTTTTGATCCGCACGGCTCAGGTTCAGGTGGAGGAAAAGCTGGGACAAACGTACACCTGGCCGAGGCTGCGCGAAGCGCTGGAACGCATGCAGCTGGGGTTCTTCGAAGGCCCCGCGGGAACGGTGTGGCAACGCACGGAGAGCACAAGCTTCCAGCGGCAGATCTTTGCGGCCCTTGGGGTGGAGGAGCCGCCCCGTTTCTTCAAGCTGGATCCCCGCAAGCAGGCCATGTAGTAACACGCCTGAACTTACCCGGAGGCCGACGAAGCCCACCATTTAGGGCTTCGTTGGCTTTTCATGTTACCTACAACTGTCGAAGTCGGGCGGCAGCTTGTGCTTCCTTCGTGCCGACGAGCACACCTTTATCTTAGACTTCTCCTCCAGTAATATCAAGTAATATCTAATTGTTTGCGTGCAGTTTCTACCCCCGGGCGTCTTCTTCAAGGCCACCTTGCCCGCCACCCCCGACGCGGCGCTCTTGGAGGGGGCCGACCTGGCCGTGTACGGCACCCGGGGGCCAGGGCCGTGGGGCGCCCCGCCCGGTCGATCCGTAAGCCTGCGGGGACGATTTGGGACCCTGAGTGTGGGCGGCGGGGCGGCGCTACTGCGCTTCTCCTGGCACGGCGTGAATTACGGGGTGCGGGCCATCGGCCCCGGCGCCGCCGATGGGGTGGTGGAGATGGCACGCTCCATGAGCGAGGTCAGCGGGGCGCCCGGCTGGTCGTCCGCCGACCTGGTGCGGGCCTTGGGCTACCTGGCCCGGCACGCCCCCGACCGGGCGCTGGTGCTATGGGAGCCCACACCGTCCTTCACCGGACCTCCGGCGACCTTTGCGGCGCTGTTGCGCCGTTGGCGCGAGGCCCCGTCCTTCCGGCTGCGGGTGATCCACGCCGGCGCCTCCCGCGTGTTGGCCGAGGTGACGCTCGGCCGGCAACGGGAAGCGATCAGCTTCCAAGTCACGGACCGCTCGCCTTTGGGAGAAGGCGGCTGGTGGGTGCAAGGCTTCCGCGTGACGAGGGCGGGGTCGTAGGCAGCACCGCTTTTTGCAGGGCACGCCCAGCTTATGGGGAGGGAGCAGCAACAACCTGCTTGGCTCACCTGAGGCTCACCGCCCCCGCTCCTCCTCCGCCACTTCCCGCTTCACGGCGCCCACGCCGCGCTCCAGGTGCGCCAGCACCTTGTTGACCTTGGCCTGGGTCACCGCCCCGGAGATGCCGAGGATCGGCAAGAGCAGGAGTTGCAGGTCATTTTCCACCTGCAGGAGCAGGTCTTTCGCGGGGGTGGGATGCAGAACGTGCAGCACCAGGATTCCCCCGAGGCAGATCCAAAAGAACAACATGCTTTGCACCGCGTTGGAGAGGAGCACCGCGGCCCGCACATTTAAGCCGCCGCCCTTCTTGTGGTTCGGGCCGCTACCGTGTCCCATGCTTCAACCTCCTTATAGTCGACCAGGTGCCCATCAAGCCGAGAAGGCCAACCCAGGGGAGGGCTGCGGGGGCGGGCCCGGGGCGCCCTGGACCAAGCCGGCGATCCGGGCCGCCGGTGGGTGCAGGGCTTCCGGGTGGTGGAGGCGGGATGGTGGCCGGCGTCACTTGCGGGGCATGGCCACCACCAACACGTCGGTCTTCTCCGTGCCCTCCAGCACCTTCTGGATCAGGGAACCCCGCACGAACTGCTGCCAGGGCGTACGGAAGGACTCGCCCAGCACGATCTGGGTGATCTGGTGTTCCCGGGCGAAGCGGATGATGGCCGCGGACACCGACTTTTCCTCCATCTCGTGCACCGTGGCGCCCAGGCGACGGGCGACGGCCAGGTTGCGGTCCAGGCTCTCGGCCTCCTCCGGCGTGGGGGGCCGGGTGACCACGCTGACCACGTGGAACTCCCCTTGGCGTCGGCGCGCCGCGCGGTAGCCGCGGCGGATCAGGTTGCGCCCGTTGGGGTTGGGCGACACGCAAACCATGACCCGCTCCTTGGTGCGCCAGGGGACGGTGATGTTCTGGCGCTGGCGGTAGCCCAAGAGGCGGGTGTCGGTGTTGTCGGCCACCACCCGCAGGGACAGCTCCCGCAAGGCGGTGAGGTTGCCCAGGCGGAAGAAGTTCTGCAGGGCGCTACCCACCATCTCCCCATGGTAGATTTTGCCATCCTTGAGCCGGTCGATGAGCTCACTGGGGGGCAGATCGATGAGGCGGATCTCATCGGCCTCCTCCAACACCGCGTCGGGCAGGGTCTCCTGGACCTGCACCCCGGTGATCTCCTCCACCACGTCGTTCAGGCTCTCCAGGTGTTGGATGTTGAGGGTGGAGTACACGTTGATGCCGGCGTCCAGGATCTGGTCCACGTCTTCGTAGCGCTTGGCGTGGGGTGAGCCGGGGGCATTGGAGTGGGCCAGCTCATCCACCAGCAAAAGGTCCGGGGAGCGGGACAGCGCCGCCGCCACGTCGAGCTCCTCCAGCTGGATCCCTTTGTAGGCGACCTGGCGGCGGGGCAGGGACTCCAGCCCCTCCATCAGGGCGGCGGTCTGGGGACGGCCGTGGGGCTCCAGGATGCCCGCCACCACGTCCACCCCCAGGCGGTGCAGGTCGTGGGCCTCCTGGAGCATGGTGTAGGTCTTGCCCACCCCGGGGGCGGCGCCGATGTAGATCTTGTGGCGGCCCCGGCGCAGCCGCTGCACCTCCCGCAGCAGCGCCTCGGGGGGCAGGCGCAGCTCCGCTTCCCGTCCGGTCAAGGCCGGGTCCCTCCCGACGCTCTCACATACGCTCCGGGAAGAGGAACGCATAGAAGAGGTAGATCAGGAGCAACACGGTTACCGCACCGCCGATGATGTAGACCACGGACATCCGTCATCCCCCCTCACAGTCGCCCGCAGGCGCGGATGTACCAGCCGCAGGCGGCGAAGAACAAAGCGGTCACCAGCAGGTTCAAAAGGTCGGCCATCTCTTCGCCCCCTCCCTCAGCGGCCCCGCAGGCCGTCCAGGGCCAGGTTCAACCGCAGCACGTTCACGTGGGGCTCACCGAAGATGCCCAGCCAGCGTCCTCGCACCTGCCGCAGCACCAGCCCTCGCACCGCGGCTGCCGAGAGGTGGTTGGCCCGGGCTACCCGCGGCACCTGCAGCAGGGCCGCGCCGGGGGACAGGTCCGGGTCCAGGCCGCTGCCTGAGCTGGTGACCAGATCGACGGGAACTTGCGCGGGCCGCACGCCGGGATTCTCCCGCAGCACCTTCGCCAAATTGGCGGCCAATTCCTTCCGTAGCGCCGGGCTGGTGGGGCCGTAGTTGGAGGGGCCGGAGGCTGCGGCGTCGTAGCCGACGGCCGAGGGACGGCCGTGGAACCAGTTGGGGCCGCGGAAACGCTGGCCGATGAGGGTGGAGCCGACCAAATGTCCGTGCCGGCGCACCAGGCTGCCGCCGGCCTGCCGGGGGAAGAGGCCCTGGGCCAGTCCCGTGACCACCGAGGGGTAGGCTACCCCGCAGACCAGGGTAAAAAGAAGCAGCATCCGGATCGCGATCTTGCTTTGCTGCAGCATTTTGCCGTCCTCCTCAGCGCAGCCCGGGCAGGCCCAGGGCCGTGATCAACAGGTCGATGGCCTTTATGCCCACGAAGGGTAGCACCACGCCGCCCAGGCCGTAGAGCAGCAGGTTGTACCGGAGGATGGCCGCCGCCCCGGCCGGGCGGTAGCGCACCCCCCGCAGGGACAGGGGGATCAGGGCGGGGATGATCGCCGCGTTGAAGATGACGGCCGCCAGCACCGCCGACTGGGGCGAGGTGAGGTGCATGATGTTCAAGGCCGAAAGCCCCGGGTAGATGGGGATGAACATGGCCGGCAGGATGGCGAAGTACTTGGCCACGTCGTTGGCCACCGAGAAGGTGGTCAGGGCACCGCGGGTGATCAGGATCTGCTTGCCCACCTCCACGATGTCGATGAGCTTGGTGGGATTCGAGTCCAGATCGATCATGTTCCCGGCCTCCCGGGCCGACTGGGTCCCGGTGTTCATGGCCACGGCCACGTCGGCGCTGGCCATGGCCGGAGCGTCGTTGGTGCCGTCGCCCACCATGGCCACCAAGTTGCCCCGGGCCTTCTCCTGCTGGATGTAGTCCAGCTTCTTCTCCGGGGTGGCCTCCGCCAGGAAATCGTCCACGCCCACCTCGGCGGCGATGGCCTGGGCCGTGAGTTGGTTGTCCCCGGTGATCATCACCGTCTTGATCCCGGCGGTGTGCAGGGAGGCGATGCGCTCCTTGAGCCCGGTCTTCACGATGTCCTTGAGGTGGATGAGTCCCAGGCAGCGGTCGTTCTCGGACACCGCCAGGGGGGTGCCCCCGGAGCGGGAGATGTCCGCCGCCATCCGGCGCAAGGCGTCCCCGGGGTCCGGTCCTCCCGCGGCGACCAGATGCTCGGCCACCGCGTCCACCGCTCCTTTGCGGATGATCCTGCCTTGCCAGTCCACGCCGCTCATGCGGGTGCGGGCCGAGAAGGGGTGGAAGGTGGCGCCGTGGAGGCTGTAGGCTTGGGCGGACAGGCCGTAGCGATGGCGGGCCAGGGACACCACGGAGCGTCCCTCGGGGGTGCGGTCGCTCAGGGAGGAGAGGAAGGCCGCCTCGGCCAGCGCGGCCTCGGAGGCGCCCGGGAGGGGCAGGAAGGACTCCGCCTCCCGGTTGCCCAGGGTGAGGGTCCCGGTCTTGTCCAGCATGATCACGTTCACGTCGCCCGCGGCCTCGATGGCCCGACCGGACAGGGCCACCACGTTGCGGCGCAGCAGACGGTTCATCCCGGAGATGCCGATGGCCGACAGGAGTGCCCCGATGGTGGTGGGAGCCAGGCAGACCAGCAGGGCCACCAGCATGGTCAGGCCCACGGCCCGACCGGAGTAGATGGCGAAAGGCTCCACGGTGGCCACCACCACCACGAAGATGAGGGTCAGTCCGGCCAGGAGGATCTCCAGGGCGATCTCGTTGGGGGTCTTGCGCCGGGACTGGCTCTCGATGAGGTTGATCATGCGGTCCAGGAAGGTCTCCCCGGGGTTGGCGGTGATCTGCACGCGAATCCAGTCGGACAGCACCTTGGTGCCGCCGGTAACCGCGTTGCGGTCGCCGCCGGACTCCCGCAACACGGGGGCGGACTCGCCGGTGATGGCGGACTCGTCCAGCATGGCGGCGCCCTCCACCACCGTGCCGTCCCCGGGCACCACGTCCCCGGCCTCCACCAGCACCACATCGCCCACCCTAAGCTGGGTCGAGGGCACCGAACGCACCTCGCCGTTCACGAAAAGCTTGGCCGCGGTCTGGGCCTTGGTCCCGCGCAGGGCGGCGGCCTGGGCCTTGCCCCGGCCCTCGGCCACCGCCTCGGCGAAGTTGGCGAAGAACACCGTCAGCCACAGCCAGAGGGCGATCTGGGCCACGAAGGCGAAGGAGGCATAGCGCTCCTGCACCAGGTACCGCACGGCGTCGGCGCTGGTCAAGAAGCTGCAGGTCTCCACCACGAACATCACCGGATTGTGGAACATCCAGCGCGGATCCAACTTGCGCCAAGCATCTCCGGCCGCGCGGCGCATAAGGGGGCCGTTCCAAAACGGCAGTTCCCGCCTGGTTCGGCTGCTCACGGCGCACCACCTGCCGTCCGGGCGAACTGTTCCGCCAAGGGTCCCAAAGAGAGCACCGGAAAGACGTCCAGGGCGCTGACCACGACCACCATGCCCAAGAGCAGCACCACGAACAGCCAGCCATGGGTGGGGAAGGTGCCGGCGCTGGCGGGCACCGCCTGCTTGCGGGCCAGGGAAGCGGCCATGGCCAGGGCCGGGATGTACATGGGGTAGCGGCCGATGAGCATGGCCAGTCCCACGGTCCAGGTGTAGAAGGGGGTGGCGGCGTTGAGCCCGCCGAAGGCCGAGCCGTTGTTGCCCACCCCCGAGGCGTAGGCGTACAGGGCCTCGGACAGGCCGTGGGCGCCGGGGTTGCCCAGTCCCGCCAAGCCGGCCCTGGTGGACAGGGCCAGGGCGGTGAGACCCAGGATGACGAAGGTGGGCACCACGATGGTCAAGACGGCCATCTTCACCTCGTAGGCCCCAATCTTCTTGCCCAGGTACTCCGGAGTTCGTCCCACCATCAGCCCAGCGATGAACACCGCCAGGATGGCGTACATCAGCATGCCCAAGAGGCCCACGCCCCAGGAGCCGAAGATGACCTCCCCGGTGAGCAGGTTGAACAGCAGCACCAGACTTCCCAGGGGGGTGAAGCTGTCGTTGGCGGCGGCCGTCGAGCCCCAGGAAACGGCGGTGGTGCTGGTGTCGAAGAGGGTGGACAGGGCCGGACCGAAACGCACCTCCTTGCCCTCCAGGTTGCCCAACTGGTCATTGATGCCCAGTTGGTGCAGGGCCGGGGTGCCGGCCAGCTCGAAATGGTAGGCGGCGAAGGTGCCGGCCAGGAACAGGATGGCCATGGCGGCGAACACCGCCCAGCCCTGGCGGGTGTCCCCCACCCATTTACCGAAGGTGTAGGTGAGGGCCGCCGGCACCGAGAAGCCCAGCACCAGCTGAAAAAGCAGGGAGGCCGCGTTCGGGGCGGCGTAGGGGTGGGCGGCGTTGGCGTTGAAGAAGCCGCCGCCGTTGTCCCCCAGCTGCATGATGGAGGTCATGGCGGCCACCGGCCCCTGGGCGATGGTCTGGTGGCTGCCGGCCAGGGTGGTGACGTGGACATAGGGCAGGAAATTCTCCGGGCTGCCCAGGGCCACCAGCACCAGCGCCGCCACGCCGGCGATGGGTAGGGCCACCCACAGGAGGGTGCGGGTAATGTCGACCCAGAAGTTGCCCAGGGTGGAGGCGTTGCGCCGGGTGAGTCCCCGGAGGAAGGCCAACAGCATGGCGATGCCGGAGAGGGGGGAGAGGAATTGCTGCACCACCAGGGCCAGCTGGGACAGATAGCTTAAGGAGGCCTCGCCGCTGTACGCCTGCCAGTTGGTGTTGGTGGCGAAGCTGACGGCGGTGTTCCAGGCCAGATCGGGAGACAGGCCGGGATAGTGGCGGGGGTTCAAAGGCAGGAAACCCTGCAGGCGCAGCACGGCGTACAGGAGCAAAAGGCCGGCCAAGTTGAAGACCAGGAGGGCCAACAGAAAGGTGGACCAACTCATCTCCTGCTCGGGATCAACCCCGGTCAGGCGGTACACGGCGGCCTCCGCCGGGCGCACCAGCCGGTCCAGGAAAGTCGGGGCACCGGTATAGACGCGGTACAGGTAGCCACCGAAGGGTTTGGTGATCAATAGGATCACGGCGAAGAAGAGCAGGATGGTCAGGACCCCCGGCACGGTCAACGCGCTCAGCTCCTTTTTCCCAACCGGCAGGATCGCCCTCGAGGCAAAAGAAGGCGATCCCGGCCCGGCAGGGCAGACCAGAGGTGGCCGCGTGGACTGCGGTCCCTCTCTCCGGCAACGCCTACGGGGTTAGCTGACGGGCTGGGAAGGCGGAGTCTCCCCTTCCTCCGCGCGAGGAGGAATTAGCCCCCGATGAAATGGTTCCCCCGTTCCAGGGAAAGGATTCGGCGTGACGGGATCTTCGGAAATGGATGCTAGCACCGGGGAGGCGGGAAGTCAAGGGACGAAGGGAGCACCGCGGCGGCGCGCGGGGGCGGCTGCAGGCAACCCTTGGGCCGCAAAGCGCACCGCCTTGCGAAGGGGAAGATTTTGGCGTTACAAGGGTGGGCGGGCGCAAGCAGCGCATGCTTTCGACAACGCCAGGACCATTTTGCGGCATCAAATCGCCGGCCTATGCCACGACGGTTTGACGGTTCGCCGCTTGAGCATACCATCTGACTGACGCTTTCCCACGGCTTGAGCCGTGGGGTCCGACCGGAGGATCCCATTGCGCCTTTTCCGGGCTCTCCTGGCCCCGTGGTCCGTGCCTCAGGCCGGCAAGGCCAGGAACAAGGATCTCAGCGCCATGGCTTCCACCAAAGAGGCGAGATGGGCGCTGTGCATGGGTTTGGCCACCCCGGGGGAGGCGCCGGGCAGCGGTGCCATGGCTGTCTTGGGGGGCTTTTTCTCCCGGTATCCGCAGGGGCAAACTCTAAGGACTGCGGCGGTGGTTCGCGGGGGAAAGGCTCGCACGGCTTTGCTGGCGCTCTCAAGCCTTGCGGTTTAACTCGGTGAAGAACCTTTCCGGAGCTTGCTGCCCCACGGAAGCGCCGAAACGCCTCTGCCAGTCCCTAATCGGCACGTCCTCGCGAGGACCCCACCTCGAGGGCGGGAACTTCATGAACCACCACCCGATACTCCAACGCGGGAAAAAAGAAGCCCGGGACGCCATGGACCCCGTCCTGCGGATCAGCACGGTGGGCCGCAATACAAATCGGCCGGGTAGCGGCCGTCTGGGCCTGGACCGCAGCGACTCGGCCGAGCACGACAAAAGCCCCCGCCACCGGGGGCCACAACCAGCACCTTTGCAGGACAAGGTCAACTCAGGGTGCATCCCCCGATCAGGGCGCCCGCATTCTCCCCCTGCCAGTATACCGCCACGGCTATGTCCACCACCAATTCGCCGGTGATGCGCCGATAGCTCTGATAAATGAAGGGTTCACTGCGCCGCGGGAAACCCCAATTGCGGGCCTCCTGGCGGGAGATCAACCGGAAGGGGCTTTCTTGCAGGCCGACTCGGGCCGAACGGAGTACCACGGGGTCCTCATTGACCCGGCGGAAGATTAGGTTCTTGGAGTCTACGGTCGGATCCCCCACCAAGTCGCGCCTGAAGCCCGCACTTTCGCCCAGCACCAGGACGTTTACGTCGACGATGGCCAGCCGCAGCACTTGGATGCCCTCAGCCCGCATGGCTGCTTCGGTGCGATCGATGATGGGATGTAGCGCCCGACTCAGTTCGAACGGCCAACCGGCGGTATAACGCGGCGGGTCGAAATTGGTCACCGGCCCGGGGTTGAAAACGCCCCTGACTTCACCCGGTCTTATCTCCCGGTACTCGTACTCCCACGCCGTAGGCAGATGGCGCTGGAATTCCGCCTCTACGTCGGGTATAGCGGCCCGGAGCCGCCGCAATACCTCCTGCAACACGTTACCCCCGGCGGCGGTGCCGGCCTCCACCCCCAAGCTGCGCACGGCGGAATTGCCCGCCATGGCCTTGGCCCCGTATTCCACCACCCGTGCGGACTCTTGGACGAAATCCACGATGCCCTTCACCTGGACCATGGCCGGCGACAACTCCCGGGTGCTGGCCGCCTGGTCCGACGCCAAGCCATGAACCGTTTGGACATCCTCTTTCACTTGGACGATGGCCGCGCTGATCTCCTCCGTGTTGGCGGCCGTACCGGTGGTTTGATCCGCCACGGTGCTCACGGCCTTGCGCACCGCCGCCACGGCGGTGTTCAGGGAATTACTCTTGTCCTCCATCTCCTTCATGGCTCCCGCCAATTCCCCGAGCTTCAGGTGGATGGGCTGCAGGTCCTCCAGGGCTTTTTGCCCCTCGGAGGCTCCCGAGTCGGCCACCTGTCCCAGCTCCCCGATGGCGTGGGTCACTGCGGAAAGGGCGCTTTGCACACTGGCCATGCCACTTTGCAGTTCTTTGGCTATGGCCGCCGTCTGGGCTGCCAGCTGTCGGACGGCATCGGCTACCACCGCAAAGCCCCGCCCCGAATCCCCGGCCCGGGCGGCCTCGATGGCCGCGTTCAAGGCCAGCATGTTGGTCTGCTCGGTTATCTCTTGGATGCTGTCCAGTAGTTTCACCATGGCCGTGAACCGGTCCCCCAAGGTTCGAAAGCTCTGCGTGGTATCCTGCACGGTATCCCGCACCTGGGGCCAACGGGAGAGCGAACCTGCCAAGCCCTTGGTCTTCTCTAAAATTATGGTGCGCGCTCCGACCACGGTTTCCCGCAACGCTTCGAGGGTGCCCCGATTATCGGCGAGGCCTTCATGGAGGGTTTCGGCCGCCTGGGACAATTGGATCACGGCATCCGTCGCCTGACCTGCGGCGGAGGCGATGTCGGAACTCGCCGTAGCCACGGCGTCCATACTCTGGGCCACCTGGAGCAGATGCTCCTCCTGGTCATGGCTCTGGCCGGCGGCGGTCGTGGCAATGGAGTGCACCCGTTCGATGATTGGCCCGAACTTCTCAATTGCCGCTATCGTGTTGTCGCTGACGGCGCTCAAGGATCGTTGGGCGAAATAAATCGTTTCCTCCAAGGCGGCATTCCCCGCCGGCTCCGCATCCCCCCGGTCAGCGGCCGCGGCACGGGCATTGCCGCGCAGAAGGGTGAATACCGCCAGAACAAAAGCCAGGCCACCCAGACCGGCCACCAAATCGGACCGGAACATCCAGGGGGAATTTCCCGGCACCTGATTCCGCAGGATCAGGAAATCCGCTGCGGCCGCCGCCGCCAACACCACCACCGCAACCAGGGCCGTATACCCCCGCAACCGTTTTCCGGCAGGGGAGATCGGAGCCGCTTGGGTTGTTACCTCCTTGACGGCCATGGCAGCCTCCTTCACCATAGCGTTTTCGGCATGACGTCCCTCGGTTTGCCGAGCACCCACCTTGTTTATCGGCCAGCATGCAGCAGAGATTTAGCTGTTTGCCTAGATATTAGGCCGACAAAGCCCAGGGGCCGGAATATCGCCCGGGCCAGTGCTCCATCCGCCATCAGGGCAACGGCAGGCAAACCAACCGGTCGCTCCCAGGATCCACCCGTAGGCGCTATGATTCTTTGACCTCATGGCGCCGAGAATAAGTGGACCTATATGGTCGGACAAGGACTTCCAAGAGGCGGCCGCCAAGTAACAGGTGGCCTTTTGGTCGCCCAAATACACAGGGATCTTCCAAGAAAGCTTGGCAGCTCAAAGATCCCTTTGCCACCCGAGAAGGATTGCCCCTCTTGGCAATACCCAGCATAGTGCCGCCCGGCTCAAATTGCAAGGAGCATCCGCAACGGATGATCACCGGTGGGGTGGCGGCGCCGGAGGCCTGTCCCCCTTGTCCTAAGCCCGATTTGAGGCCTAAGCATTACCCACATCTGTCGTGGCCCCTCGCCAAGGAGTAAGGCGGATGGATGGGCTACCCATTACAGGAACTTGTGGCCTCTGGATTTGACGAGTTGGTTCACTGCGACGACCAATATTTTTTAAAAAGGGGCTGGACACGGCAGGCAACTTATGCTAGGGTTAAACCATGGAAGAGTTGTGGGCGGCACGGGAGTTTGCGAATGCCGATTTTGGCGATGCGCGTCGGACTGCGCGCTTGGTTTCTCTCGCCCTCACCTTTTCCAACAAACCTGCCGCTTCAATACCCGAGGCTTGCAGCGGCTGGGCTGAAACCACAGCAGCTTACCGTCTGTTCAGCAGCGACCGGGTCACTCCCAAAGAAATTTTGGCATCCCATCGAGATGCGACTTTGCAGCGCATCAAAGGCCAATCGGTGATCCTGATCGCCCAAGACACCACGACT
>JAJZIM010000083.1 GCA_021810565.1 Bacillota bacterium
GGGACAGGGGCGAAGTCGTACGTCCCCCCGGGGAGCGCTGGTGGAACTGAAGCGGTATCGGTGGGCCAGGGCGGCGGCAGTTAGCGGGACCTGATCAAACACCCGTAGGCGTATCTCACAGATCGCGGAGGTTCCGCGCAGGACTCCCGACCGAACACAACCGGAGGCCGCTTGGGCGGTCGATGAGGGAACTGGTCGGCGGGAGGGCGATCCGGGGCAGGGCGAGAGCCCCAACTGGCGCCGCTTCCGTCCGGGTGGGACTCCCGGGCCCAGTCCTCCATGCCTCAGGCCGGCAAGGCCGGGGGCACTCCCCGCAAGGGGAAATCCAACGCAGAAAGGAGCGAGGACCTGGTCAGGGGAGGGCGTGTAGGCGGAGTTCGCTTTGTCTGCATTTTTTGAACCAGGTTGAAGCTGTGCTGAGCATGGAGGACGTGGAGCACGTGATGAAGCTGGCCCGATTGGACCTGTCGGCGGCGGAGCGGGAGGAGATGCGCCGGCAATTGTCGGATATCCTGGAGCATGTGGCGAAGCTGCAGGAGTTGGACACCGCGGAGGTTCCCCCAACCTACCACGTGCTCAAGACGCGGGAGATCTGGCGGGAGGACGAGGTGCGCCCGGGCCTGTCCCAGGAAGCGGCCTTGGCCAACGCTCCCCGGCGGCGGGACGGCTGCTTTCAGGTGCCCCGCGTGGCGGAGGAGTTTTGATGGAGCTGACGCGGCTCACCGCCCGGGAACTGGGCGGGCAGCTCATCCGGGGGGAGGTGAGCGCTCAGGAGGCGGTTCAGGCCTATCTGGACCGCATCGCCGTCGTGGAGGCGCGGGTGCAGGCCTTCCTGCAGCGGGATCCGGAGGGGGCATCCTCCCAGGCGGTGGCGGTGGATGAGCGGCGTGCCGCGGGAGAGGACATGGGGCCCCTGGCCGGGGTGCCCATGGCCCTGAAGGACAACCTGTGCACCCGGCATTTGCCCACCACCTGCGCCTCCCGCATCCTGGAGGGTTTCCGGCCGCCCTACGACGCCACGGTCACCGCTCGCCTGCGCGCCGCGGGCACGGTGCTCTTGGGCAAGACCAACCTGGACGAGTTCGCCATGGGCTCGTCCTCGGAGAACTCCGGGTTTTTCCCCACCCGCAACCCCTGGGACCTGGAGCGGGTGCCGGGGGGCTCCAGCGCCGGCTCGGCGGCGGCGGTGGCCGCCCGCGAGGTGGCCTTCGCGCTGGGCTCGGACACGGGCGGCTCGGTGCGCCAGCCGGCTGCCTTCTGCGGCGTGGTGGGCATGAAGCCCACCTACGGACGGGTGTCCCGCTACGGACTGGTGGCCTTCGCCTCCTCCCTGGACCAGGTGGGCACCCTGACCAGGGACGTGGCCGATTGCGCCCTGGTGCTCGCTGCCATCTGCGGCGTGGATCCCCTGGACGCCACCTCCGCCCGGGAGGCCGTGCCCGATTTTCCGGCCCTGTTGGAGGGCGGGGTGCGCGGCCTCACCCTGGGGGTGCCTAGGGAGTACCTGGGCCAGGGCGTCGAGCCGGGGGTGCGGGAGAACGTGCGGCGGGCCATCGCCGCCTTGGAGGACCTGGGGGCGCGCGCCGAGGAGTGCTCCCTGCCCCACACCGAGTACGCCCTGTCCACCTACTACCTCATCGCGCCGGCGGAGGCATCCTCCAACCTGGCCCGCTACGACGGCATCCGCTACGGCCGACCGGCCGCCCACGACGACCTCCTCTCCCTCTACGGGAACACGCGGCGGGAGGGCTTCGGCCCGGAGGTGCGCCGGCGCATCATGCTGGGTACCTACGCCCTCTCCGCCGGCTACTACGACGCCTACTACCTGAAGGCCCTGCGGGTGCGCACCCTGATCCGGCAGGACTTTCTCCGGGCCTTCGAGCGCTACGATCTCCTGGTCACCCCCACCTCCCCCACGGTGGCCTTCCCTTTGGGGGAGCGCACGCGGGACCCGCTGCAGATGTACCTGGCCGACGTGTGCACCGTGCCGGTGAGCCTGGCGGGGCTGCCGGCGGTGTCGCTGCCGGCGGGTCTGTCCGGAGGGCTGCCGGTGGGGCTGCAGATCATCGGCCGGCCCTTCGACGAGGCCACGGTGTTGCGGGCTGCCTACGCCTTGGAGCAGGGGGCGTTCTGGACCCGCACCCCGCCGCCCGAGGAGGTGGGAGCGTGAATTACGAGGTGGTCATCGGGCTGGAGGTCCACGCGGAGCTTGCCACCCGATCCAAGATGTTCTGCGGCTGCCCCGCCGTCTTCGGCGGGCAGCCCAACACCCAGGTCTGTCCGGTCTGCCTGGGCCTGCCCGGGGTCTTGCCCGTGCCCAATCGGCGAGCGGTGGAGTTCGCCATCCGGGCCGCCCTGGCCCTGAACTGCGCCGTGGCCAGCGTGACCCGCTTTGATCGCAAGAATTACTTCTATCCCGACCTGCCCAAGGCGTATCAGATCTCCCAGTACCAGCATCCCCTGGCCAAGGGAGGTTACGTGGGGATCGCCACCCCGGCGGGGCCCAAGCGGGTCACCATCCAGCGGCTGCACCTGGAGGAGGACACCGGGAAACTGCTGCACCTGCCGGGCGGGGACTCCCTGGTGGATCTGAACCGGGCCGGCGTGCCGCTGATGGAGATCGTGTCCGAGCCGGAGCTGTCCTCGCCGCAGGAGGCCAGGGACTACCTGATGCAGCTTAAGGCGGTGCTGGAGTACACCGGGGTGTCGGACGTGCGCATGGAGGAGGGCTCCCTGCGCTGCGACGTGAACGTATCCCTGCGCCCCGCGGGGAGCGCCGAGCTTGGCAACCTGGTGGAGGTCAAGAACCTGAACTCCTTCCGGGCGGTGCAGCGGGCTTTGGAGCATGAGGTGGAGCGGCAGCGCGCGCTGTTGGAGGCGAACCGGCGGGTGGTCCGGGAGACCCGCCATTGGGACGAGGCCTCGGGCACCACCTTTGCCACCCGCAGCAAGGAGGAGGCCCACGACTACCGCTACTTCCCCGAGCCGGACCTTTTGCCTCTGGAGATATCCCCGGAGTGGGTGGAACAGATCCGCAGCCAGCTGCCGGAGCTGCCGGGTAAGCGCCGCCGGCGGCTGGTGGACGAGGACGGCCTGCCGGAGCACGACGCGGCGGTGCTGACCGCCTCCAAGCGCATGGCCGACCTGTACGACGCGTGCCGCGCGGGCTATCCCGACCCCAAGACGGTGAGCAACTGGCTCATGGGGGAGTTGGCGCGCCTTTTGAACGCCACGGGACGGGATTTGTCCCAGGTTCCCCTGACGGCCGAGCACCTCATCGGCATGTGGCGCCTGATGGACCAGGGGGTGCTCAGCGGCAAGCTGGCCAAGGCGGTTTTCGAGGAGATGTTCCGCACCGGCAAGGACGCGGCCACGGTGGTGCGGGAGCAGGGGGCGTCCCAGATCAGCGACGAGGCTCAGCTGGCGGCGGTGGTGGAGCGGGTGGTGGCGGCCAACCCCAAGGTGGTGGCCGATTTCCGCGGGGGCAAGGAGCAGGCCCTGGGTTTCCTGGTGGGGCAGGTGATGCGCGAGACGCGGGGACGGGCCAACCCGGAGCTGGCGAACCGCCTGCTGCGGGACCAGCTGCGGCCAGGATGAGCCGGCCGCGATCCGGCGAGGTGCGGGAGCTGACGGTGGAGAGCCTGGCCGCGGGCGGCGAGGGGGTGGCCCGCTCCGAGGGGTTCGTGCTCTTCGTGTCCCACGCCCTGCCGGGGGAGCGGGTGCGGGTCCGGGTGGAGGAGGTGCATGCCCGCTACGCCCGGGGGGAGCTCCTGGAAGTGCTCAATCCGAGTGCGCACCGGGTGGTGCCCCCCTGCCCGGCCTACCCCGTCTGCGGGGGCTGCCAACTGCAGGAGCTGTCCTATGCCCAGCAGCTGGTCTGGAAAGGCCGCTGGGTCGCCGAGTCCTTGGAGCGCATCGGGGGCATCCGCGCGCCGGTGCGGGCGGTGATGGGCGGCCCGCCTTGGCGCTACCGCTCCAAGGCGGTGTTCCCCGCGGCCGAGCGGGAGGGGCGGCCGGTCCTGGGGCCCTACCGACAGGGCACGCACCAGGTGGTGCCGGTGGAGGACTGCCTCCTGCAGTCACCCCTCGCCAACGCGGTGCTGCGGGCGGTGCGCCGGCTGTGGGAGGAGCGCCGGCTCAGCGTGTACGACGAGGGCACGAGGGAGGGGCTCTTGCGCCACGTGCTGGTGCGCACCGACGCCGCGGGAGCGCACGCCTTGGCGGTGCTGGTGGTCGCCGGGTCCCTGCCGGCGGGGAAGGGACTGGGAGGGGAGCTCTTGTCCCGGGTGCCTGGTCTGGTGGGGGTGGTGGAGAACCGGCAGAGCGCCCGCACCAACGTGGTGCTGGGGCGAGGCGAGCGGGTGCTGGCGGGGGAGGGCGCCTTGCGGGTGGAGTTGGAGGGGCTGACCTTCACCGTCTCTCCCCGCTCCTTCTTCCAGGTGAACCTGCCCCAGGCGGCGGCGCTCTACCGGACGGCCCTGGAGTGGGCCGCCCTGGGTCCGGGGGATACCGCCGTGGACGCCTACTGCGGCACGGGCACCCTGGCGCTCCTGGCGGCGCGGCGCGGCGCCAGGGTGTGGGGGCTGGAGGCCCAGGAGGCGGCGGTGGCGGACGCCCGGCGCAGCGCTGCGGCGAACCACCTCGGCGGCGTCACCTTCCTGACCGGCCCGGCGGAGGACCTGTTGGCCCGGGTGCCGGTGTCCCCGCAGGTGGTGCTCTTGGATCCGCCCCGCGCCGGCTGTCAGCAGCGCTTTCTGGAGGGATTGTCACGCCTTTCGCCGCGGCGCATCGTGTACGTCTCGTGCAACCCGGCCACCCTGGCCCGGGATCTGCGGCGGCTAGGGGAAGACGGCTGGGCGGTGCGGGAGGTGCAGCCGGTGGACATGTTTCCGCAGACCGCCCAGGTGGAGGCGGTGGCTTGGCTGGAGCGGGAGGGGGCGGTGTGGTGAAGCAGACTTGGCTTGCCTTCTTTGATGATTCGGGATCGGCTCGCCCGGAAACGGCGGAAGGTTTTTTCTGCCTGGGGATGGTCGTGGTTCCGGCCGGAGAGGTTCCTACCATGTCTGATGGGTGGCGGGAGCTAATCGGCCGGCATGCTCGGGTGTCTCCGAGGGAAGCTCGGACCATGGAATTGAAAAGCAGCGACACCTACGAATTATGGTCCAGAAAGTATCGAGGCAAGCCGATAGATGACAATAAACCATCGGCTCGATTTTCCCATCTAAACGAGATGGAATTGAGCAGGCTTAAAGGTGTTTGGGACTATATTAGCGGTCTACAGGATGCCATATTATTAGGCATAGCGGTACATAAAAAGGCTAACTGGGTCCGTTTTAGGAATAAAGAATGGAATGATTGGAACGCGACAGGGCGTGGAAGAGAAACGAGAAAAGAGAAGAAGGACTTGGCCAGCTCTCTCGAATGGCAAATTTGGGAGAATGCCTTCCATTATTTATTACAATGGCTGCAGTACTTTCTCGATGATCAAGACGGGCACGGGATATTGATCGGAGATGAATGTACTACCTACCGCCATCTATATAAATTTCACGAAAGCATAGCGGCTGGTGATGACACCTACACTAATGCCGAAAATATTATAAATAATGTGGTATTTGGCTCATCTTATCATAATCCAGGAATCCAAATTGCTGATTGGGTGGCATATGCCATCAACGGTTGGGCCCGTGGGATAGAGGCGGTAGGGCAGCACCTGACAGAAATATTGCCTAAGTTTAGAGATTATCCTAACGTGAAGGGCCGAGGGCTGGTGCTAAACCCTGACAATTATGATTGGCCTGCTTTGCCATAAAGACAATAGAAAAGCGGCTCTTGCGACGTATCGCTTAGGGTACGCATACCCCGGCCGCTTTCCACCCATTAAGTATAGCTGCGCTCGGCACAGATGTCAAGCGGACCTCACGAAGGAAGGTGAAGGAAGATGGCGGTGCGGTGCATGGCGGTGCTGACCGGGGGCGGCGACTGTCCGGGGCTGAACGCGGTGATCCGGGCGGTGGCGCTCACGGCCGCCGCGGGGCAGGGCTGCCGGGTGCTGGGGATCGAGGACGGCTTTGCCGGGCTGGTGGAGGGGCGCTGCCGGGAGCTCACCCGCCAGGAGGTGTCCGGGATCCTGGATCGGGGCGGTACGGTGCTGGGCACCACCAACCGGGAGAACCCCTTCCACTACCCCCTGCGGGAGGACGGAAAGCTGGTCTACCGGGACCTGTCCGACCGGGTGGCCCGCAATCTGCAGCAGTGGGGCGTGGAAGCACTGGTGGTCATCGGCGGGGACGGCAGCATGAACATCGCCCACGAGCTGTCCGAAAAGGGGGTGCCGGTGGTGGGGGTGCCCAAGACCATCGACAACGACCTGGCGGCCACCGACCTCACCTTCGGCTTCTACACCGCGGTGGCCACGGCCACCGAGGCGGTGGACAAGCTGCACACCACGGCGGAGTCCCACCATCGGGTGATGGTGCTGGAGGTCATGGGCCGCTACACCGGCTGGATCGCCCTGGCCTCCGGCTTGGCGGGAGGCGCGGACCTCGTGCTAATCCCGGAGCTTCCCTTCACCTGGGAGGCGGTGATCCGGGCCATTGAGGCGCGCCGCCGGGCGGGGAAGAAGTACAGCATCGTGGTGGTGGCCGAGGGGGCCGCCGCCCGGGGTGAGCAGCCCGTGGTCAAACGGCGGGTGGAGGGAAGCGAGGAGCCGGTGCGCCTGGGCGGCATCGGGGAACTGGTGGGGAGCCAGGTGGAGCGGCGCACGGGGCTGGAGACCCGGGTGACCGTGTTGGGGCACGTGCAGCGGGGCGGCATTCCGTCGGCCTTCGACCGCATCCTGGCCACCCGCTATGGGGTGGCGGCGGCCCGCCTGGCGCTGGAGGGACGGTTCGGCCAGATGGTCTCCCTCCAGGGCGACGCGGTGGGAGCGGTGCCCCTGGCGGCGGCGGTGGGCCGGCTGCGCACCGTGCCGCCCCAGGGGGAGCTGGTGGCGGCGGCCAGGGCCACCGGGGTGAGCTTCGGGGACGAGGGTTGATCCGCCGGGGAGTGGGATGGGATGACTTTCGATGACGGTCGCGATCACCGGGGAGGGTGCCCCGCCACGCCGGTGACCTGCCGGCGCATCCTCAGCCGCTGCGGCATCCCGGGCTATGAATACTCCCTGAATCCCTACCGGGGCTGCCTCCACGCCTGCGCCTACTGCTACGCCGTGTTCCTGGAGCGCTTCCGGGCGCAGCCCCGGCCCTGGGGCAGCTTCCTGGAGGTCAAGGAGCATGCGGCCCGGGCCTTGGCCCGGGAGCTGCCCCGTGCCCAGCCGGGCCGTATCTTTCTGTCCAGCGTCACCGACTCCTACCAGCCGGCGGAGGGGGCCTGCCGGATCACCCGAGGACTGCTGGAGGTATTGGCCGACGCTCCGGCGGGCTTCTCCCTCACCGTGCTGACCAAGGGCGAGCTGGTGCTGCGGGACGCGGATTTCTTGCGGCAACTGCATGCCCGGGTGGGCTTGACCCTCACCTGTCCCCGGGATGCCGACGCCCGGCGGGTGGAGCCCGGAGCGGTGCCCACCAGCCGGCGCCTGGCGGTGCTTGGGGAGCTGGGGGCGGTGGGAGTGGCCACCTGGGCCTTCCTGGGGCCACTCTTGCCGGGCTTGTACGACGCGGGGGGCGGCCTGGCCTGGCTGTTGGAGGAGTTGGCGCGCGCGGGGGTGCGGCAGGTGACGGCCGACTGCCTGAACCCGTATCCCCGGTCCGTGGCCCGGCTGCGCGCGGCGCTGTCGGGTCGGTCGCGGATGGCCTTGGAGGAGGCCTTGCGGGAGCCTGCCGCCTATCGGGAGCGGCTGCGGTGGGATCTGGCCGCGGCGGCCGCCGGGCGCGATTTGTCGCTGTCCTACACTTTTTGAAAGGGGTCTTAGAGATGGAAGTGGGGTTCATCGGTCTGGGGCGCATGGGCGCGCCCATGGCGGCCAATCTGCTGCGCGAGGGGCACCGGCTCACGGTGTACAACCGCAGCCCGCGGCCGCAGGTGGAGGAGTTGCGCCGCGGCGGAGCCGCGGTGGCGGACAGCCCCCAGGCGGTGGCCGAGGCTTCCCGGGTGGTCTTCACCATGCTCTCCGACAACCGGGCGGTGGAGGAGACGGTCTGGGGGAAGAGGGGACTGCTGGAGGGGTTGTCCGCGGGAAAGATCCTGGTGGACTCGAGCACCGTGGCCCCCTCCCTGGCCCAGCGGCTGGCGGCGGCTTGCGCGGCCAAGGGCGCCCAGGCCCTGGATGCCCCGGTGGCCGGCAGCGTGCCGCCGGCGCGGGAGGGCACCCTGGTCTTCATGGTGGGCGGCGAGGAGGCAGCCTTCCGGGAAGTGGAGCCGCTGTTCGGCGCCATGGGCAAGCACGCCGTCCACCTGGGGCCGAGCGGCCGGGGGCTGGCGGCCAAGCTGGCCCTGAACGCCTTTTTGGGGGTGACCACCGCGGCCCTGGCCGAGGCGGCGGCCCAGGCCGAGGGGGCGGGAGTTTCCCGGGACGCCTTCCTGGAGCTGGTGGGCCGTAGCGCCGTGGGGGCTTCCCCCTACGTGGCCCTGAAGCTGCCCTTGCTGCGGCGCCGGGAATATCCCGTGGCCTTCAGCCTGGACCATATATACAAGGACCTGGGGCTGGCCCTGGAGCAGGCCCACGCCGCCACGGTCAGCGCCCCCGCCACCGCCGCCGCCTGGGCCGCCTTCGCCCAGGCTCGCGCGCGCGGCTGGGGCGGCCAGGACCTGATGGCGGTGGCCCGACTGTGGGAGGGGGAGGCGACCGATGGCGGCCGCTGAGCCCCGCCGGGCGGTCCCTGCCGCCGAGCTGGGCTTCATCGGCGGCTCCTCCACCTTCGCCGGAGGCTTTCCGGAGGACTTGGCGGATCCCAGGGTGGCCGTCCTGGGGGAGGCGGTGTATGCCACCCCCTACGGGGACAGCCCGCCCATGAAGCTGTTCACCCTTGAAGGGCGGCGGGTACTCACCTGCCGCATGCACGGCTGGCGGCGGGGGGTCTCCCGGGCGGATGCGTCGCGCCAGGTCTTCTGGGTGTTGCGGGAGGCGGGAGTGCGTCGCATCCTGGTGGAGGGCGGCGTGGGCTCGGTGAGCCAGCTGTTGGATCCGGGGGACCTTTTGGTCTGCTCCGACTACCTGGATCTGTCCCAGCGCCGGGACGTGTCCCTGGGCGGGGACTACCTGCTGGTCATGCGCCAGGCCCTTTGCCCCGAGTTGCGGGAGGTGCTCCTGAACCAGGCTGAGGGCTGGTCGGCGGGAAGGGTCTTTCGCCGCGGGGTGTACGCCGTGACCGACGGGCGCCATTTCGAGAGCCCCTCCGAGGTGCAGGCCCTGGCCCGGTTGGGAGCGGACGTGGTGGGGCAGAGCCTGTGCCCCGAGGTGTACCTGGCCCGCGAGATCGGCGCCTGCTACGCCCGGGTCGACCTGGTGGTGAATTACGGTGAGGGGATGGTCCAGGACTGGAGCCACGACCTGTTGCGGGAACTTTTCCATGGGCAGGCCCAACAGGTGGGCCGGCTGATGCTGGCAGGCCTGGCGGCGGTGCCGGCTACGGCCTCCTGCGGCTGCCGGGAGCTGCGGCACGAAACCTTGCTGCGGGAGAAAGGGACATCATAGCCGGGGGGAAGTGAGGCTATGCTAGAGCGGGGGGCGACACGTGCTTCTCGTTCAATTGGCCATCGTGGTGGCGGCCGTGGTCGGCGGGGTGCGGCTGTTCACCAACGGCATCGAGTGGGCAGGGGCCTTGGCGCGGCTGTCCGAGGCCAAGGCGGGCAGTCTGCTGGCGGCTTGGGGCACGGCGCTGCCGGAGACCCTGGTGCCCCTGATCGCCTTGGGGCGCGGCGGGGGCGCCCGCATGGCCATCGGGGTGGGGGCGGTGTTGGGAGCGCCGCTCTTCTTGGCCACCCTGGCCATGGCTCTCCTGGGGCTGGAGGTGCTGCGACGCGCCGGAAGCTCCGCCGGGGTGGTGGTCTCCCCCTCGGGGCTGCGGCGGGACCTGGGATGGTTCATCGCCGCCTTTGCCTTGGCCGTGGCCGCCTCGGCGCTGGGGCCGGTCGGTAGGGTACTGACGGCGGCGGCGCTCCTGGCCGGCTACGCCTGCTACGTGCGGCGCACCTGGGGGGAGTCCGGCGGGGCGATGCTCCAACCGATGGCACCGCTGTTGCTGGCTGCCCGGGCGTCTCGGCCGCCGACCTGGGCGGTGCTTGCGCAGACGACGGTTGGCTTCGGGGCCATTCTCCTGGGAGCGGAGCTTTTCGTGTCCTTGGCGGACCGGGGAGCGGGGAGCCTGGGGATGGACCGTTTCCTGCTGGCCGCCCTGGTGACGCCCCTGGCCACCGAGTTGCCGGAAGTGTTGAACAGCCTGGTGTGGTTGGCCAGGGGCCGCGATGTGCTGGCGGTAAGCAACCTCACCGGCGCCATGGCCTTCCAGGGATCGGTGGTGCCGGCCCTGGCCATGCTGTTGTCGCCCTGGCATCTGGGGGGGATGGAGGGAGCGGTGGCGCTTACCGCCTGGACGGCGGCCGTTTGGCTGCGACTGGCTGGACGGGGCGGCCGGCTGCGGCCGGTTATGTTGCTGGGGGTGGGGGCGCTGTATCCGGTTCTTTGCCTGGGGCTTTGGGGGAGCTGAGGCTGCGGCTTGCGGGGCCGCAGTCGGCGCGGTATGATCTTCCCAGAGGCTGGGCAAGGAGGCACGAGGGGATGTTGAACGGCCGGCAGTTGGTGCAGGTGTTCCAACGGTACGCTCCCTTCGATCCGGACAGCCGGCTGCGGCCGGAAGACGAGCGGCGCACGGTGCTGGCGGCCAACGCCAACAGCCCCCTGGAGATTTGGGGGCGGGCCTTCGCCCAGGCGGCGGCCCAGGACGGCGGCTCGCCGATGATCATCCAGTTCAGCTACCACGCCCTGCGCACCGTGGGGGGGGATCCGGGGATGGTGGCGGCACCGGCCGGGGTGGCGTGGGCGGATGAACTGCCGGCGGTGGTGCGGGGCGGCGCCGTGGCCCGCACCCTGGTGGAGTTGTTCGCCGCCCAGTACGGCGCCCGCTGGGTAGCCCTGGGGCTGGACCATTTCGCGGTACCCGGTTTCCGGGAGGGGATGGCCGCGCGCCACTCCCTGGCCCTGCACCGGGCCCGGGGGATGATCGCCGACGCCCGGGAGGCCGCCGGAGCGGATTTTCCCGCCCCGGCTCCGGAACTGGCGGCCGCCTTCGCTGCCTACCTGGCCTCGGAGGACTATCGGCGTTTCCGGGAGCATTTCCTGCGCACGGTGGAGATCATGCGGCCGGCCTGGGGCATGATCGACACCGAGGATCTGCCGCCCCTTTTGGATTTCGCGGTCACCCGGGACATCGTGGACGGGGTGCGCTCCGACCTGGGCAACGCGGACATGGCCCTGGAGGCGGAGTTCGGGGCCACCGGGCAGACGGGGGAGCCGGTGGGCTACCGCCCGCTGAAGGGGGAGGAGCTAGGGCGCTTCGCCCGGCAGGTGGCGGCCTTCCTGCGCTACACCGGGGCGGAGGGGGTGGCCTACCCCATAGGGATGCAGCACGCCGCCCCCCGCTCGCAACGCCACGAGCCGGACGGGGAGCGGCTGGAGGTGGTGGGGCGTACCGTGCTGCGCGAGTGCGGCCGCTACGTGCCCTTCGTGCAGCACGGCGGGACGGGGGCGGCCCGGCTGCTCCGGGGACTGGTGGCCAAGGACAACGTCAACACCCACTTCCTGGTGGCGGCGGCCAACGCCCTGGCGGACCACGTGGACGCCCAGGAGGCGGGGATTCGCGCCGGGGAGAAGGCCTCCTGCGGGCCGGGGATCTACTTCGAGGCCATGGCGGCCATCCGGGAGGCGGCGGTGGGAAAGCTCCGGGAGGCTGGCACCTACGGCGAGGGACCGCAGCTGGGGCCGCTGCCGTCGGGGGAGGGGCAAACCCCGGCCGGGGAGGCGGACCGTGGTCGGGAGTGAGCGTTGCGCCTGAGCGGGGACCTGGTGCCGGCGGTCTTCCGACGGCGGCTGAACCGGTTCGCGGCCGAGGTGGAGTGCGCCGGGCGGATGGTCACGGCCCATGTGCCCAACTCCGGACGGCTGCGGGAGCTGCTCCGGCCCGGGGCCTCGGTATGGCTGACTCCCGTGGTCCAAGGGCGCCGCAAGACGGCTTTCGACCTCAGCCTGGCGGTGGCGGACCGCACGCTGGTCAGCGTGGATGCCCGGCTGCCCTCGGGCCTGGTGCGGGAGGCGCTGGAGGCGGGGAGGTTGAGCGCCTTTGCCGCGTACCACGACCTACGGCCCGAAGTGCGATACGGGCGAAGCCGGCTGGACTTCCGCCTGGAGGGAGAAGGGCCGGCGGTGTTGCTGGAGGTTAAGTCGGTGACCCTGGTGCGGGACGGCACGGCCCTTTTCCCAGACGCCCCCACCGCCCGGGGGGTGCGCCACGTGGAGGAGCTTGCCCGGGCCGTGGCGGAAGGTTTGCGGGGCGCGGTGCTCTTGGTGGTGCAGCGGGGGGATGCCCAGCGCTTCGCGCCCCACCAGGCGGCAGATCCCGCCTTCGCCCGGGCCCTGCGCCGTGCCGCTGCGGCGGGGGTGGAGGTGTACGCCCACCCCTGCCGGGTCACCCGCCGGGAGATTCTTTTGCAAGCCGCGGCGCTGCCGGTGGAGCTATAGCGGAAAAAAGCGGGTTTCGATAGGACAGCTTCTGTCCTATAATGATGCACGATGCGGGGATCGCCGGGGAGGGTGCCCATGGAGGTGACTTTTCCACTTGAGATGGCCTGACAATTGGCTACTGACGAAAGGGAAACCGGCGGCTGTGCGCCCTCCGGTTGCCGCAGACCTGGCGGTCCCAACGACAAGCCAACCAGGAAAAGATCCTAAAGCGGCGGGGAACCCGTTGGATAGGAACCGGGCGGGCACTTTACCCCTGCC
>JAJZIM010000084.1 GCA_021810565.1 Bacillota bacterium
TTCGGGGAAATACGCCGGTGTCTGGCGCGGCACGGTGGCCGTGCGGTCTTCGGGATCCTTCGACCTGAAGGACGCCGCCGGGAGGCGCGTTGCGCAGGGCATCCCCTGGCGGTGTTTTCAGCTCCTGCGGCACAACGACGGCTGGCAAATCGGAAGGAGGGAGGCGGCCATTCCTCCCACCCCTGAAGGGGTGGGCTTCCTGGCCGCGATTCTGTGATCCGGTTGCCGAAAACCGACGTGCTGATCCTCTCCGCCAGCTACGGCGACGGCCACCAGCAGGCGGCCCGGGCCCTGGCCGCCGCGCTGCAGGAAGCGAAGCCGCAGCTTGAGGTGGAGATCCTGGACTTCTTTCGTTTCGTCAACCCGCTGTTCAACGCCGTCACCCGCTGCTCGTACATCCAGACGGTCCGCCTGGCGCCCAGGCTGTACGGCACCTTTTACCGCCTCACGGGCAACATCGCCCCCGATTCCGTGTTCCAGCGGCGCTTGAACCGTTTGGGCGTCGCCAAACTGGCGCATTTCCTGGACGACCGGCGGCCGGGCCTCATCGTCTGCACCTACCCCACCCCCGCCGGGGTCCTCTCGGAGCTGCGGCGCACGGGGCGGGTGCGCGTCCCCGTGGTCACCGTCATCACCGACAACGCCGTGCACAGCCAATGGATCCATTCCCACGTGGACCGCTACCTGGTTCCCTGCGACGCGGTGCGCCGGGGCCTGCTGGACCGCGGCGTGCCGCCCGGACGGGTGGCGGTCACCGGCATCCCCATCAACCCCAAGTTCGCCCGCCGGCGCGATGCGCTGGCGCTGCGGGAGCAATGGGGCCTAGCGCCGGACGTGCCCGTGGTGCTGGTGATGAGCGGTGCCTACGGGATGCTGGGCGGCACCCAGGACATCGCCCGCCTCTTAGCCGACTTTCCGGCACCGCTGCAGGCGGTGGTGGTCTGCGGCCACGACCGGCGCCTGCGCCAGCGCCTGGAACCCCTGGCCCGGCAGGCGTCCCGACCGCTGCACGTCTTCGGCTTCCTGAACACCATCGACGAGCTCATGGCCCAGGCCGACCTGTTGATCACCAAGGCGGGCGGGTTGACCACGGCCGAGGCCTTGGCCGTGGGGCTGCCCATGCTGATCTACCGCCCCATCCCCGGCCAGGAGGAGGAGAACACGGCCTTCCTGACCCGCGCGGGCGCCGCCGTCGCCGCCGCCGATCTCGATGCGTTGGCGTCCAGGCTGCGGGAGCTTCTGACGCAACCCGAACGCCTGGCCGAGCTGCGCGCCGCGGCCCTGGCCGTCCGTCAGCCCCACGCGGCCGAGACCGCCGCCCGGTTGCTGCTCGAGCTGCGGCGCGAGCCCGTTCCGACAGGGCAGGGCGCCGCCGCCGGCGGCACGGTGCCGGCGCGATGAAGCTGCCCTACCTGGCCCTCTTGGTGATCATCGGCCTGGTGGAGTTCGCTCGGGGAGGCCTGATCGTGTCCCTCCTGCCCACCTACCTCCCCCACGAGCTGGGATATTCCATGGCCCTGGTGGGCTTCGCCGTCTCCGCCCAATACGTCTGCGACACGGTCTTCAAGACCCCCGCCGGCTACCTGTCAGACCGCTTCGGCCCCCGCACCGTGCTCCTGGCGGGGCTGGCGCTGTCGGCCCTGGCCCTGGTGATCATGTACCGCGCCCGTGATCCGGGCGACCTGGTGGCCGCGGCGGGTCTCTTCGGCCTGGGCGCCTCCCCGGTATGGCCGGCGGTGATCTCCGGCGCCACCCACCTCAATCCCGCCCACAAGCGAGCCACCGTCATGGGCTCCGTCTTCATCGGCTGGATCGTGGGCGGCGGCAGCGGCCCCATCCTCACCAACTTCTTCCTGGGGCGCACGGCCGGTCAGGCCTTCGCCCTCCTTTGGGCCGCGGTCCTGGCCGGGCTGCTCCTGGCGGCGGTCCTGGTGCGCGGACCGGGTCTGCACGGCACGCGCCGGCGCTTCTTCCAAGCCCCCATCCGGGAACAGTTCCGGGCGGTGGTGCGGGATCTGCGGGGGATCCACCTGCTCTTCCCGGCCATGTTTCTGCAGACCCTGGCCGTGGGCATCCTGATCCCGGTGCTGATCCGCTACGCTCGGGACTACCTGCACCTGTCCCACGCCCTTTTCGCCTACCTGCTCATCGCGGGCGCCGCCACCATGGCCCTCTTGCTGATCCCTCTGGGCCGCCTGGCGGACCATGTCCGCCACCGTCCCCTGCTGGTGGCGGGCTTCCTCCTCAGCGCCCCGCTGTTGGTGGCTTTGATCTACACCCGCTCCCTGCCGGCCATCTTCGGGCTGGTGATGGTCATCGCCGCCTGCTACAGCCTGATCCTCCCCGCCTGGAACTCCCTTTTGACCAAAGCCGTCCCCGGCGACAAGCGCGGCATGCTGATGGCGGTCTTCATGACCGTCGAGGGGCTGGGGCTGGCCGTGGGAGCCGCCGCGGGCGGTGAGCTTTGGGCCTCGGTTTCCCCCCAGACCCCCTTCCTGGTCTGCGCCGGCGTCCTGGCCGTCATGGGCGTCTTCTACCTGCTCTTCCCCCTGGAGCAGGCGGTGACCCTGCGGGAGGTGTAGCCGTGGAAACGCTTTCCGGCGTGGTGCTGGGCCTCTTTCTGGGCTACCAAGCGCTGCCCGAGCTTTGGTGCCACACCCTGGGCCGCGGCGCCGTCACCCGGGGCCGGGGGTCGGGAGTGGCCCTGACCTTCGACGACGGACCCCACCCGGAGTTCACCCCCCGGGTCATCGAGCTCTTGGGGGAGCTTAAGGTTCGGGCCACCTTCTTCCTGGTGGGCGCGCGGGTGGCCGCCGCCCCCGAATTGGTCCGCCGACTTTCCGCCGCCGGCCACGAGTTGGCCAACCACGGCTTCGGCCACCGCCACGCCTGGACCATGGGACCCTGGGCCACCCGGGCGGACATCGCCCGGGGCCGCGCGGCGATCCTGGACGCCACGGGGCGCGAGCCCGCCTTCTACCGCCCCCCTTGGGGCTTTTGCAACCTGACCACCCGCTTCGCCGCCGGAGGGCAGCGCCTGGCCCTTTGGTCGGTCGCTCCCGGCGACTGGCTGGCGCAACGCCCGGCGGCGGAACTCACCCGCCGCACCCTGGACGGCTGCACCCCCGGCGCGGTGGTGCTGTTGCACGACGCCCCCTGGGGGACGCGGCGGGCGGACGCCCTGCTGGAGGCCCTGCCCTTCATCGTGGCCGGTCTGCGCGAGCGCGGCCTGGAGCCCGTGCCCCTGGGCGAACTGGCGCCGGAGGTGGGAGCATGACCCTGCTGCGCCTGCTCTGGGAGCTGTACGATCGGGCCTTCGTCTTCGCGGCGCGGCTGCGCCGGGTGGGCCGGGGCCCCGAGGCCCTCCTCGTCGTGCGCATCGTGCGCCACGCCGGCGGGCCCCTGACGCTGCCCGACGGCACCCGCATCCTCCCGGGCACGCCGGTGGGCGAGCTGCACTACCTGAGCTCCCACCTGCGGGCCCTGCACGCCCACCATCGCCCCGAGGCCGCCGTGGGCATGGCCGTCCTGCACAGCACCCTAACCTCCCTGGAGCAGTTGGCCCTCTTCGTGGTGACGCAGCCCGCTTACCGCGACCTGCCGGCCTTCTATGCCGACACCCTCTTCCACCGGGGGGCCGAGCGGCTGGGCTTTCAGATCGTGGAGCTGCCCCCCTCCTGCCGCAAGAGCTTCCTGCGCCACTACCTGCGCTGGCTATTGGCCGTGTATCACCCCCAGGGCTTCCGGCGCCTGCGCCGCCATGCCGATGCCCTGGAACCCAAGACGCTGTGGATGTCCCGCCGGGAGCTGTTGGACCGCTACCTGTCCCCCAAGGTGCGCCCCCTCAAGCGGCGGGTGCCCTGAGCCGATCCCGCCAAGCCGAGCGGAGAGCCGGGATCTGACCGTTGCCAACACGGTCACTTGCGGTGCAATTTAGGAATTGACCGGGAAACGGTCGGTATGGAGGCTCCGCAAAGGGGCGGCAGTCATTAGCACGCCGGTTCCGGCGGTGGCGGGCGCCTTGCCGGAAGGGGCGACCTCAACCTTGCGGGGCCCGGGACCGTGCACCGGAGTCCCGGGAAGGCGAGGCCCACGGGTAAGACGGCATCATCCGACAATGAGCACCATGCGGGGGCGACAAAACCCAGGGGCGTGGTGGCCATCGCCGGGAGCAGTGGCTACGCCCTCAAGTCCGACGGGACGGTATGGGCCTGGGGGGGGTAACGTGAGCGGCGGGTTGGGGAACGGGACCAGCGTCAGCTACAGCAACGTGCCGGTGCGGGTCTCCAGCCTGTCAGGCTCACGGCCGTCACCGCCGGTCACGGTTAACGGAACGCCGCCGGGTACCGGCGTACCGTCTGGGTCCGAGTACCCGTACCGCCCGGAATAGCCTGGCGGGGAAGGCATAGGGCAAGTACCGTCCAGTTTGGGGCCTTGGCGCATATTGGGAACGCAGCGACCGCAACTTCACAGTCCCGGCTCATGTTCCTCGCCCACCTCCCTGGATACAACAAACCAGGCGCAAGAGCTTGTCCCTCTAGGCCTTATTACCTGACTTACCCAAAAACAAAGGCCCGCCGGTTGATGGCGGGCGCTGGGTCCTACCTGTCGTCTGCGGGATCCTGTCCCCCGTGCCGTCCTTGGCTGGTCCGCCGTCGGGGCATGGTTTGGTTTCCTCCCCATCCCTCAGGCGTCGATTTTGCTCTCCTCGCTCCAATCTTCTTCCTCTTCCACCGGCTTGAAGCGCTTGGCCAGCCGCTGCATCACGTCGGGCAAGGTGGTGTACTCCATCTCCTCCAGGTGCAGGCGGTGCGGCTCGAAAGGCCCCAGCCCCCGCAGGTAGTCGGCCAGTTGGTTGGCCGTGCGGCGCGCCTCGTCGAAGGCCACGTCGGCGAAGAAATCCTGAGGACCCACCAGGCGCCCGCCGCTGATCTGGAACCCCAGGGCCACCACCCGGGGCGGACCGTCGAAGCGGGTGGGGGCGGAATCCGCCACGCCCACCGGCATCAGCGGCCCCACGTGGGAGCCGCGCATCCAGCCCGAGACCAAATGCGGCCGGGAGAAGGGCTCCAGGACCTCCCCCACCGCCGGCATGCCACTTTGGCAGCGCACGACCAGCACCGGGTCGTCCTTGCCCACGTACCGGCCCGCCATCAGGTTCAGCCGCTGGGTGCTGGAGGTGGCGGCGATCTCCCCCAGCTCCCGGGAGTACACCGACTTCACGCAGTACCGACCGGGGGCGCCGATGAAGACCAACAGGTCGTACAACTCCTCCGGCGCGACGAAGCTGACCTTCTTGGCGTCGATCAGATCGTGCACCTCGAAGCGGAATCCCCGGTGCATCTTGGGATCGATGACCAGGCCAGCCGTGTTGAAGGGGTCGGCGAAAATCTTGTAGATGGGGTAGTTCCAGGCGCCCGGCTCCGTCTTGTCGGCCATGAAGACCACCACCGGCTCGCTCTTGCGCTCCACGAACTCCATCTCCGCCACCCCGGGGCCCATGCCCCGCACGTTGCCGGAGAAGGCATCGCTCAAGAGATCCTGGCCGGCGCCGTACAGCTTCAGCTCCTTGGCCACCTCGGTGCAGGCCTCGAAGGTCTCCCAAGCCAGGTGATGGATCTCTCGATCGTCCACGCCCCGGTCATGGGTCATGATCAGGTTGACGTCGTCGCCCACGTGGGCCACGCAGTGGTCCACCAGCAGGTGCCGGCGGTCGCTGCGGGACAGCATCTCCTCGGCCCGCTCCAGGAGCTTGACGTGCACGCCGGAGTGGCCCACGAACCCTCCCACGTCCGCCTTGATCACGCTCAGGGTCAGCTTCTCGCTCACAAAAAATCCTCCTTCCTCAAAATCCGGGGCCGAACCGGCAAACCGGGGGATCGCCGCGGTCGGAACACGCCCGGGGCGGGAAGACACCCTCGCGCTCGATGGCCGCCGCCACGTCGCGGAAGGTGGCGAAAGGGGTGTACGAGATGCGGTCTCGGTCCAGCTCGGCGGCCAACTCGTCCTTGGCGAAGATCCGGTCGGCCAGGGGCGCGGCGAACCGGTCCGACAGACCGTTGCCCACGTAGGCCACCCGCCAGCCCTCCCGTCGCAGGTCGCGCACCAGGGCGCCCTTGCAGTTGGCGCACCGGTCGCACCAGGGGTTCTCGTGGGGGAAGGCCAGCGCCACCCGGCCGTCGACAAACTCCAGGTGGTTGGCGTACACCTGGGCGTCGGCCAGGCCGTGGCGATCCAGGATGCGGCGGATGTAGTAGTCCATGCCGTCGGAAACCACCAGGATCCGCGCTCCCAGGCGGCGACACACCTCCTGGAACTCGCTCAGCCCCTCGTCCAGGGCCACTCCGTCCACGAAGGCGTCCACCGCGGCGCGCCGGCCCGAAAGCAGCGGGTATTGCCGCAGGTGCATGGCCTTGGAGCCCAGGCGGCCCTCCCGCCACAGGCGCTGGGCGCGCGCTTGGTTCACACCCCCGTAGCGCACCAACAGGGTCTCGCCCACGTCCACCGGCGAGAGCGTGCCGTCGAAGTCCAGCACGAAAGCCACTCGCTCCGGCGTACTCCCGCCTCCCTTCCCCCCAGATTATACCCGAAGCGCGCAGGCAAGAAAAGCTAGCTCCCCTCCGTCGAGCGCACCGACGCCGCCAGGGCCGACAGCTCCCCCCGGTCCAGCAATCGGTCCAGCTGCAGCACCAGGACCAAGCCCGCCTCCGTGCGGGCCACCCCCGCCAGGAAGCCCCGGGCGCCCGCCACCTGGGGAGGCGGCTCCAGCCCCTCCGGCCCCAGGCGCAGCACCTGGGAGACGCCGTCCACCAGGAGGCCGAAGACCGCGTCGGGCCGCTCCACCACCACCACCTGCCGGCGGGCAGGCGCCTCGCCGGCCAGCTCCAAAAGGGTGCGCAGCTCCACCACCGGCAGCACCGCGCCTCTCAGCACCAGCACCCCCGCCAGGTAGGGCGGCCAGCCCGGCATCGGTGTCAGCTCCCCCGCGGCCACCACCTCCCGCACCTGGGCGATGGGCACCGCGAAACTTTGCTCCCCCAGGCGGAACACCACCAGCTGCAGCTCGGTTTCCACCACGAAAATCCTCCTCGCCGCACCGGCCAGGCAGGAACTTCCCCCGGTGCTAAAGAAAATTTATATTAGAACGGTCCCCTTGGCAAGAGGGGGACCCGACGGGACGCCGCGCGAGAAGAGGAGGTTGCCCGATGTACGAGAGGATCCTGGTGGCCACCGACGGTTCGGAATTCGCCGACTGCGCCGTGGACCGGGCGGCGAAGCTGGCCTCCCGCCTGGGAGCGGAGCTCTTGATCGAGACGGTCATCCCCCACACGGCGGAGTTCAACTTCGTCGGCATCACCACCGCCCAGGAGGGCACCCTGCGGGAATTCTACCAGGAGGTCTTGGCCAAGGCCCAGACCCGCGCCGCGAAATATCACGACAAGATACGCACGCGGCTGGACGAGGGACCGCCGGCGGAATACATCCTGCGGGCCGCCCAGGAGGAAAAAGCCGACCTGGTGGTGGTGGCCAGCTGCGGCCGCAGCCACCGGGAGCGCACCGGCTCCATCATGGGCGGCGTCGCCGCCCGGGTGAACCACCTGGCCGACCAGGACGTGCTGGTGGTGCACTGAGCTTTCCCGACACGGCGAGGCCGCCTGGCACGATATCCAGGCGGCCTCGCCTTTGGCGTCCCGGCTCAAGGCTGGCGCAGGGCCTCCAAGACCTTGTCCAGGTAGGGGCCCTCGGGCAGGGCGCCCTCGAACTCCACGGCGTCGTTGATGACCACCTTGGGCACCCCGTATACGTTGTACTTGCGGGCCAGCTCGGGAAACTCGATGGCCTCGATCATGTCCGCGCGGACCTGGGGATTGTCCAGGGCCAGACCATGAGCAACGCGCACGGCGCTGGGGCAGTAGGGTCAGGTGGGGGTCACGAAGATCTGGATGTGCACCGGCCGGTCGATCTGGGCCGCCTTGGTCTGGGAGGCCTCGCTCAGGCGGCTTCTGCCCTTGGAGACGTCCACCAGGTCCTCCACCAGGGTGGCGAACTCGTAGCCCGAGGTGATGCCGAAGAAGCGCACCCCGTGGGACGAGCCGTCCTCCCCCTCCAGCACCAGGGCGGGGATGCGGTCGATGCCGTACTCCGCCGCCTTGGCCTGGTCCGCCACGAAATCGTAGGTCACCAGCTCGAATTGGGGCGACAGCGTCGCCACCTCCTGGAGCAGCTCCTCCATCTCCTTGCACTGCTCGCACTCCACCCGGCCCGGCACGTGCAGCAGGTTCTCCCCCTGGGTGAAATACACCAGGCGGACCTTACCCTCCAGCTCCCGCCGGTACTTGTCCTCCAAAAGCTGCCGGTCCTTCTCCCTGATCAGAGCCACGCCTATCCCTCCTCGTCTCAGTCGTCGGGGGGCACCCAGCGGTCCACGGCCACCGGCTCCCGCACCGGATGCCGCCGTTGATACTTCTGGACCAGCTCGGCTTTTCCCTCCACCGCCGTGGGATCCGCCACCACGGCGTTGACCGGGCAGGCCAGGGCGCAACGCTGCAGCGGCGCGAAGCCCCAGCACTCGGTGCAGCGCTCCCGGCGCACCGCGTAACTCCCACCGCCCACGGTGATGGCCTCGTTGGGACACTCCGCCTCGCACACGCCGCAGGCGATGCATCCGGCGGTGATCAGCATGGCCACGCACCCAACCCTCCTCCGCGCCCCCTCAAATACCCTACGGGGTATCCTACGGTGGATTATACGCCCCCTCCCCCTGGGACGTCAAGGGGGGCTCCCCCAAGACGCTGGCCTGGTACAGTTCCCACTGGCAGGCCAGGATGCGGTAGGCCGCCCGCTCCGATGCCGGCTCACCGCCCCGCATGGCCTCCTCCACTAGGGAGCGCACGGCGCCCGACATGCCTCCCCGCCCCTTGCGCTGCCTGGCCAGCTCGCGCAGGAAGCGCTTCTGCAGGGCGGTCAGGCGCACCTCGACAGTCTCCGGCAACGGCATGGCCCAACCCTCCCGGTCCGGATTTCATCCTCAGGTTGCCCCGGCCCGGCGGCGGCATACCGGGCAATAGCTGGGGCGGAGGAAAACCGCCGCGGACCGCGAATATTTCCTACACAACGCGGGTGGTGGTCTAAGCGAGAACCGTTTGGCCCCGGTCGCCCTGTCGGCTGCTTCCCCTGCGCACCCTGGCGGCCAACCGCCGCTACCCGTGGTTCGTGGTGTCCACGGTGTGCATCGGCGCCTTCATGGCCGCCCTGGACGCGGGCATCGTCAATGTGGCCATGCCCTCCTTCGTGCGGGCCTTTCCGGGGGCGGGGCCGGGATCCGTGGCCTGGGTGTCCATCGCCTACCTGCTCACCTTGGACGGGCTGTTGGCCGCCTTCGGCCACCTGGCCGATCTGGTCGGCCGCCGCCTGATGTACACCCTGGGCTTTCTCCTGTTCATCCTGGGTTCCGCCCTGTGCGGCGCGGCCCCGGCCCTGGACGGTCTGATCCTCTTCCGGGTGTTGCAGGCCGGGGGAGCCGCCCTGCTCCAGGCCAACAGCGTGGCCATCATCACCGGCACCGTGCCGGAGCACCATCGCGGCCAGGCCCTGGGCGTGCAAGGCTCCGCCCAGGCCGTGGGGCTGACGGTGGGGCCCGCCGTCGGCGGCCTGCTCCTGGCCCGGTGGGGCTGGCGCGCCATCTTCTACGTCAACGTGCCGGTGGGTCTCTTGGGCATCGTCGCGGCCGGCCTGATCCTGCCCCGCGATCCCCGGGTGGCGCCGGAGCCTTTCGATTTCGTGGGAACCCTGCTGTACGTGCCCGCCCTGGGTCTGTTGCTCCTGGCCTTCACCCAGGGCAGTGGCCCAGGCGGGCTCTCCCCGGCCCTGGCGCCCGCCTTGACCGGGGCCGCGCTCTTGGCCGCCCTGTTCTGGCGCCGGGAGCGGCGGCTATCCTTCCCGGTGATCCCGCCCGCCCTCTTCGCCTCCCGGGCCTTCAGCACCGGGGTGGCGGGCAGCCTTCTAGCCTACATGGCCCTCTTCGCCGCCACCTTCACCCTGCCCTTCTTCCTGGAGCGCGTGTTCCATCTGCCCCCCGCCGGCCTGGGCCTCTTGATGGTCCCGGTGCCCTTGGCCCTGAGTCTGTTGTCGCCGGCGGGCGGCTGGCTCTCGGACCGGGTGGGGGCCCGCTGGATCTGCCCGGCGGGGATGCTAGCCACCGCCCTGGGTGCCGCCCTCCTGGCCACCCTGGACGCCGCAGCGGGGCTGGTCGCGCTGGTGGGCGCCATGCTGGTGCTGGGAGCGGGCTTCGGCCTGTTCAACGCCCCCAACAACAGCGTGGTCATGGGCGCCTCGCCCCACCACCACCTGGGGGTGGCCGGCGGCATCCTGAACATGGCCCGCAGCACCGGGATGAGCATGGGCGTGGCCTTGGCCGGCGCCGTCTTCGGGAGTCTGCTGCGAGTGGGTCACCCCGCCCTGCTGTCCTACCACGCCGCCTTCTGGTGCACCGCCGGCCTGGCCCTCTTGGCCGCCCTGGTCACCGCCGGCCGCGGGGAGGCCACCCCGGCCCACCGGCGCGGCATCGACCACCGCCTGCACGGTCACCACTGGCGGCTGGCCTGAGGGGGCGCAAACCCACCGTACCCCGGTCGGTCGAATGTGGTAAAATATCTTGCGGAAAGACGAGGAAGGGAGGTCGGAAAAGATCGAACAGCGGCGGCGGTACCCTTGCGGGGAGCGTGCGCGCCCCGGGTGCTCCTGAGTTTCCTCACCGCCTGCGGCGGTGATCCAGCCCTCCCATGCGCCAAAAGCATCCCCCGCCGGGGGAAATCCGACCCGAAAGGAGCTAGCACCTGGTCGAGGGAGGACGTGTGGCTAGCCACATCGCGACGCAAAGACCAGGTCCTAATTTGTACGAAAACATTTTGGTGGGCACCGACGGATCCGACTACGCCAACGCCGCCGTGGCCTTGGCGGCGACCCTCGCCGCCAAGACGGGGAAGACCCTGACCATCGTCAGCGTCCTGACTCCCGCCCCCGGCTACGACAATCTGGCGTTCCCCTCCAGCGACGTGGACCAGCTGATGGAGCAGACCCTCAAGGAGGCCCTGCAGCGCGCCGTGCGGATCGCCGAGGAGCGGGGCGCCACGGCCTCCCAGCGCCTGGAGCGGGGCGCCACGGCCCACACCATCTGCAAGCTGGCCGCCGCCGGCAACCACGATCTGGTGGTGGTGGGCAGCCACGGCCACAGCGTCTCCTACAGCACGCTTTTGGGCAGCGTCAGCGACCGTCTGGCCAGCATCTGCCCCAGCGACGTGCTGATAGTGCGCCGCGACGTGCGCCCCGCGCACCTGCTGGTGGCCACCGACGGCTCCGCCCCGGCCTCCGTGGCCGTGCGCCGCGCGGCGGACCTGGCCGCCTGGCTGCACGGCGAGCTCACCGTGCTCACCGTGGACGAGCCCTCCCACCACCTGGCGCTTCTGCACCGCTCGGGCGTGGCCGCCGAGGAGCACACCCGGCGGGCTCTCGCCGCCCACCATGAGGAGGTGCTCTCGGATGCCGTCCGCCTGGCCGGGGAGGCGGGCGTCACGGCCCAGACACGCCGGGAGACCGGCCCGGCCGCGCAGGCCATCGCCCAGGCGGCCCAAAGCGGCTCCTTCGATCTGGTGGTGGTGGGCAGCCACGGCCACAGCCCCGTGTTGAACCATCTGCTGTTGGGCAGCGTCAGCGACAAGCTGATCCACGTCTGCCCCGTCAACGTCCTGGTGGTTCGCTAAAGCCGGCCCGCGAAAAGGAGCGGAGTCAAGATGCCCGAGTCTAACAGCGCCCTGGCCCTGATGATGGAGGAGGACTACGCCGACTATCTCCTGCGCTCCGGCCTGGTGGACGTGAGCGGCGGCCACCAGCCCTCCCCCTCCCCCATGCACCGCTACAGCGGCACCGTCACCCTGCAGCCCCAAGCCCTGATCTTCCAGGGGATGGAGGCGGCGCGGCCCGAGCGGGAGAAGACCGTGGTGGTAAAGCTGGCCGAGGTTGTAGAGCTGTCCTTGTCCATGGATCCCCTGCTGGAGGCGGAGCTGGCGCGACGCCACCCCGGCACCCACGCCCTCCTGCCGCCGCTGCGCGTGGTGTACAACCTGCCCGACGGCCCGGAGACCCTGTATTTCTACCTGGATTACGACCCGACGGCGGGCACCACCGCCAACACCGAGTGGTACCGTCGCCTGCAGCAGGCGCTGAAGGCCGTCCACTCCTGAGCGGCGGCCCGAGCAGGACGCCAAGGGCGGCGGGGTTCCCCCCGCCGCCCTCTTTCTGCCTGCCCTAGACGCTGCGCACCAGGTAGACGGTGAGGATCAGGGCCGCCAGGATCATGGACAGGCTCAAAAGCACGTCCAGGGTCACGGCCGGCCGGAAGTTGTCGTGCATCAAGGCCTCCCGGTTGCGCAGGAAGCGAACCGTGGCCAACAGGATCAGCACCCCGCCCAAGGCCGTGAGCACGGCCCCCAGGTACACCGACTCCCGGCCGGGATGGGGCAGGTGGATGTTGGTCACCGCGGCCACCTCGTCCAGGAACAGGGTGAACTTGGAGACCACGAAGCCCACCGCTATGACCGCCACCGAGGTGCGGACCCACGAAAGGAAGGTCCGCTCATTGGCCAGGAAGAAGCGGGCATCCGTTTCCCGGCCGCTGCGGGGCTGCTCTTTCCCCTGCTCCTGTGCCATGCCTCAGCTGGCCTTCTCGCCGGGGGAGGCCAACAGGGCCTCGAAGTCCTCGGCCTCCAGGGTCTCCCGCTCCAAAAGCGCCTCCGCCACCCGGTTCAGCTTGTCCCGGTTCTGCTCCAACAGATGCTTC
>JAJZIM010000085.1 GCA_021810565.1 Bacillota bacterium
GCGCAGGGCATCCCCTGGCGGTGTTTTCAGCTCCTGCGGCACAACGACGGCTGGCAAATCGGAAGGAGGGAGGCGGCCATTCCTCCCACCCCTGAAGGGGTGGGCTTCCTGGCCGCGATTCTGTGAGCGACATGGATCGAGGCTGGCAAAGCCAAAAGGGGCAATCCCTGATCCTCTACGGGATCGTCGCCGTGGTACTCGTGGCCTTCGTGGCCCTGGCGGTGGACATCGGCCGCGCGTACGCTGCCGCCAACAACCTGAGCGAGATCGTGGCCGACGCCGCCCAGGCCGGGGCGCAGCAGCTGGTGACCACGCCGGGCACCAGCCTCGACTGCACCTCCCCCCAGATCGACAGTGCCTTCCAGGCGGCGGCCAACACCCTGGCGGGCAACGGGTACACCTTGGATAAGACGGCCTATACCGTCAATAGCAGCAGCTGCACCGGCAGCACCGCCGCCGGCGACTTGAGCGTATCCGGGACGGTTAACACCACCGCGGGGAAGATCCCCGTGACCATCACCGACGGCACGCTGACCTTCACCATGACCAACCTGCCCACCAGCGTCAACTACACCTTCGCCCGGGTGCTGGGCTTCGCCGGGGTGGACCTGACCCGCTCGGCCGAGGCCCAAGTGCAGACCGACACCTGCGTGGGGATTTGCACCGACACCACACCACCGTCCTCAACCACCCCACCTTCCTGTCCCACCTGTTCCGTCGTACCCATCGGCCTGCCCTACAGCATGATGAACGGCATGAAGTCGGATACCACGGTGGACCTGCTGCCGCGGGATCCCGGACAAAGCGGGACCCCGGGGGATTTCTACCGCATGAACCTGGCGGCCGAACCCAATCCGCTCGATACCACCGATAACGCTCAGGGTGTCAGCGTGGACTCCTGGGAGAACTCGAACTGCGGCAGCCTCATGAGCGGCGGGATGAACTTCAGCTGCACCAGCGACAAGATGGCCATGCATACCTCCCCCAATGGCACGCCGGAGGGTACGGCCTCCTACGACTACAACCTGTACTTCGGCTATCCCGGGGCGGTGAGCGTCACTGACTCCCTGAACGCCCTCCCCGGCTACGGCGGGGCCAACACCCGCAAGATGATGCAGGACCGGCTGGACACGGCCAAGGACTGCGCCAGCTGCGGGGCCTCGGCCGAGGACATCCTCTGCCCGGTGGTGCACTACACCGGCGGCACGGGCAGCAACGCCACCTACGAGGTGGTCGGCTTCGCCGAACTCAAGATCGACTCCACCAGCGGCAACACGGTGGACACCACCTACCTGGGGGGCATGATGACCAGCCCCAGCTGTTCCACCTACACGCTAGGCAAGTACTCGGGCGTCGGGGGCGGCTATCCGGGGGCGCAGCGGGTCGTGGTGAGCAAGGTGTGGTAGCGGTCCGGACGGCCAGACGGGGGAGACCGGCGCTCCCCCGTCGCGGCCCCCCGGCACCGAAGCTGTAAGGCCATCCAATTTGCAGCAGGATTCTCAGGTGGACGCGGAGAAGAGGTAAGGCATGGGCAAGAAGACGGGTCGCGCTTTTTTCATCGCTTTGCTGGTGGCGCTCATCGTGGTGGGGGTCGCATATTGGTACATCACGGGGCAGCGGGCCGCCGCCCCTCCGGTGATGACCGCCGAGGTGGTGGCCGCCCAGGACATCCCGGCGGGGTCCATCCTGACGCCGCAGCTCTTGACCACGCGGCAGGTGCCGCAGCAATACATGGGGCCGGGGGCCATCACCAACCCCAACCTGGCGGTGGGCAAGCTTTTGCGCATACCTTTGGTTCAGGGCGAGGCGGTGCGGACGAACTTCCTGGCCACCAAGCAGCAGCTGGGGCCGGCGGGGTTTGCCTTCCAGATCCCCAAGGGGATGCGGGCCATGACCGTGCCGGTGGATGTGGAGAGCGGTTTGGCGGGAATGCTGCAGCCGGGGGACCGGCTGGACGCCATGGCCCTCTTCCCGCCCAGCGTGAACGGTCAGAGTGAGGCCAAGATCTTCATGGATAAGCTGTTGATCCTGATGACCGGCACCCAGCAGGCCGTTCCCAGCGGCACCCAGGCCGCCGCCGCCGCCAGCTATTCCACCATCACCCTGGCCGTGACCCCCCAGCAGGCGACGACCCTGGCCATGGCGGAGAAGACGGGCACCATCCAGTTCCTGCTGCGGCCGGCCAAGGCCAAGCTCAGCGACGTCGGCGTGGTGGCGACCCTGGCGAACCTGAAGAAATAGCCGAAGGGATGAGGGGAGGACCATGGAGAAGCGTTTTGGGATCCTCATAGTCGACAGCGACGAGGAGTTTCGCAAGCTTTTCCGGGGGATGCTTGCGGGGGAGAAGAACTACTATATAATCGGCGAGACCGCCGATCCCCGCGCGGCCGTGGAGATGGCCGACCACCGAAAGCCGGACGCCGTCTTCGTGGAGGTGGTGGGCCTCCCCGAGGGGATGGACGTGGCGGCGGAGATCCTGCGCCGGGTGCCCACCACCACGGTG
The DNA here is from genome assembly GCA_021810565.1 of Bacillota bacterium. Lineage (GTDB taxonomy): Bacteria > Bacillota > Sulfobacillia > JAJZIM01 > JAJZIM01 > JAJZIM01. The sequence goes on from JAJZIM010000085.1 coordinate 2,504, forward strand.
ATCATCACCTGCACCGCCGACGCCTGCCACGACGTGCGCGACACGGTGCGGGAGGCCATGCGCATCGGGGTGAAGGACTTCCTAATGAAACCCTTCACCGTGGACGAATTTCGCAACGCCATGCGCAACACCCTGGGCAAGAAACGGGTCATCTCCGTTCCCGACGCGCCCAGTTCGGGCCACGTGGTGGCCGTCTTCGCCACCAAGGGGGGCGTGGGGAAGACCACCCTGGCCGTCAACCTGGCGGTGGCCCTGGGGGAGCACACCGGCAGGCGGGTGGCCTTGGCGGATATGGATCTGGAGTTCGGCAACGCGGCGGCGCTCTTCGGGGGGCAGCATCCCAAGGCCAGCATCGTGGACCTGTGCCAGCGGCCCGGGCGCATCGACGAGGGCGTGATCTCCCAGGTGATCGAGCGACCCACCGGCTACAACGTGGATCTGTTGGCCGCCCCGTCCAGCCCGGAGCAGGCCGCCCTGGTGGACGGCGAGGGGAGGCAGGAGCAGCGCAACTACGTGGGGGAGGTTCTGGGGGTGCTGCGGGGCATGTACCCCTGGGTGGTGGTGGATACCGCCTGCAATTTCCGGGAGACCAACATGACCGTCTTGGACCAGGCGGACACCGTCCTGCTGCTGACCACTCCGGACATGCTGGCCCTGCGCAACACCGCCGCCTGCCTGGACCTGCTGCTCGGCCAGTTGGAGTACGGGGAGGAGAAGGTGAAACTGGTGCTCAACCGCTATAACTCCGCGGTGGGGATCACCATCGGCAACATCAACCGCGGGCTCAACTACCAGATCTCCTTCTCCCTGCCCTCCGACGCGGTGACGGCGGTGAACGCGGCCAACACCGGGATCCCTTTCATGAAGAAGCGGGCGCGCAACCAGCTCACGGAGCGGATCGTGGAGATCGTGGAGCATCTGGCGGGCCCCCAGGGAAAAGGAAACGCCAAACCGGCAGTGGGCAAGGCCCGGGCTTTCGGGCTCAGCTTGCGCCGCTGAGGTCGCCACCAGGAAGGAAGGGACGGCACCATGTCCACCTCGCTGTACAATCGGTTGCGCACCAAGGAGATGATCTCCCCCGAGCGGACGGGCAGCACCCGCAGCTTTACCGGGGAGGAGAAGCGGGAGGGCCTGGCCCACGACAAGTACCGAGAGGTCAAAAACCGCATCCAGCTGAAGCTGGTGGAGGAGATGGACTCCAAGACCTTCCTCTACTCCCGGCAGATTCCCGAGGAGGACAAGCAGCGCATCCGCGCCAAGATCAACGAGCTCTTGCGTCAGGAATCCGACGTGCCGCCCCTGGACCGCGCGGGAGTGGCCGAGAGCCTTTTCACCGAGATCACCGGCTACGGGCCGATTCAGCCGCTCTTGGACGACCCGGAGATCACCGAGGTGATGGTGAACAATCCGCGCCAGGTCTATGTGGAGCGCCGCGGCAAGATCGAGCCCACCGACGTGAGCTTCCGGGACGACGCCCAGGTCTTCCAGTTGATCGAGAAGATCGTGACCCCCATCGGTCGGCACATCGACGAGTCCAGCCCCATGGTGGACGCGAGATTGCCCGACGGCTCCCGGGTGAACGCCGTGATCCCGCCCTTGGCCCTCAAGGGGCCGTGCATCACCATCCGGAAGTTCGCCAAGGATCCCTACCACATGGACGACCTGGTCTCCTTCGGCACCGTGAACCAGAAGATAGCGCTTTTCTTGTCGGCGGCGGTGCGGGCCAAGCTGAACGTCTTGATCTCCGGCGGTACCGGCACCGGCAAGACCACCTTCCTGAACGTGCTTTCTTCCTACATTCCCGAGGATGAGCGCATCGTGACCATCGAGGACGCCGCGGAGCTGCAACTGCAGCAGGACCATGTGGTCCCCATGGAGGTGCGCCCGCCCAACCTGGAGGGCCAAGGGGAGATCAACATCCGCCAGTTGGTCAAGAATTCCCTGCGGATGCGTCCCGACCGCATCATCGTGGGCGAGGTGCGCACCGGGGAGGCGCTGGACATGCTCCAGGCCATGAACACGGGCCACGACGGCTGCATGACCACGGTGCACGCCAACTCGCCCCGGGACGCCCTCTCCCGGCTGGAAACCATGGTGATGATGGCTGGCATGGAGTTGCCCAGCCGGGCCATCCGCGAGCAGGTGGCCGCGGCCTTGGACCTGGTGGTGCAGCTCAGCCGCCTCAAGGACGGGACCCGCAAGGTGGTCAACGTGTCGGAGATCCAGGGCATGGAGGGAGATGTCATCGTGATGCAGGACATCTTCAAGTTCCACACCACGGGTATGGACGGCAAGGGCTATGTGACCGGGGAGTTCCAGGGGGCCGGCATCCGGCCGCGGGTCTACCAGAAGATGCAGGACGCGGGCACCGACCTGCCGCCCGACGTCTTCTCGGCGGCGTGAGGCGGCCATGATCGGGCTGGCGGTGCTGTTCCTGGGGGTCTTCGGTCTCGCCTTCTACATCGTGTCCCTGCGGGGCAACCAGGCGGTGCAGCGCAATTTCGACGCCTTGGTGGCCCGTCGGGCCTCCGAGGAGCGCACCCAGAAGCGGGTTCGCTCCCTGCTGCAGCGGCGGGCCATGGAGGCCATGCTGGCCCAGGTGGACGACCGCCTGGAGGGGCAGGCCTTTGCGCAGGAGCTGGAGCAGCGGCTGCGCCAGGCGGATCTTGACTGGCGGGTGTCGGAGTTCCTGGCCCTGGTGGTGGCCGCCGGCGTCGGCTCCTTCCTGCTCCTCGTGGTCCTCACGGGCAATCCGCTGTTCGCGCTGCTGTTCGGTGTCGGGGCGGGCGCGGTGCCCTTCGTCTATGTGAACCAGCGCCGCACCGGGAGGCGCGGCAAGCTGGAGTTGCAGTTGCCCGACTGCCTGGCCCTGATGTCCAACGCCCTGCGGGCCGGCTACTCGCTCTTGCAGGCGATGGACGCGGTGTCCCGGGAACTGCCCTCGCCCATCGCCCAGGAGTTCGGCCAGGTGGTGGCGGAGAGCGGGGTGAACATCCCCTTGGAGCAGGCCCTGGAGAGCATGGTGCAGCGGGTGAAGAGCCAGGACTTGGACCTAGTGGTCACCGCCGTGCTGGTGCATCGCCAGGTGGGCGGCAACCTGGCCGAGGTCCTGGACCGCATCGGCGACACCATTCGGGAGCGGATCAAGATCCACGGCCAGGTGCGGGTGCTCACGGCCCAGGGGCGCATGAGCGGCTGGATCATCACCCTCCTGCCGATAGGCTTGGGAATCGGCTTCTGGTTCATGGATCCCGGCTACATGCAAACCTTGGTGTCGACAGCTCTCGGATGGCTCTTGCTGATCGTCGGTGCGGTGTTCTTGATCATAGGGGCGCTGATGGTCCGGGCCATCACCCAGGTGGAGGTGTAGGGAATGGGCCTGTTGCTGCTGCGGGATCTTTTCTACCTACTGGCCTTCGTGTTCATCGTCACCGCCTCCTACAATTTCTTCCGGGCCCTGGAACAGCGACGGGCGTTCAAGAGCCGGATCTGGCATCTGCGCCGCAACATGGAGGTCTCGGAGGTCAAGAAGGAGGAGATGGACACCTCCTTCGTGGTCCGGGTGTTGCGGCCATGGATGACCCGCTGGGCGGAGAGCTTGTACCGCTCCAGCCCCGAGGGCACCAAGGAGCGGGTGGGGACGCGCCTGATCCAGGCGGGGCGGCCCATGACCACCGACGAATTCATGGTGCTGAAGATCAGCGCCCTGGTGGTGCTGGGGCTATTGGGAACCTTCATGGCCCTGGCCCTGAAGGAGCCGGGATTGCTCTCCATCCTGCTCATCGCCGCTTTCCTGCTCCTGGGGGTGCGGTTGCCCGAGCTTTGGCTCTCCCGCGCCATCGCCAACCGCATCAAGCGGTTGCACCGGGACCTGCCGGACGTGCTGGACCTCTTGGCCGTGTCGGTGCAGGCGGGGCTGGGGTTCGACGGAGCGATGCAGAAGATCACGGAGAAGTTCCACGGGCCGGTGCAGGAGGAGTTCACCCAGTTCCTCAAGGAGAATCGGGTGGGCAAGCCCCGCTCGGATGCCCTGCGGGACATGGTGCTGCGCACCGGCTCGGACGACATGAAGAGCTTCGTGGCCACGGTGATCCAGGCCGACGAGCTGGGGGTGCCCCTGTCCAAGGTGCTGCTGATCCAGGCGGAGCACCTGCGCATCAAGCGCTTCCAGCGGGCCCAGGAGCAGGCGATGAAGGCCCCCATCAAGATGCTCTTCCCCCTGGTGTTCTTCATCTTTCCCAGCATGTTCGTGGTGATCCTGGGACCGGCGGTGGTCCAATTCGCCCAAGGATTCCATCTCTAGCGGATGGCGGCGCGGCAGCGCTCTCGCCTGGTACCGCTGGGATGGGTGTTGGTGGCGATCGCCTTCGTCCTGACCCTCCACGGGACGGTGAACCACGACTTCGCCGGAGACGCTCTTTGGCACTTCAAGAACGGGGAATGGATCTTCCGCCACGGGCACGTCCCGTTGCACGACCACTTCTCCTGGACCATGCGGGGATATCACTGGCAGGACTCGGAGTGGCTTTTCGACCTCCTGCTGTACCTGTCCTATCGCGCCGGGGGCTTCTACGGCATGGTGCTGCTGGTGGCCTTCTGGGCGGCGCTGAGTGTGGCGGCCGGCTACCGCCTGGCGCGGGAGGCGGGGGCCGGTCGCATCTGGGCCGGGGTGCTGACCCTGGTGTTCGTGTCCCAACTGGGACTGTTGATCCGCTTCCGCCCCCAGGACATCTCCTACGGCCTGTTCGCCGTGCTGCTGCTGCTCCTGCAGCGCTACCATGCCACGGGACGCCCCCGCTACCTGTGGTGGATCGCACCTTTGACGCTCTTTTGGGCCAATGCCCACGCCAGCTTCATCCTGGCCCCCCTCTTCGTGGGCCTGGAGCTGGTCCTGAACCTTCGCCCCTGGCGCTTGGGCCGGATGGCGGTGCGGCCGGCGCCGGGGCCGAAGCGGTGGGCATGGCCGGCATTCCTCGCCACGGCGGCGGCGGGAGCGGCGAACCCCAGCGGCCTTGGGGCGTACGCCTATCCCTTTGTGCTGTCGGCGGACCGCTACGTGCGCAACAACATTCAGGAGTGGCAGGCCCCCAATTTCCACAACCCCTTCTTCATGGGGGAACTGTTGCTGGTGCTCTTGAGTCTGGCGCCGGTGCTGTGGAGACGGGACGACCTGGACCTGCGCGCCCTGTTCTACCTAGGGGGATTGACCCTGGCCTTCGTGCAGGGCCTGCGCTTTCTGCCCTACCTCTTGATCTACCTGCCGGCTTTCGTGGCCGGTTTTCGGCTCCCCGTCTTCTCCCGCCTGCGGGAGTCGCCTTGGCTCAACGGGGTGCTGCTCGTGTTGCCGGTGCTGCTATTGGCCCACTTCTGGCCTCCGCCGAGCCTTGCGGCCAACATGAAGCCCGCCGCCCCCCTGGCGGCCATCCGGTACATCCGGCAGCATCATCTGGACCGGCGCATGTTCAACGGCTATCGCTACGGCAACTACCTGATCTTTTCTGGACTGCCCTCCTTCGTGGACGGGCGCGCCGATCTGTACATGCAAAAAAATGTGCTGAAAGATTACCTGCGCCTCACCTCCTTGCAGGTATTTCCCGATCGCATATTGAATAAATATTCTATTCGGTACGTTTTCTTTCCCCGCCATACCCCCCTGGTGCATGTCCTGCGCCACGATCCGGTCTGGCGGGTCATATATCGAGGGAAGGAAGCCGTGATCTTCGCCCGATCCGGGCGGCAAAGCGGAAGGGGTGGTTGATGTTGTTGTCGGTTGTTGACGCCACCGGTTTGCCGGAGGTGGAGGAGTGGCTCAAGAGCGGTCTGGAGGTGGACGGGAAAAAGCTGCACCGGGTGGGGCGGGCCGCCCGGGCGGCCGATGTGGTGCGGGAGGTATCCCGGCACAAGCCGGATCTGATCCTCCTGTCGACGGGGTTGGCGGACACCAATGAACTCAAGGCCCTGTTGCCCGAGTTGCGCAGCGCGGCTTCGGACAGCCGGGTGATTCTGCTGCACGGCAGGGCGAATCGCAATACCGGGGAGCTGGTGACCGAGGCCGTGCTCAACGGATACTACGACTTCGCCGGCCCCTTCGCCACGGCGACGGACATCCTGGACCTGATCGAGCATCCCCGCACCTACGAGCAGGCCAGGGACAATCCCCTAGTGCTCCAGGAGCTCTTGCCCGCTCCCGAGCCCGTCCAGGAGGCGCCGGAGGAGTCGCTCCCGGAGTCGGCCCCGGTCCAGGAGGAGGCGGCGCCCAGGACCTTCTCCATCCCGGAGGCGCCGGGGGAGCCGGCTACTCCCATGGCAGGAGCGGACCTGTATGAGCGGCTGCAGGTGGAGGGCGTGCGGATGCGCTCCACGCGCCAGCCCCGCTGGACGGCGCCGGAGGTGACGGCGGCGGCGCCCGCCGCGCGCCGCGGCGGCGGATGGGCCTTGCTCCTGGCGGTGGCGCTGATCTTGTCCCTGGCGGGCAACGCCTATCTCTACACCTTCTATCCCAAATACCAGGCCTTGCACCAGGCCCAGCTGACGGCGGCGGCGGAGGCGGCGGCGGCGCAGCAGGGACACAGCATACCCATGGTGGTGGGCCAGGTGGTGACGGTGGGGCTGCCCCTGACGGGGGGCACCCAGGCGCCGCGGCATTTGAGCCGTGCGGGGTGGACCAACCCCAACAACCTGGCTCAGACGACCAGCCTGTCCATCCAGGATCTTTTGGCCAATCATCCCACGCGTTTCTCCAATTTCCTGGGCTACACGGTGGGTGCCAAACCGCCGGCCTGGGAGCAGGACTACGTGGCGTCGGTGTTCCCGCAGTTGGCCGGCGCGGGGGTTCTGACCGCGAAACCCACCAAACTGTCCGCCATGGTGCTGACCCACGGCCCCACCTGGGCGCTCCTAGGGGTGATGGTCCAGGCCGACGTGGCGGCGGGAGGCAAGGTGGTCAAGCGGGGCGCCGCCTTCGGGTTGGGCATCGGGCTGATGCGCGGCCCCAACGGCTGGGTCATCGAGATGCTGCGGCTGATGCCGGGCGCCATGCTGCAGGGGATGGCCAAGGCCGCCAGCTGAGCGGTTCCGGACGCAGAACAAAGATATCCGGGCGGATCGGGGAACGGTGTTGAGCGAGGGAAGGAGGGGTTCACGATGCTGTCGGTGATCGACGCCACGGGGCTGCCGGAGGTGGCCCAGTGGCTGAGCGGCGACCTGGAACTGGAGGGCGGGCGGGTGCAGGTGGTGGGCCGGGCGGTGCGCCTGGGAGACATCGTACGCCTGGTGGGGCAGCACAAGCCTGGCGTCCTGATCATGTCCACGGGCTTCGGCGACCCGCGCTCCCTGGCGGGCGTCCTGCCCGACGTGAAGAAGGCCAGCGCCAAGACGCGGGTCATCATCCTGCACGGGCGCTCCAGCGATGCCACCTCCAAGCTGTTGACCCTGGCGGCGAACCTCGGCTATTATGATTTCATCGGGCCCTTCGCCACGGTGAGCGATGTGGCCGAACTGATCGAGCACCCGCGCAGCTATCAGGAGGCCATGGCCTATCCCCTGGTGGACAGCGAGGTGATCCATTTCCAAGCGGAAGAGGAGGAGCAGCAGCAGGCTGCGGCTCCCGCGGCACCGCCGGAACCGGCGGCTCCGGCGGAACCCGTCGGCGCGGGCAGCCTGTACGACCGGGTACGGGAGCGGCAGACCTCCGAGCGGGTGGCGGCGGCCGTTTCCCCGGCCGCGGCCGGCGCCTCCCAGCTGGTGCTGGCGCCGCCGTCCCTGAGCCTGCCCGGGTCCGAGCCGGCCCGGCAACGCACCGGGGCCGCCCCGGGACGGCGCACCTCCTGGCCGCTGGTGGCGGTGCTGGCGGTGCTGGTGCTGGTGGCGGCGGGCTTGGTCTTTCGCCACAGCCTTTTCGCCTCGCCCAGCAAGGTGGGCACGGTGTTCGCGCTGAACGGCCAGGCGGTCCAGCCGCCCACCGGGTCCGCTCCCGGCTGGGTGAACCCCAACAGCCTGCCGGCGACGGCGGGCCTGGCCCTGACCGATCTCCTGGAGGGACATCTGACCCAGTACGGCAACCTGGTGGCGACGCTGCAGATCGGCGCCCCGCCCAACCTGCGTCAGACCCTGGTGGCGTCGTTCCCCGATCTTAAGAACATCGGGGGAACGCTCAGCGCCAAGGTGGTTTCGGGAACGGCCACGGTCCAGGCCCGCACCGCCGATACCGGCCTGGTCAAGGTGGCGGCGGTGGTGGATGTGTTCGCCGGCGGCCAGCTGGCGGAGAACCATGCCCACGTCTTGGCCACCTACACCCTGGAGAAGGTGGCCGGGGGCGGCTGGCGGCTGGAATCACCGCCGAGCAAACTGGGCGTGGTCAAGGGCACGCGTACGGCGGGGGGCGGACTGGGCTGCACGTAGGATGATGCCGGCGGACGATCCCCAAGGCCCCCCGGCCGGCGGCACAGGGGGGCCTTGGGGTCTAGGGGGCATGGCGGCTTTGGATAAACTGGGCGTGCTGGTGGTGGAGTCCGACTTTGGCCTGCGTCAGGCCTGGTGCCGCGCCGTGGAGGCGGCGGGGCCTTTCCGCCTGGCGGGGGAGACCGGAGACGTCGAGCGGGCGCGGGAGCTGGCGGCCGAGCTGCATCCGCGGGTGGTGCTGTTCAGCATGGACCTGCCCGGGGCGGTGGGGGTGGCGGAGGAGTTGGCGGAGGCCGGCCACCGGCTCGTCGCGGTGGCCGACCGGGCGGACAGCGCCACCTTGCGGCAGGCCATGCGCGCGGGAGCGCGCGACTTCCTGCTTAAGCCGGTGGGCGACGCGGAATTGGCGGAGACCCTGCGGCGGGTGACGGCCGATCTGGTGGAGCAGGGACACCCGGTGGGGCGGGTGGTCTGCGTTTTCTCCACCAAGGGCGGGGTGGGCAAGACCACCATCTCGGTAAACCTGGCCGTGGCCCTGAGCCAGCAGACGGTAGAGCGCGTAGCGCTTTTGGACCTGGATCTGGAGTTCGGCAACGCCGCCACCCTGTTCGGGCTGCACCCGGAACCGGGCATCACCGCCCTGGTCAAGCCCCAAGCGGTCATCGACCAGGCGGCGGTGCGCGGGGTGCTGCAGAGCACGCCCCACGCGGAGGTGGACCTGTTGGCCTGCCCTCCCCGGGCGGACCTGGCGCCGCGGGTGGAGGGGTCGGACAAGCCCGAGGAGCGCAACTACGTGGCGGAGACCCTGACGGTGCTGCGGCAGATGTATCCTTGGGTGGTGGTGGACACGGGCTGCAACTTCCGGGAGGCCAACCTGACGGCCTTGGATCTGGCGGATCAGATCCTGCTCATCTCCAGCCCCGAGGTGCCCACGCTACACAACACGGCCCGTTCGTTGGATATCCTGGTGGATCATCTGGACTACGGGCGGGACAAGCTGCTTTTGGTGCTCAACCGCGCCAACTCCGCCTTGGGCATCACCATGGAGGACATCCGCAAGGGCCTGAACTATCCCATCAGCTTCCACGTGCCCTCCGACGGCCCCACGGCGGTGACGGCCGCCAATGAGGGACGGCCCTTCATGAGCCGCCGGGGCAACTCCCCCCTTAAGGGGGCGTTGGCGAATATCGCCCAGGGCCTGCTCAAGGCCCCGGCGGGGAGCGCCGCGCAGCGGGAACGGGGCCGGGGCTTGGCGCGGGCCCCCGAGGGGGCCTGAGTTCCCTACCCGGCGGGGAGGAGTACTTGCGCGGGTCGCGGCCGGGATATAAAATCAAGTTGGGGCTTTGCAAAAGCTCCAATCCCGCATAAGGCAGGTAGGAACCCATCGTCACCACCTTTTCCCTGCTCTTGGCCGTGTTTCTGGGCGCCCTGGACATGGGCATCGTGTCCCCGGCCCTGCCCGGCATCGCCCGGGGGCTCAAGGTAGCGCCGGCCTCCGCCATGGCGGTGGTGACCCTGTATTACCTGGCCTATGCGGCGGCCATGCCGCTCTTGGGCAAGCTGGGGGACCGCTGGGGCACCGGCCGGATGCTGCGGGCGGGCCTCTTGGCTTTCGGGGTGGGTTCGCTCCTGGCGGCGGCGGCGCCCAGCCTGGGGTGGCTGCTGGCCGGTCGGGTGCTCCAGGCCGTGGGTGGGGGCGGGGTGGTGCCGGTGGGGGTCACGAAGGCGGCCCGCGGGGGGATGGCCCCATCGGGGGCGGGTTCATCGGTTCGGGCCCGATATAATCGCCGGGCGGATAAAATCCGCCGTAACCGCCGT
>JAJZIM010000086.1 GCA_021810565.1 Bacillota bacterium
CCAGCTCCAGGTATCGCTTGGGATGCTTCAGGAAGTCCACCACCTCCTGCAGCTCCTCCTTCTCCTCATCCACCCCCGCCACGTCCTCGAAGGTCACCCGCCGCCGTTCCTCCCCCGCCAGGCGGGCGCGGCTGCGCCCGAACTGCATCACCCGGTTGCCGCCCCCCTGGGTCTGCTGCATGAGGAAGAAGAAGGCGCCGACCAGGATCACCAGCGGCAGCACCGTGGACAAAAGCGGCTCGTACCAAGGCGTGGACAGCGAGTTCACCTTGACCTGCGGCACCTTGGACTGCATCAGGTTCAAGAGGGTCTGGTCCGAGGCCAGGATGTACACCTGGTAGAGGGTGCCGTTCTTCAGCGTGCCGGTGACCGTGGCCGTGGGGGAGGAGGGCGGCACCTGCACCTTGGCGGTTTTCACCTGGCCGGCGGCCACGTCGCTGTAGAAGGTGGAGTAGCTGAGGGTGGTGGGCTGCACCGTGGTCCCGGAGAGCTCGTCGGCAATGACGAAGACCAGCGCGGCCAGGAGCAGCCACGGCAAAATGTTCCTGAAAAATTTCATCCTCCACCCTCCCATCCGGTTCCCATGCAATACCGAATTATTTTAGCACAAGCCGCGCATCAAGACAATCGCAGGCGTAGCACGCGGCGCGTGGTCGGATCCACCGGGCAAAGGGCGCCGACCCGGTGCCCGACCACCCACAGGATCTCCTCCCCGGCGACCACCAGCGGCACCCCGTCCCGCTGCTCCCGGGGCACCTTCCGGGCCACCAAGAGATCCTGCAGCTTCACCGTCCCCGCCATGCCGCGCGGCCGCAGGCGGTCCCCCGGCCGGCGGCTGCGCACGGCCAACTCCCCTGGCAGCCGGTCGTAGTCGAAAAAGGTCCGCCGCAAGGATGCCTCCTCCCGCGCCGCCCGGCGGCCCGCCGCCCCTGCCAGGAGGTCCGCCTCCACCACCGCTCCGGCGGGCGTGGCCACCCTGCCGGGCACCGGCAGGGGGCAGCTCCAGGGTGCCGGCGCGACCGGCTCCCCCGGCGGGATCAAGCGCACGCGCGCGCCGCGGCGCACCGCTCGGATCTCCCCCGGCAACATGACCGCCGCGTCGCCGTCCCCCAAAAGCTCCGCCACGTGGCGGTGGAAGGCGTCGCCCCCCAGGGACTGCGCCGCAAGCCGCAGCAGCCGGCGCCGCAGGGCCTCGGGTAATCCCTCCAAGTCCAGCTCCCGGCCCCCGTCCGCCGGGCCGACGTGCGCCGCGCGGGCCTCCCGGGCCGTGGCCCCCAGGAATTCCTCGTCGAAGCGCAAATCCTCGGCGATGCGCGAGAGCACCTCCCGGATCCGCGGGTTGTAGGTCTCGAGGAGGGGCAAAAGCTCGGCGCGGATCCGATTGCGCAGGAAGGCGGGGTCGCGGTTGGTGGGATCCCGGCGCGGCTCGAGGCCCGCCGCACGGCAGAACTCCTCCACCTGCGCGCGGCTCAGTCCCAGCAGCGGTCGGATCACCCCGTCGGCCCGGGCGGGCGCCATGGCGCCCAGACCCAGCGTCCCCGCCCCGCGCACCAGGCGCAGCAGGAAGGTCTCCGCCTGGTCGTCCCGGGTGTGACCCAGGGCGATCTTGGCCGCCCCCCGCTCGGCCGCCACCCGCCGCAGGAAGGCGAAGCGCTCCCGGCGCGCGGCGTCCTCCACGGACAGCCGCTCCCGCTCGGCCCGCTCGGCCACCTGGGCGCGGCCCAGGGTGCACTCCAGGCCCAATCGCGCGGCCTGGGCGGCCACGAAGGCGGCGTCGTCGGCTCCCGCCGCCCCCCGCAGGCCGTGATCCAGGTGGGCCACGTGCAGCCCGCAGGAAAGCTCGGGAGCGAGGATGACCAGGGCATGCAGCAGCGCCAGGGAGTCCGGGCCGCCCGATACGGCCACCACCACCCGCTCTCCCGGTCGGATCAACTCCTGCCGCCGGATCGCCGCGCCCACCCGCGCCGTGAAGGTTTCCACCCGGTATTGTTTCTACCCCACCCCCTCGCGCTCCTTCAGCCCGCGCCGAACAGGGCCGCCGCCGGATCGAGCCGCCGGTGCATGCTCGCGGAGCGGTCCAGCACCCGGGCCAAACGCACCGCCCGGCGACCGGGCGCCGCCCCTCCGCCAGGTTCCAGAAGCCGCCTCCCGCCCGGGCGATGGCCCGCAGTTCCCGCAGGGCCGTCCCAGCCTCGCCGCGGCTGCCCACGGCGGACACGGTGATCCCCAAAGGGCGGATCGGGCCAGCCGCGGCCGCCGGGTCCTCCCCCTGATCCGATTCTCCGCCGGTCGCCCAACTCAGCCCCTCCTTCCCGCCGTCAGGCACCGCCAGACCGTCACCGGCGCCGCCTCCTGCCGCTCCAGGCGCACCGCCAGGACCGTCATGTCGTCCCCCGGCCCGCCGGAGCCCTTGGCCACGGCGGCGGCCAGCACCGCCTCGGCCAGGCGCTGGGGCGGGTCCTCTCCCGCCGCAGCCAAAAAGCCGCTCAGCCACTCCTCGCCGCCCGCGGCCTCCGACACGCCGTCGGTCACCATCACCAGCACGTCCCCGGGGGTCAGCACGCCGCCCAGCCGCGCCGGCGCCAGTTCCCCCAGGATCCCCACGGGCGGGGCCGCCCCCCGCAGGACACCCACCTGCCCGGCATGCCACAGGTAGCTGGGGGCGGCGCCGATCTTCATCAGCTCCAACCGGCCGTCCGCCAGGTCGACGATGCCCAGATCCAAGGTGGCGAAGTCCTCCGCGGCGGAGCGCAAGAGCAGCACCGAGTTCACCGTGCGGGCCGCCACCTGGGCCGTGAAACCGGCCACCAGGAGCTGCTCCAGGAGGGCCAGGGCCGAGCGGCTCTGGCGGGCGGCCCGCGGTCCCACCCCCATCCCGTCGCTCAGGGCCACCAGGTAGTGCCGACCGGGCAGGCGCCGCAGGAGGTAGGAGTCGCCGCAGGGCGCCCCCTCCTCCTTGGAGCGTCGGGCGGCCGCCGCCGTCGCCTCAAAGATCTCCTCCCCACGACGCGCCGTCCCTTCCGGTCCCGCCGCCGCCTCCTCCACCGCGATCCCCTCCACCAGGTCCGCCACCCCCTGCAGCTGCTTGCTGACTAGATCCTGCCACTCGCCCCGCCGCAGCCGTTGCGCCGCGTGCCGCCGCGCCAGCTCCTGAAGACACCCGGCCACCGTCACCAGCTCCTGCCTGCGACGGCACACCCCCCGCAGCGAGCGCTCCAACTCCGCCCCGGCGCGCCCCGCCTCCACCCCGCGCAGCAGCCCCTCCAGGCGCCGGCAGGTGGCGTAGAAGGAGTCGTCCCAGCAGCTTTTCCACATGCTGCAGCCGGCACAGAATCGGTCAGCCACCACCTGCAGGAGCGGGCTCCCCTCGCCGCCGCCCACCGTCCGACGGCCCAGGGCCGTCTGCTCGAAGCTGCGGGACAGTTCCCGGAAGACCCCCCCCAGATCCCGCAGGCGCCGGGCCAATTCCTGCCGCGCGGCCGCCGCCGCCTGCGCCGCCGGATCCGGAACCGCTCGGCGCAGGCGCTCCCAGGTCGCCGCCGGGATCAGCCCGAAGAGCACCGCCGCCGCCAGGGCGTCGGCCATGGTCGGCTCAAAGGCTCCTCGAGCCAGGGCCGCGCCCACGAACAGGCTGCCCAAGAGATATGCCGCCGCCGCCGCCGACCGGCCCTGATCGCGCAGCAGGCCGGCCAAAAGCCCCCCCAAGGCCGTGCCCTGCAACGCCGCCGCGCCGTTGCCCGTGGCCCCCAGCACCCCGGCCAGGGCGCCGGCCGCCGCCCCGGGGGCCGCCCCCGCCGCCCAGGCCACGGCCAAGGTCAAGAGATCCCCCGCCGTCCCCTGCAGGCCGAAGGGTCCCCAGCGGATGCCGGCCACCCCCAAAAGCCCCAGGACCGCCACCAGGATCAGCGCCGGCAGTTCCTCCACCGTCCTGGCCCGGCCGCCGGCGAACACCCGCAGGAACAAGAGCGCCGAGAAGAAGGTGGCCAGGGCACCCAACAGCACGCGGAACAGGGTGTAGGGCACCGCTCCCCACAGCACCAGGGGCAAGGCGCCCCAGACCAGGGGCACGACCCCCGCCAGAACCGCCACCCGGGCGGGTTCGCGCCGCGGGCCGCCAAACCAGGCGTAGCCCAAAAAGAAAAGCAGGTACTGGGCGGCCTGGGCGGCCACGTAACCCGCCCCCCGTCCCTGGAGGGCGCAACCCACCAGGGCCAGTCCGGCCAGCAGCACGGAGCGCTCCCCGAGCCGGTCCCGTTGGGCCGCCAGGTAGGCCAGGGCAAAGGGAGACAGCCCCCCCAGGACGCTGGCCCGACCGAGCAGCAGGGCCAAGAGCGCCGGCCAAAGCTCTTCGGACGACACCGCGCGCCAAGGCCGGGAAGCGGCGCGCCCTCGGGCGGACCAGGACCTTCCGGACATCCCGCCACGTCCTCGCGCTGGATTGTGGCTTCATCTTAGGGCCTCGGGCCGGTAGATCTTGTCGCACTCGAGGGCCGGCGGGCGCATTTCCGTCGACAACCATCCACCTCCGCCGCCGCCGGTTCTTCCTTCCGACCGCGGATTGCGGTAGAATGATGGCGCACAGTCAAGCTTGCGAAAGGAGTCTGCCATGATCAAGGAACTCTCCGAACTGCGCCAGAGCGACGCCGCCACCGCCGGCGGCAAGGGCGCCAACCTGGGCGAGCTGACCGCCACCGGCGCCCCCGTTCCCCCCGGCTTCGTGATCCTAGCCGAGGCCTACCTGCGCTTTCTGCAGGACACCGACTTGGCAGCGCAGTTGGACGAACTGCTGGAGGGCCTGCCCATCGAGGATACCCAGGAGCTCAACCGGCGCGCCGCCGAGGCGCGGCGGCTCATCGGATCCAGGCCGCTGCCGAAAGATCTGGCCCAAGCGATCCGGGCCGCCGTGGGACGCCTGGGCAAAGGCCTGGTGGCGGTGCGCAGCTCGGCCACCATGGAGGACTCCGAGGCGGCCTCCTTCGCCGGCATCAACGAGTCCTTCCTGAACGTGCAGGGGGAACAGGCGGTGCTGCAGCGGGTGCAGGACTGCTGGGCCTCCCTGTATCAGCCCCGCTCCCTGTACTACCGGGTGCGCCAAGGCTACTCCGCCTCCCAGGCCCTGATCGCGGTGGTGGTGCAGCGGCAGATCCCCTCGGAGAAGGCGGGGGTGATGTTCACCGTGGACCCCATGACCGGCCAGAACGACCGTCTGGTGATCGAGGGGGCCTTCGGCCTCGGGGAGTCGGTGGTCAGCGGACAGGTATCCCCCGACCGCTACGTGGTGGCCAAGGAAGGCTTAAAACTCCTGGAGCGCTACGTGGCCCGCAAGTCCCTGCGCATCGTGGCCCTGCCGGAGGGGGGCACCCGCACCGAGAGCCTGGCCGACTCGCCGCTGGCCACGCAACCGGTGCTCCAGGACGGGGAGATCCAGCACCTGGCCGAGGTGGGCCGCAAAATCGAGGCCCACTACGGCACCCCCCAGGACGTGGAGTGGGCCATGGCCGACCGCCAGCTGTACGTCGTCCAGTCCCGACCGGTAACGACCCTGGCCAAGCCCGCCGCCCCCGCCGCGCCCTCCGGAACGGAAGAGCAGGTGCTGGTGCGGGGCGTGCCGGCCTCCCCGGGCCGGGCGGCGGGTCGGGCCCGCGTGCTGGCCTCCCTGGCGGCGGAGGCCGACCTCCAGGTCGGGGAGATCCTGGTCACCACCATGACCTCTCCTGACTGGGTGCCCCTGATGAAGAAGGCGGCGGCCATCGTCACCGACGAGGGGGGGGCCACCAGCCATGCGGCCATCGTCAGCCGGGAGCTCGGTATCCCGGCCATCGTGGGCACCGGCGACGCCACCCACGCCATTCCCGACGGGGCGGAGATCACCGTGGACGCCTCCCGGGGCCTGGTGCTGGCGGGGCGGATCGAGGCCCCCGGGGCCCAGCCGCAGACGGCGCTCACCGTGCTGGCAACCGCTCCCGTCACCGCCACCAACGTCTACGTCAACCTGAGCCAGCCCTCCCGGATCGCCGAGGTGGCCGCCCTGCCCGCGGACGGGGTGGGGCTCTTGCGGGCGGAGTTCATCCTGACCGAGGCCTTGAACCACCGCCATCCGCGCCTCTTGGTGGAGGAGGGCCGTCAGGAGGAGTTCGTCACGCGCCTGGCGGACAGCCTGCGCGACTTCGCCGCCGCCTTCCACCCCCGTCCCGTGGTCTACCGGGCCTCGGACTTCAAGACCAACGAGTACCGGCACCTGGAGGGCGGCGACCGCTTCGAACCCCAGGAGGAGAACCCCATGCTGGGCTACCGCGGCGCCTTCCGCTATGCCCGGGAGCCGGAGCTGTTCCGCTTGGAGCTGGACGCCCTGGTCCGGGTGCGCCGGGACTTCCGGCTGCCCAACCTAACCCTGATGCTGCCCTTCGTGCGCACCACCTGGGATCTCGAGGAGTCCCTGCGGGTGATCGACCAGGTGGGACTGCGCAACGACACCGGCTTCAAGCTGTGGATCATGGCGGAGGTGCCCTCGGTGCTGTTCCGGCTGGCCGACTACGCCCGCCTGGGGGTGCAGGGCGTCTCCATCGGCTCCAACGACCTGACCCAGCTCATCCTGGGCCTGGACCGGGACGGCCAGGAGGTGGCCGCCCTCTTCGACGAGCGGGATCCGGCGGTGGTGACCGCCCTGCGGCAGATCATCTGCACCGCCCAGGACCTGGGACTGACCTCCTCCATCTGCGGTCAGGCCCCCTCGGTCTACCCGGAGATCCTGGACGTGGTGGTGCGCTCCGGCATCACCTCGGTCTCGGTCAACCCCGACGCGGTGGAACGCACGCGTCGCCTGGTCGCCGCCACCGAGCAGCGGATCCTCCTGGAGGCCGCCCGCAAGTCCCTCTGAATTCCGAAGGGGAAGGATTGCGATGCCGCAAAGACGCCCCCGGTCCCCAAGAATCCGGCTCCCCAAGGTTGGGCCGTGACGGACCAGGCCCCTGGACTCACCTCCCAGGAAGCGGCCCGGCGGCTCGCCGCCTACGGTCCCAACGAGATCGCCGAGGAGCGGCCCCACCGGCTGCGCCGATGCCTGTCCAAGCTGTGGGCCCCCATCCCCTGGATGCTGGAGGCCACCATCGTCCTGATGCTGATCCTGGGCCGCCTTTTGGACACCGGCATCATCGGCTTCCTGCTGGTGTTCAACGCCGTAATCAGCTACCTGCAGGAAGCCAAGGCCGAGACCGCCCTGGAGCTGTTGCGCCAGCGGCTCACCGTCAACGCCCGGGTGCTGCGGGACGGCGCGTGGCGGGTGCTGCCCGCCCGGGAGTTGGTGCCGGGAGACGTGGTGCACCTGCGCATGGGGGACATCGTGCCCGCCGACCTGCGCCTGACGGCGGAGGGGGTGGTGCTGGACCAGTCTCCCCTCACGGGGGAGTCGGTGCCGGTGGAGCGGGACCCCGGCGACACCGCCTACGCCGGAGCCGTGGTCAAGCGCGGCGAGGCCACCGGCGAGGTGCTGGCCACCGGCGCGCACACCTACTTCGGTCGCACCACCGAGCTGGTGAAGATCGCCCGGACCGCCTCCCACCTGGAAACCCTGATCATGCGCATCGTGCGCTATCTGGTGGGCATCGACCTGCTCCTGGTGCTGACCATGCTGCTCTTCGCCGTGGGCATGCACATCCCGCTCCTGGAGATGCTGCCCTTCGCCCTGATCCTGCTGGTGGCCTCCGTCCCCGTGGCCCTGCCCGCCACCTTCACCCTGGCCGAGGCCTTGGGCGCCCAGGAGTTGGCCAACCGGGGCGTGTTGGTAACCCGCCTGTCGGCCATCGAGGAGGCGGCCGGCATGGACGTGCTGTGCACGGACAAGACGGGCACCATCACCCTCAACCGCCTCAGCCTGGAGCAGTTGGCCCCCTACCCACCCTTCACCGCCGATTCCCTGCTGGAGTTGGCCGCCCTGGCCTCGGACCCCGCCACCCAGGATCCCATCGACCTGGCGATCCTGGATGAGGAACAACGCCGCGGCGGCCAGGCAAACACCTACGAGCGCCTGGAGTTCTCGCCCTTCGATCCCGCCACCAAGCGGACGGAGGCCCTGCTGCGCCGAGCCGGGGAAACGCTGCGGGTGCTCAAGGGCGCCCCCCAGGTCCTGGCCGGGCTGGTGGAGGGGGCGGACCAGGCCCGGGTGGCCCGCGACACGGACTCCCTGGCGGCCCAGGGCTTCCGGGTCCTGGCGGTGGCCGCCGGTCCCGAGGGACGCCCCGCCCTGGCGGGGCTGCTGGCGTTGCGCGATCCCCCGCGGCCCGACTCCAAGGAGCTCATCGCGCAATTGGGGGAGATGGGCGTGCACCCCCGGATGCTTACCGGCGACACCGCCCCCACGGCCCGGGCCATCGCCGCCCAGGTGGGCATCGGCGCCCGGGTGTGCGAGGCGTCCACCCTGCGCCAGGATGGCGGCGAGACCGTGGAGTGCGACGTTTACGCCGGCATCTTCCCCGAGGACAAGTTTCACCTGATCCGCCGCCTCCAGGAGGCCGGCCATGTGGTGGGCATGACCGGGGACGGTGTCAACGACGCCCCGGCGCTGAAGCAGGCCGAGGTGGGCATCGCCGTGTCCAGCGCCACCGACGCCGCCAAGGCCGCCGCCAGCATGATCCTGACCGAGCCCGGACTGCTGAACGCCGTGGCGGCCATCGGCACCAGCCGGCGCATCTACCGGCGCATGCACACCTACACCCTGAACAAGATCATCAAGACCGTGCAGGTGGCCTTCTTCGTCATCGGCGCCTTCTTCCTGACCGATCGCTTCGTGGTGACCCCCTTCCTGCTGGTCCTGTTGCTCTTCGCCAACGATTTCGTGACCATGTCCCTGGCCAGCGACCGGGTGCGCTTCAACCCCCAGCCGGACCACTGGCGCGTCAAGCACCTGGTGGCCACCGCCCTGGTGCTGGCCGGAGTGCTGTTGGTGCAGTCCTTCCTGGTGCTCTACCTGGCGGCGCACACCTACGGCCTGTCCTGGCCCCGGGTGCAGACGGCGGTGTTCCTGAACCTGGTCTTCTCCAGCCAGGCCACCGTTTACGTGATCCGGGAATTGCGCCATTTCTGGGCCTCCTGCCCCGGCACGGCGCTGCTGGCGGCCTCGGCGGGAGACCTCGCGGCGGTCTCCACCCTGGCCCTGACCGGGGTCTTCATGGCCCCCCTGCCCGCCGGCCTGGTGGCGCTGGTCCTGGGCCTGGCGGTGGTCTTCATGCTGCCCCTGGAGGCGGTGAAGCGGACCCTGCTGCGCCGCTGGGGGGAAAGCTGAGCGCCGCGGGGAGAGGCCCCGACCGGGAAGGGACTCGGGACCCGCAGGACGCTGCCCGCGGCGGGGCGAGGCAGGTCGTCCGGAGATATATCGAGGGGTGGCGGGGCGGTATGCAGGCAGACGCGGTCAAGGGGCCGTCCTCAAGCGGGCGGCAGACCACGGATGGACGGCCTAGACGGTGGGCCCTCGCCGGGACCGGGCGGTTCGGGACTTGGACCGGCCTTCTGGCCCTATCGGCCGGCGCCGCCTTCCTGACCTCGTGCGCGCCCGCCGCCTCGCCGCCCCGACCGCTGGCCACCGTCCGATCGGTCGCGGCGCCCCCGCCGTCGGTTGCCAGCTCCGTCTATCGCCTGGCCCCTCCCGCAGGCCCCTTCTCCCGGGCGGTCTACTCCCTGCCGGTCCGTCGGCGGGAGGTGTTCATCACCATCGACGACGGCTGGTATCCCAGCCGCCGGGTGCTGGGGCTGATGCGCCGCCGGCACCTGCCCCTGACGGCCTTTTTGCTGGAGCGCGCCATGCAGGAGCACCCCCGCTACTGGAAGGCCTTCGTCGTCGCCGGCGGCAACATCCAGGACCACACGGTGACCCATCCCGTTCTGACCCGGCTGCCCTACTCCCAGATCCTGGCCCAGGTGAAGGGACAGGCCGCGGCCATCCGGACCCTCACGGGCCGGCGACCCCTATTGCTGCGCCCCCCCTACGGCGCCTACGACGCCGCGGTGCTGCGGGCCTCCTACGCCGCCGGCATCCCCTACGTGGTGCTTTGGACCGCGTCGGTACCCCCCGGCCCCGACGGCTACCGCGGTGAACGCCTGGGCATCGCCACGCGGGACGGCAAGCCCTTGCGGCCGGGGGAGATCATCCTGATGCACTGGGATCCCGGGCTGTACGGCGCCTTGCGCTATCTCCTGTCCGTCCTGCACCGGGACGGTCTGACCGTGGGCAACCTGCCGGACCACTTCACGCGCTGAATACGACGGCCGCCGTTCGTGCCGCGGCCTCTCCGAGACCACCACGCGGGGCGGCCCACCGGCCGAGCAACGGGGAGGCGGGCTGGTCGTCCGGCATGTCCCCATTTGTCCGGCAAGTCGGCAATCGGCCCGGAGGCCTGCCGCCGACCGGCAGGATGAGGTTCGGCTAGGCGGCATCGCGTCCGGCCGGTAAGGGGCGATGCCTCCCGAACGCGGTTTCCTCGGGCCGGTCCAAATCCCAACCCCCGCTGCCGATCCGTGCCGGAGGGCAGCCGTTGGCATTAGATTTCCCGACGTTCCCCACAAACCAGACCCCAGGTCCGAGCACGCGGCGCTCCCGCCTCCTGCGCCGCCGCAGACACAAACGCCGCCGGAAGAAATGGTCGCCCGGCGGCACATACCACAAACCTATTGTTTTGCGGCGCGGTTTCTTCTGGTGACCCCACCGGGATTCGAACCCGGGTTACCACCTTGAAAGTCTGAGGCGGGTAGGAGGCCCTGGAAACTACCAATGCCACGAAGCCTTGATTTTACTGGGCCGGGCAGGGTTCAGGCTTCGGGCCGATTTCCAGTCAAATGGCCTTAAAACACGGGTTTTCAAAGGTTTTTTCAGGGGTCCGTGATCAATCCGTGATCACGGGCGGCACGGACCCCGGCCCCCGCGGTGAATGAGGAGGTGGAAACGTGAGGGTAGCCCTTTATGCCAGGGTGAGCACCAATGACCGGGATCAGGACCCCGAGACGCAGCTTGTGGCCCTGCGGGACTTCGTCCGCGCGCAGGGGTGGCAAGTCCACCGCGAGTACGTGGACCGGGCTCCGGCCAACGATCCGGGCCACCGGGTGGAGTGGCGCCGCCTTCTGGACGACGGAGCGAAGCGGCGCTTCGGCCTGGTGCTGGTCTTCAAGCTGGACCGGGCCTTCCGGTCGGTGAAGCACATGCACGACACCCTGGCCGCGTGGGAGGTGCAGGGGGTGGGCTTCCAGTCCGCCCGGGAGGGCTTCGACACCCGGACGGCCCTGGGACGGCTGCTGCTCAACCTCCTGGCTTCCCTGGCCGAATTCGAGCTGGAGGTCTTGAGGGAGCGCGTTCGGGCCGGCATGGACCGTGCCCGCCGGCAGGGCAAGCACGTGGGCAGGCCGGGAGGCACCCGCCGCCCGGACTTCGCCGCCAGGTGGGAGGCCGTGCGCCCCCAGGTGGCTGCTGGAGACCTGTCCGTCCGGCAAGCGGCGCGGCTCCTGGGGGTGGCTAGGTCCACCGTGACCACCCTCCTGCACCGCGAGGAGGGGGTGGCCGAAAAGGAGGCTCCCGCAGACGCGCAGGAAACCGCATAGCGGTGGGTTCTCCAAACTGCCCCTACCCCCATGTCGAAAGGACTTCCTTTAGGCATAACTACAGTTTACGGCATTCTCTATCAGCGAACCCATCCGGAGACAGCGGAAGGCGTTTGCGTAATGAACATAATAAAAACCATCCGGACCTAGCCGCAAAACAACCCGATAGTGCTGCACAGATTGCAAAAATAGCCGTTATGTACGCAGGCCCTATGCCCCAAATGCTTGTCCTATTTCCCACACTAGTCATGGCCGATAAAAACATTGTTGATGCAATAATTAAGGCGCTAACAAAAAGCACCTTGTGTCCAGCCGCCTCCCATACATCACGTAATAGCACGGTCAACGAACTTTTGTCGATAGTTATAGCGTCCAGGGGTTCCCGGGGAATGTAATTTACTGGGAGCACAGGGGGGCTTATGCTTCCCTGAGTTTCTTGTGTGCGCTGTTCATTACTCATTTTTTTTGTCCCCCGTATTAGGATCATATCCTAGCATTGCTATGGCAAAGCTCGCTATATAGCCACATTGGCTGCATATAATACTTATTGTGGGAATGCTGGGGGTTCCGAGAACAAGTCCGTGGACGTGGTCTTGTACCAAATGCATATTGTATCCGCTTGATATTTGGAAATTTCGGGAATTGCACATTGGGCACGTAGGATTAACACCGCGACTTTTTAAGGCAGCAATTAGTTCGTCGTTTTTTTCTGGCGGCAGGGCCATCAGGAAACACCTCCAAGTTCAAAGCTGTGGAATTATCGGCTAACTATTCGGTGAAGCCGTCAGGGTCTCCTGCCAGGACTTCCCGGAAGTTGCTCACAACGGACAAAGGAAGATCTCCTTGACCGGTTTGTCGCGCCGTTTATGGCGGTCGAGCTTGCCCCGGCCCCGGGTATAGCCTATATGGACCCAATTGGCCGCCTTGTAGCAAGTGCCCCGGAACCGGTCCCGCTCCACAAACGTTTCCAGGAGCGGCGGAGGGAGGCGTAGCGTTGCTCCCAATCGTGCGCCACCCACCGAGCTACTTGCCCTGCACCCAGGAGGCAAATTACTATGTCAAACCGCAACCTCCCCTTAGGCCCCTCCGGCGTAGCCGTGGGGT
>JAJZIM010000087.1 GCA_021810565.1 Bacillota bacterium
TAGCTTCGGATACCAGCGTCTGTCGCAGCATTGCGCCATACTACCCCATGCGGCGCAACAGATAAATGAGCTCGCTACCAAATTTTACGTGCGGAATGTGGGCTGCATGGTGTGGCGGTGGAACTCCGGCTCGCAGATCAGGGTGGCCCGACGGATGTTTAGGGTCCAGCCGTCGGAAGGGTTTTTTTAGCGTCAGATATAGCGACTGGCGGCAGTCGGCACAAATGAACCGCTGACGAGCGCCCTCATGCTTGGTGGGCCAAGAACCGTGCCGCCAAATCCGGCTGGAGCCGCAGGAAGGACAATTGGCTGGGCGCGGACCGGACTGGTGAGGGGAGATGGCGACGGATATTGTTGATTCGTGAGATCCATCTAACACTTCTGCAAGCTGCCTTTGCAGCAGATCCACTTGCGCCTGCAGCTTCTCCATTGAGGGTTTCGGTTTGCGGCCAGGCCTTTCATTCAAGGCCTCCAAGAGAACCTCATCCGCCAACTTCAACCAGTGATACAGGGACGGACGGGATACATTGTACTTCCTTGCGACTCCGGCAATGCCCCGCGGCAAAGACCACGCCTCTTTGACTGCCGCAAGTTTCTCTTGGGGCGAGAGTTCTCGGTATCCCACCGGCGAACACCTCCTCACCTTGAAGATAGCACAAGGAGGCGTGCCTGGCAAGGAGTCAGTGTAAGTTATATGCCGCCCATGCCTGCGGGATCGGGTTCACTTTGAACTGGCGAAAGGATTTCCTGCAAAAGTTAGGTGTGAGCCAATTCCCCGGGGCCTACCTCAGCCCAGCTGCAACCAGAGCTTGCATCAGATTTCGCCGACGGCTGTGCCGGCCGATATATGCTCTTTGCCAATCAGCCCAGTGTTGTGGAAAGTGCTTCTTGATCAATCCCGCCGCGATCGCCGCCTGTCTATAGGCATGGTCGCCGCCCTGCAGCGCCCATTTCTCCGCAGCCTCCTCAAGAAGCCCTAGGGCGGTGCCGTGGATCGCCTCATCCTTCAGTTCGACGGCCGCCCTGGCCACTTCGAGACGAAGCTCACAGGAATCCTCAATGCGCGCCAGTCGCGCAGCGTACGCCAGATCTTCGGGGCTATAAGGGGCCTCGCTAACCATTATACGGCACACTAGCCACGCATTCTTGTATTCGTTTTCCAGCCAGGCTTGCAATTCCTCTTTGACCGCCCTCCTACGTCCCGCGGCTTCGGCTGCAGCCATCACTTGCTGCCAACTCTCCAAAGACGGAAGGAAGCGAAACAGTCTGATCCTTGCTTGCAACGCTTCTTCAAAGGAGCCGTGCTCGGCAGCAAGTCCGGCAAGTTGCTCCAAGGCCTTCGATCTACTCCTGTTGCTCGGGGCATCGGCTGCTTGCCGGTAGAAAGCCATGGCCTTGGCAAGCAACCGTTCGACTTGTGCCGAGGTGCCAGCCTCCCCTTTTACCCGCAGGGCTTCGGACCGGAAATGCTCGGCCATGACCATCAATGCTTCCCCATCGCGCACGCCCCATTCGACGATGAGCTCCTCTGCGCGTTCCACCGCCCCGGCACGAAGCAGAAGGTTCAACGCGGTGATCAGCGACCTGCCTCCCCGAGGCCCCAATCGCCGCGCCAGCGTCTCGCCGGCTGTCGGATCCAGGCTCGCAGTGAGGATGACCGGTTCAAGAAAGTGCGCACCGCCTTCGAAGGCCGGCAGCAACCGCGCTTGCACCTTTAGGTGCAGGGCGGTGTCGGCATCAACCAACAACTCTGCCAAGGCGTCAGCCGCCTTCCGGGCCGGTTCTTGCCAGTACCCGGCCGCATCCGGAACACCGTGGGTTGCCGAAGCCAGACGATCACAGACGAGTTCCAAGGCCGGCACGGCACTGTTGGGAGGCAAATCAGATAATTCTCGAACCAAGTCCACTAAATCGTCTTCGATTTCTGACAGCTCATGCAAGGCATCGCTGGCTTCGTCATGCCACTCCAGCGCGGCTGTTTCCATAAGCTCCTGCAGCCGTTCCGGATCAAGCCGCGGATCAAGGAACGCGTCAATCTCTGCAAGTCGCTGGGCATCCGAAACCCCATCGACATCTTGCAGCCGGTGCCGCCAAAGCATTCGTTCAATCATGGCGCCCGCGTCCGGCAAATTGTCCGCCAACTCCACCAAAAGTTCCCGAAGTTCATCCACTTGGAGCTGGCGCAGTTGTTCCCCTAGGGATACCGGGGGCTGTTCCCGCGAAGCTTGCGACTGCGTCTCGATCCATTGCAACCCCACGGCAACCACGTGTTTGCAAACCCCGTTATCGTAAGGACAAGTGCATGCCGTCCGAAAGGGTGGCTTGAGCCGGATCCAGGTGTGGTAAACCCTGCCGCCGTGGACCTCTGCTTCCACTCGAGAGCCCGCCCGGCGCATATTTCGTACCGCACCACGTTGGAAATACTTCGTACCCCGCTCGAAAACCCCGGCGTCGACCAGCTCCAATAGATCCTCCAACTCAAGTCGCTTCTCGTTCATGTCCATCATGCATCAACTCCCAGCTAAAGGTGAAGACCAACGTGTGGCGCATACCCACCCAGTGACCGGGTGCCGGCACCCCATTCCAAGGCTTTGTTCCCTCGAGCCTTCCTCGCCTCATCCAAGGTCTCGAAATGCAGATTGATCAAGGCATCGCTGTCCCGGCAAAAGGCTCCCGCCAACGTCCTTTCCCCTTCAACGCCCGGATGGCACCTCCTCCCCCGCGACGCCGAAAACCTGGGGCGACCGGACCCCCATCACCTGGAGACCGGCGGCAAGCCGGCCCCGGTGGTGGCTCTCGTGCTGCAGCAGGGCGAAGAGCAAGCGGCCCACTCTGACCGGGTGGCCCTCCAACGTGGGGCGTCCGGCCTTGATCTCCTCGGCGGACAGCGTCCTCAGGATGCGCCGCGCCCGCTTGTGGGTGTCCGCCAAGAGCCCGCGAATGCCGGCCCGTGGCCGCCGTGGTTCCAGGTCCCACCCACGGCCCCTTCCGCCGGCATGACCTGCGCCGCCGGCAGATGCCGCAGCACTTTCCCCACCGTGAACTTGCCCGCCCCGGGCGACCAAGCCAGGTCGCGCAAGGAAAGCACCTTCAGGTACCG
The DNA here is from genome assembly GCA_021810565.1 of Bacillota bacterium. Taxonomy (GTDB): domain Bacteria; phylum Bacillota; class Sulfobacillia; order JAJZIM01; family JAJZIM01; genus JAJZIM01. Next base: position 3,101 of record JAJZIM010000087.1, read on the forward strand.
CAGGGTCCTCCGCCAGAACCCCCGCTGGAGGTTCAGGAAATCCTGCACCCCGGAGAACACCGCCGTCCCTCCCATCCTCGGAAGCTCACCTCCCGGACGACCCTCACGGGCAGGGCAGCCGCAGGGACCAACTGCTGCCGGCGATGTTCAGGGACGCCCCCGCCTTCAGGATGTCCGGGCCCAAGCCGTCCATGGTCCCCGGCACCCCCATGACCGTCATGGGTCGGTCGGTGACGGGCACGTAACGCCCACCGTCCAAGATCTGAACCGCACCGGCGGGCAGTCGGTAGTAGTAGACGGTCTCCGTGGCCCCCACCACCAAGCCCCCACTTACCCCAGTGGCGTAAGGCCGGTAGCCCACCGCCGCCAGATCGGTGAAGGGAAGGTAGGTGCGCACGCCTCCCGTGTCCAACATCACGTCCATCCGCTGCACCCCGGTCGGCCCCACCAGGGCCACGTGCAAGAGGATGCGGTTGCCCGTCACTGCCGAGGTGATGGTGCCCACGACGGGGGGCGGGCAGGGGGAGGCGATCAGCACCGCCGAGGTGGTCCGGGCCACCCAGCGCCCCACGATCAATTCCGCGATGCGGTGGAAGTACTGGATGGTGACGACCATGCCGGGAGCGCTGCGGGCCAGTGCCCCCTGCAAGACGGCGCAGTCGGGCACGGGCGTCGCCACCCCGTTCATGCTTACCGAGGTGATCACGTCCCCCACGGGATCCAACCGGTCTTTGCTGCCCACCAGGCCGGCCGCCGCCGCGGGAGTCCCGGGCAGCGCGTGCACCACCTCGCAGCCCCGCACCGTCCAGTCGGCGGGCGGGTCGGTCATGGTGATGCCCAGGAAGCCGGGCCGGGCGTAACCGGCGGGCGGAGTTCGAAGCCCGCCACCCGTGCCGCCCTTCGAGGACGGCGGTGCCGCCGGCGTCTGCCCTGAGGTGCTTTTGGTCTTGGCCGGAGAGGAACTTTGCGCCGCCCCGCCCCGCCCCGGCGAGGAGGTGGTGGAGGAAGAGACTGCCGGAGCCTTGCCACCGAAGAGCTGCCCCAAGGCGTCCAAAAGCAGGAGCAGGATGAGCAGACCCAGCAACTGCAGGACCCAGGCAGGGATGTGCAGCGGGTTGACCCCGCCCGGCTCCCTCGCCGTCAGCCGCAGAGGACCGCTCTCCTCTCCGGAAGGCGGCTCCTCTCCCAAGGCCTGCCGGACCTCGTCCACCGGCTCGGGATGCCGCTGCAATTCGCGCGGGTCGAGGTGCAACGGCATCCGCCCACCCCCTCCCCCTCGGGCGTTGCAACTGCACCGACAGTACGGTGTTAGTGTTCGACACCCGGCCGCCTCACCCCTGCGCCGCCGGCTTCTCGCTCAGGGCCGGCCTCTTATCGGCCTCCCTCCCCGGCCAAGATGCGCCGCAGCCATCTCAGGGCCCCCGCAGCCTTTTCCCACGCGCCTCCGTCCATTCTCCAGTAGTTGTAAGCCTGGTCGGCCCCGCCCATCACCTCACGCCCCGGGTACTCCGGCGGCACCCGAATGGGCTTGGCCGCCGCCAGCTCGCGGGCGACCAAGGAGAGGCGGCTCACGGCCCGCCGCAAACGCTCGGTCGCCGCCCTCATCCGGCCCAGACGGAAAAGCGCCAGGGCAGGCCCGTAGGTGGTCTCGGGAAACCTGCCCTCGGGATAACTCTCACCCACGGACACGGCCTCCTCGAAGCGGCGTAGTCCCAAAAGCATCGACATCAGGAATCTGCGCATCTCCTGGTTGTCGTTGGGGTGCAAGGCGCGAACCTACCGGGCCAGCTCCACGGCTTGGTCCTGAGTCCCTGTCTCGCAAAGGGCTACCGGGTGCCCCTCCAGGCAATGCAAGAAGGGACGGTTCTCCAGCCAGGCCCACTCCAGAAAATCCCGCCCCGGTGTGAAGGCGCACGGCGGGAAGGCCTGACGTCCCAGTCCCACCGCCACGGCCCAAAGCTCATGCGCCTCCTTCCGGCGACCCATCTCCCCCAGCAGCGCAGCCAGATGGTTCATCCCATCCAGGTGCTCACCGAAAAAGCGTAACGCATGGCGCAGGCGGACCTCGACCGACTGCCACCGCCCGCGCTCCCAACCGGTGAGGGCCAGCCACACGTCACCGTTCCCCACGTGGCACGCCGGTGGCCATTCGAACCGCCACTCGTTGGGGCCCACCCGCTGCTGCTGCTTCATCCGCAGCATCCTCCCCTTCCGGGTTCTACGGCAAGCCCGTTGCTTCGCCCACCGGCAGGGTTTTCGCTCCCTGCCGAAAATGCCGGCCCGACAAGAGCAAAGGACCCGGCCTGCAAAAAGTCGGCCCGCTTCGTCGCCGAGACGGCGCAGGCCCTGTCCGGGAACACCCGCTCCGACACCGCCGCCGCGATGCACAAATCCGGGGCCGCCGGATATTCGAAACTGCCAAGGTAGCTGCTTGCGGCGGGGCTGCCACCCCTGCCCAGGCCCCAACCTCGCGGCTGCCGACCAGATCAGCCGACTGGCCGGACCAAAACCACGCCGCAAGCCTCGGCGGCCGCCGCCAGCGCATCATCCTTGGTCGCCAGCGGCAGCCCCGTACGCATGGCCAGTTCTAGATAAGTCGCGTCGTAGGCCGTGAGTCCGAACCGTTGGGCGACAGAAAGGACCGCTTTGAAGATCCGCTCTGCCTGGCTGTCGTCGACCGTCAAGGCCAAGTTTAGGAAAAGGGTGGCGAGCCGTTCCACATCGGCTTCGCCGAGGCGCCCCCGCCGTTTCCCGAAGAGCAGGCCGTTCGCGATCTCCGTAAACCAAAGCGAGGGCACCGCCGCCCCCTCCCGAGCCACCTTTTGCAAAACGAAATCCGCCTGTTCGTCCAGCTCATCCTCGAAACACCAAGCCAAGGCCATGGAAGCATCCAAGACCAGCGAACTCAAAACCGCCTGCTCTCCTCAATCAACTCCCGGGGGGTCAGCGCGCCCAGCGTCTTTCCCTTGGCCTGCCGTCGAAACCTTTGGATCAATTCTTCCGGCTCCATTTTTCCCTTCTCCGCCGGCGGCACCAACATCGCTACGGGTTTGCCGTGCTTGGTGATGACGATCCGCTCGCCCTTGCCTACGCGCTCCAGCAACTCGGACAGCCGGTTCTTGGCCTCAAAGGCCCCGATGGAGGACAGGGCGCCTCACCTCCTCATCCAGCTTTGCATCTAGATTATATCCCCAGGCGCCACCCCGGATCAACTCCGAGCTTTGGCAAGGTTAGGGCCGGTAGGAGTAGAGCAACGGGTAGTGGTGTAAAAGGAGGGGTGACCATAAGGCGGGGGAGGCTCCGTTTCGTATTGGGGATCGGCTGTTCATGCCGGCAAACATCCGATTGGTCCGGCGGAAAGCCTATCGTTTTGCAGGCCTGAGTCGGTCGGAACCGGCCAACACCACCTGCGAAAACCTGCCCCGGAAGGCATTGCCCGGGCGACCGCGGGCTGACCGGCCCGAACTTGCCGCCACCTCCCTCCGGAGTGGCGGTATGCCACCTGCAGCCGCGGCGTCGCTTCGGGGAAAGGTCGCGCCGGTCTCTTGACACCCCCTCCAGCTTGCGATATACTTTGTACTACAAAGTTATTTGTGGGGGTGCGACGATATGGATGACACGGATCTTGATGCCGCCCTGCAAGACCTCCGGTTGATCAAGTCCATGGTGGCCCAAGCCAGCGCCTCGGTCTCTTCTGGCGCGCCGTTCTTCCTGATCTGGGGCCTGGTCTGGCTGGTGGGCTTCCTCCTCCCAGCCCTCGGCGTCGGTGCCGCCTGGCTGGGTTGGTCCTGGCTGGCGCTGGATCTGGCCGGCGCCGCAGCCACGGTCGTGGTCGGCATGCGCATCAGAAAGGCGAGCCGACCGCACCCGACCCCGTACTTGGTGCGCAAGTGGTGGTGGTCCCTGGCCGTCTTGTATGTCGCGATATTCGGTATGGTGCCCCTTTCGCCCCACTCCGGCACCGCCAACTGGTGGGTTTGGCCTTTCATCCTGCTCATCGGAACCTGGTATCTCATGGGAGGCATCCTCTTCGATTCCGCCACCTTCATCGGGACCGGCCTTTGGCTGTGCCTGCTGTCGATCATCATCCCCTTGTACCTGCCGCTTGGAATAGGGGTGCAGTGGGCGGTCTTGGCGGTGCTGGGCGGCGGCGCGCTCATACTGGCCAGCATCCTGGTCCGTGCGGAGGGTCGCCGTGGACGACGTACTGAACCAAATAGATGACACCATTCACGTCAAGGTGCGCCTGGCCATCATGTCGATCCTCACGGCCGAAGGATCAGTCACCTTCACCCGTCTGAAAGACCGTCTCCGACTCACCGACGGCAATCTCGCGGCGCACCTGCGCGCCCTGGAAACGGCGCGCTACGTCGCGGTGCACAAAAGCTTCGTGGCTCGCAGGCCGCGCACCACCGTCGAATTGACCGAACGCGGGAGGGCGGCCTTCCGTGACTACGTTACCGCTTTGGAGAACTTGATCCGGATGGGACGGGAAAGGGACCAGCATCCCGACACTCACTAAATGCGGCGCCCTCCGGCAACTCCTGCCGCCGTCAGCGGCGTTTGGCCAGGCATCTACCGATGATACGACGTGGCCGATGCCAAACGGCGGTATCCCTCGCCCCTTGATGCTCCAACCCCTGGTACCACCGTCTCTCCTCCTCCGGTCCAAATCACCGCGGTCCGGAGGAACCAGGCCTTGGTCCCGGCACCGCTGCTGCCTTCCGCTAAAGCCTCCCCTTGACGGGACGATGCATCGGATGGGCCCCGACTTCCTCCTCCCTTGCGGGCTTGGTCGAAAAACGCCGCTCGGCTGCATCCGTCACGGCAAGACAACAACTGCCGCATTTCGCCGGGAATCATCCCCGCAACCCCGGCAATCCCCTGCCCGTCTCCTTGGTTATCCCCCCTGTCCACAGCTTTTTGCACAGCTAGCCGGGTTGGTGGCTGACGTAGACCACCTGTGCGTCGGCGCCGAAATACACCCGTTGGTCAGGATACACCCAGGCCATCTCCGGCCGCCCATGGTAGCTGGTCGAATAGGTGCGTTCCGGGTTTCCTAAACTTTGGCGCACTTCCGCCTCCGTTTTGCCATAGAGTTGCCGACCGCTTGGGAGGTACCCGCTCGGCGCGTGATCGCCGGCGTTCGCCGCGTTCAGGGGCTGGCCCGCCGCGAAGTCCTTCCGAAAAGCGGCTGCTGCCAGTCCTGCCGGGCCGCCGCCCAGGACGATCCCCACCTCCCGGTTGCGGTCCAAACTGCTGCGGCTAAAGTTCTCGCTGCCCAAGAACACCCGATCATCCGCCACGATGAGCTTCGCATGGGGATAGGGACGGTCCAGCAACACCACCTTGGCTCCCGCCGCCTTCAGTGCCGCGGCGTTTCCCCGATCCGTGGACGAAAGGGACCTGGGCAAGACCACCTCGACCTGGACGCCGGCCCTTGCCCGCGCCTCGATGGCCGCCAGCACCTGCGGTACGTCCCCCATCTCCTCGGATTCGATCCAAAGCCGTCTGCGGGCATGGTCGATGAGCCCGAGCAGCGCCGGCTGGGCGCCCGGGGAGACCACCAGGGTCCGGCGGGGAACCTTCCCGGCCTTGGTGCCGCCCCAGTCCGCGCGGAACACCGCGTCCAAGGCGGCCACCACCGCGGGCGAGTTCGTCTTCCAGTCGTACTCCCGGTTGCCGCCGCCCAAGCCCGAGTAGTCCAGGTTGCTGGAGCCCAGAATGGCCGCCTGGTCAGACTGCCCGGGGTCCGCCACCACGTATTTGGCATGATCGAAAACATAGCGGCCCTCGAACCTGGCCGGGGCCGTCTTGATCGCCACCCCGCTCCCCCGAAATTCCGCCTGTTCTTGGCTCATCGCCGCGGCGTCGCGATAGGGGTTGCCCGCCACGATGGCTCGCACCCGCACTCCCCGCCGGGCATCGGCGATCAGGGCCGCCACCACCCGGTGATCGGTCAAAAGGTAGCTGTTCACCTCGACCGCGTGGGTGGCTCCCCGGATCAGGTCGACGTAGGAAGTGGCACCGGCTCCGGGCTCCGCCAAGAGCGTGCCGCCAGCCTCGACCACCGGCCCGCCGGGGTTTGCCACTGCAGGCCTGCCTCCGGACGCCGCCCCCCGGGCGGCGCCACACCCGGCCAGGAGCGCCGCCAGCAGGACCAGTGCCGCCAGGAACCTTCCGCCCACCGCCAACCCCCCTTCCGCCTCGGCGGCGCCTTCCGGATCAGGGACGCCCGCCGCGGATCGCTCCACCCGGAACGCTCCCGGCCCCGGCTGCCACCGTCGGCAAACCATCGGGCCCCCGCACCAATAGGCCTTGGCCATCCTCGGAAAACTCCACTCCGGCCACCTGCTCCTGAAATTGCACCCTGCGGTGCAGACTGGCGGCACCCATGACGTGGTTGGTGAACAGGTCCGTTCCTTCCTTCGTCAACACGTATGCCACCTCCGTCCCCACCACGATGCCCCGGTCCAGGTAGGCAATGCCGAAATAGTCCGCAAAGGCCTCCTCGCCCTCCCACGGCGTGGCGGAATGCGCCGTGATGAACACCTCGGGAGCCTCCTTGGCGGCTTCGTCCCCTGATATCCGCTCGAAGACCACGGGCGGCACCGGGGGAAACTCCTCGACGATCCTCCTCCAATCGGCCGTCGCGGGGTCCTCGCCGCGCGCGGCCAGCCTCGAGCGGGCGAGTTCCACATCCACCAACCTTATCTCCTGCGTGATACCGTGGTACGCCAGATACCTGGCCGTCTCGCGGGCAAGGCGTAGGTAGGCGGTGAAATTCCCCGGCACCGCCGCACCCGGCAGGGCGGAAAAGTGCTCCCGCCATTGGCCGAAGGTGGAGAATAGGACCCTCACGTGATCGGCCGACGCCGCGACCAACTTCCGACGCAACCCTTCTAATTTGCGCCAGTTGGTGGGCAGCACCTTTGGCGCGGAAGCCTCCTGCTGCGCGGCGATGCTCGCCTCCTTCGGCGCTGGATAGCATAGGTACACGTCGTGGTCGGCACAGTCTTCCACCGTTTCGTAGATCGGGGGCAACCTCAGGCTGCGGTGCCCATGGCGGACGGTATACGGCCCCAGGGCCGCCAACTCCCGCAGGTCATCCTCCCCAGTTCCCCGCTCCACCTGGAGCGCCTGCACCTTGGCATCAGTCCCCTCCGCCACCAGGCAAACGGTGAGCGGCATTGGCGCCCCGTTGTGGAAGGACCGCAACCGATTGATCCTGAACTTGTCCACCTGCTGCCCTTGCTGAAGGGGAAATCGCTCCAGGGCCAGGCACTCCTCGCACTCCACCCAGCGCATCACGACACCTCCACCTTCCCAGAGGATGATATTCATTCCTCCGATGATCACGGAGGAGATAACGTCCCACACCGCATTCAGCCGTTCCTAGCTGCCCACCAGCCCGGCCGCCGCCGCAGGGGCCCCTGACAACACTTGCACCACCTCGCAGCCTTGCACCATCCAATCGGTGGGTAGATCAGTCGCGGTGATGCCGAGAAAGCCGGGCCGAGGGTAGGGGGACGCTGCCGCCGTGGTGCCGGCCTTTCGCGTCCGATCAGGATTTGGCATGCGCGGTGGTCCCTGAGCCGGTGGTGCCAGCCTGAGGAGTCCGGGAGGACCCGCACGTTGGGCCGCCCGAGGCGGACCCGGTAACGCACGGGCCCCTGCTGTCCGGTACCAGCTCGACCATCGGCCGCGGATCCCGGGATGCCGCTTCCCCCCATGATCTGCCGCAGCTTCTCCGCCAACTCGGGGGTGCCTCTCCAGATCCCGCGGGTCCAGGTGCACCGGCATGACCCGCTCTCCCCGTACCGCGGGACGTAGTCAGACGGCGCTGAAGAGCAAATCTGACCCTAAGCCCCCTTCCCTTGCGCTCCCTATCTGTGGCGGCAACCGCACCGGAAGACGGTTCAGCCACCGCCAAACATAAACCCGAAGTTCTCTTGGGTGATCACCCGCCGGGCAAACTCCTCCCACGAAATAAACGCAACATTCTCGGCAAGGCAGATGAGCTTGCCGGTACCTTCGGATACCACCCCCAACCAATCCTGCGCCTTGGCCAAGGCGATTACCTGTGCCTCGGCGGAGTTCCTTCCCGAAGGGCTATGCCAAAAGCCGTTGTAAGACTGGCTTCCCACCTTGAATTTATTTCCGTACCGTATCTGGATCTCCGCCAACAGTCCCCTCGCTCGAGGATCCTGCATGACATCCACCACCAGGGAATCTAAGGAGCTCACCGCCCGCCAAAGCCGATCCGTCTTTCGCTGCACTTCAAGGAAGACGCCCCGGGCAATCCGAAGCGATCCCTCCCGCTCCAATCGGCGCAGAATGCTCCCCGTCTGCCCCGGCCAATGACGGTGCGGATTTATCAGCGCATCGGTGTCAGGACATTAAATCGTTTCCGGCATCAATGCCATCCCGGTCCAGACCCGCGGACCGCACCCATTCCATGAACTCTTCGGCTCGCTCCACCTTCAATTCCAGGACCTCCGACAGATCCAGAACGGACACCTTTCCCGCCGCGAAGAGGGAGCTCAACACGCCGGCCATGCCATAGCCGATCATGCGCAGCCGCTGCTCCCGACGGGTACGATGCGTATTGCCCCCAGGTCCTCCTCTAAAGAAAGGCCGCTGCCGCTCCCAAGCGGCACGCTTTCTCCGGTAGAAACCCGGCGGGGCCAGGGCCTGCTCCTCCAGGAAGATGGCCACCACGTCGCGGCTCACCCTGAACGGGCCCCGCACTTCGTCCAGCAGCCGATCGCTCCAGCGGCTGCGGGGGTGAGCCAATTCCAGCTCCCCCAAGCGCGCTGCGAACTCCTCCTGCGTGAGCAGCAGGCGTGCCGCCAGGCGGTTGGGCAGCACCTCGGTCATCCCCTGCCCCTCGTCGCCGCCGCAAAAGTCGCACACCGCACCGCTTTGCCGCAACAGCAAATGGGCATATTCATGCAGCAAGGTGAACAGTCGGCCGGCAGCTTGGTCTCCCCGGTTGATCAGGACGGCCGGAACCGCCGGATCTTCCCACATGGAGGCCCCTCGCGCTTCTCCGGGCTCCAAGGGCAACATCACTGCCAGCACGCCCTGCGCCTCGACGCGTCTGCGCCACCATTCGAAGGCATCCTCCGAGGTGCCCCAGCCGGCCCTCACCTGGGCACGAAAGCCCAGCTTCTCCCGCACCTGCCGAACCATCTCCGGCAGGCTCATGGCGGGATCCATGGGACGAACATCGATGCGGCGCCGCAACGCATATTGCCGGACCAAAGCCGAGACCCAGCGCACCAGGAAGGTGAACCGACGCAGATTGCGGCCGGTTTGTTCACAGAATCGCGGCCAGGAAGCCCACCCCCTCAGGGGTGGGAGGAATGGCCGCCTCCCTCCTTCCGATTTGCCAGCCGTCGTTGTGCCGCAGGAGCTGAAAACACCGCCAGGGGATGCCCTGCGCAACGCGCCTCCCGGCGGCGTCCTTCAGGTCGA
>JAJZIM010000017.1 GCA_021810565.1 Bacillota bacterium
GCGCTGGGCCACGGGCACCGGCGGATGGCGAACGTTGACCGATTCGGCTTCCCCAAGGGGCACCGTTCGCGGTCGAAGTCGGTCCACGGCTTCCGCACCGGAGCTGTCGCGCTGGCCGAGGTGGCTTCGGGGAAATACGCCGGTGTCTGGCGCGGCACGGTGGCCGTGCGGTCTTCGGGATCCTGCGACCTGAAGGACGCCGCCGGGAGGCGCGTTGCGCAGGGCATCCCCTGGCGGTGTTTTCAGCTCCTGCGGCACAACGACGGCTGGCAAATCGGAAGGAGGGAGGCGGAACCGTCATGGACGAAGCCGTGCGGACCCAACGGGCCCCTGTCCGGTCGGAGGCCTTGGTCGAGGCGCTGCGGCAGGAGCTGGCCGCCCGGGGGATCAAGGAGTACCTCTTGGTGGACCACGCCGGGGACATGCGGGACGCGGGAGCGCCTTTGCACCCAGCTTTCACCCTGATCTTCGGCAACCCGCGCCTGGGCTCCGCCCTGCTGGCGGAAAGCCTGGACGCGGTGGTGGACATCCCGTTGCGGATGGGAGTCTATCAGGACCAAGACGAGGCAGTACTCGTTTACCGGGACATGGCCCCGCTTTTGAACGCCTACGGTCCGGAGCGAGAGCGGCTGGCCCAGCTGGCGGCGCAGGTCAACGGCGTGTTGGAGGCCGTAGCGTCCGCCGGTCTGGCCCGGGCCGGTCGGCAAACCCCGTGAACAAGCTCGCGTACCTGTCCCAGATCAACCTGCTGACCGAGCTTTCCGCCGCCGATCTGGCGGCCATCGACGCCCTGGTGCCCTCGGCCTCCTACCCGCCCCATACCGTGATCTACGAGCCGGGGAACCGGCTAGAGCACCTGTATTTCCTCAAGCGGGGCCGGGTCCAGCTGTATCAGCTCACCCCGGACGGCAGGCAATTCACCCTGGCGATCCTGGGCGACGGCAACATCTTCGGCGAGATCGACACCTTCGCCACCGGCGCCGGCTCCTGCTACGCCGAGACCATGTCCCCCACGCTGGTGTGCAGCATGACCCGCGCCGATCTGATCCGCTTCATGCTGCGCCGACCGCAGGTCGCCCTAAAGCTGGTGGAGATCCTCTCGCGTCACATCCGCTCCCTGCATGAGCTGACCGCCACTTTGGCCCTGGATGACGTGCGCAGCCGCGTGCTCCATCTCCTGCTGAAGCTGGCGCAGCAGTTCGGGCAGCCCTCGGAGGACGGCTGGACCCGCCTCGACCTGCGCCTCACCCATCAGGACGTGGCGCACCTGGTCGGCGCCACCCGCGAGACGGTCAGCACCGCGCTGGCCGGCCTTTCCAGGCAGCAGGCGGTGCGCACCCGCCACGGAACGATAGATGTGAACCCTGGGCGCGCCGCCGCCCTGGTCGCCTCGGAGGCGCAACCGAACCTAACGGATCGTCCCCGGCAAGGAGGTGAGACCGCTTGAAGATCGTCAAGGTCGCCAAGGCTTCCTCCAGCACCTGCAAGTGCAAGTCCTCCTGCTGAAGAAGGACCGGCCCCTTCGGCCTCCCGCGCGGGAGGCCCTTTTTATGCCTCGCCGCGATACGCTTCCGGCTCCACGGTCTGCCACTCCTTCACCGTGAGCGCCGACGCCCCGCGGGCATAGAGGGGATCCGCCAGGGCCGTCTGCCGGGCCTCCTCCAGGTCCGCCGCCCGGACCAGGTAGGCGCCGCCGCTGCCGTCGGCAAAGGGCCCGCTAAGACCCAACCGCCCCTGGCCCGCCAGCTCCCGCAGGTAGGCGCGGTGCTCCCCCACCACCTCTTCACGGAAGTTGGGGGTGCGCCGCGTGAGGATCAAGAACCAGGTCATCCGCTTCATCTCCCTCCACCGGTCCGAAGCTTTCCCCAGAAGGCCGCCATGTCCTGCACCGCCGGGGAGGCGGTCTGCCCGAGCAGGGGCACCCCCCAGGCCTCCTCCACGGTCTTGAGCAGGGAGTAGTGGCTGTAAGGCACGGACACCCGCAGATCCCGGGGCAGCCCCGGCGCGATGACCAGGGTGAACACGTGTCCTCCCCCGCCGTGGGCCAGGACGCGGATGCCCGCCACGCCGCGGGGGTTGGCGCCGTTGCCCTCGTCCCAGGTCACGAAAAGCACCCCGCCGTGGCGCCAGGCGGCACTGGCAGTGACCTGCCGGACGAAGCCGGAAAGCCACGCCGCCGCCCGCGCCGGCGGGCAGTCGTGGCCGTCGTTGCACAGGTTGGGGGTCACCCAAACGAAGCGGGGCACGCCGGAGGCTGGGCCGGACAGCCGCTTCGTCAGCTGGTGCAGGGGCTGCAGGTGGGCCCGCAAGGACCGGCTGTCGCGGATGTCGGTGTAATAGCGGAAGGGATCATGCTTGCCGGCGTAGTCCCCAGGAGGCCACCATGGACCCAGCCAGCCTGCCTTAGGCAAGCCTTCCATGTACGCCCCCCAGCTGATCCCCCGGGCGGAGAGCTCCTCTCCCAGGTTGTCCGCCTTGCGGTAGCAGAACCAACAGTCGGAGGTGACGCCCTGGGTGCCGCCGCTGGTGAGGGCCAGGTAGTTGGGCAGGCTGGGATGCGCCACGGCGTAGTAGCGGGTGGCCACGGCCCAGCGCCCGGCCAGGGAGGCCAACTGCGGCACCCCTAGGGCCGCGCGGTAGCCCAGGTTCTCCATCACCACCACGAAGACGTGGGAGAAGGCGGGAAGCCCCGTCGGGCGGGCAGGGGGATGCGGCACGGTCGCCCGGGAGGCGGCAGGAGCCTGACGCGGCGTCGCCGGGGCGGCGCACGACCCGAGGAGCAGCCCCGTCAGTGCCAGGAAGACGATGCGATGGTGCAGCAAGGCTCCCGTCTCTCCTCAGCGGCCCCCGGCCAGACGCCAGACGGCCACGCCGGCCAGCATCAGGGCCAGCCCCACGTAGGCCCCCGCCGAGCGGGGCCACTGCCCGGAAAAGGCGGTAGCCCCCACCACCTGCGCCGCCACGAAGAGGGCGAAGGCCAAGGGCAGGTCCGCCGCCCGGGCCAGGTAGCGGTAGAAGACCCAGAGGAAGACCAGGCCCGCCGCGCCCGCCGCGATGCCCGCGAGCGCCGCCGGACCCTGCCACGCCGCCGTGAGGAACGACGGCCGCAGGATCGCCAAAATCACCGCCAAGCCGAGGAATTGCACCCCCAAAGCCAGCACCATGCTCTGCTCGGTGCCCTGCCGCAGGGCGGCGTAGCGCCACAGCACCACCTGCAGTCCGGAGAGCGCCCCCGCCGCCAGCATTCCCAACCAAATCATCGCACCCGCTCCCTTCCTGCCAGATAGCTTGCCCAGCCGTCCCGGGCAGGAGCGGACGACACCGCTACTCCACCCACGCCGCGGCGGCCGCCACCAACCCTCGGAAGAGGGCCAGGTCCGCCGACACGTGGCGGAAGCGATTCTCGGGATGCCACTGCACGGCCAGCAGGAAGTCGGCATCCTCCCCCTCGATCCCCTCCAGCACGCCGTCCGGGGCCCGGGCCACCGCCCGCCAGTCTGCCGGCAGGTAGTCTGCCGCCTGGTGGTGGAAACTGTTCACCTGCTGCTCCCCCGCCCCGATCAGGGCGGCCAGGCGGGAGTCTTGCGTCACCCGGATCGGATGGCTGGCCTCCTCCCGGGGCGCGGACTGGTGGTGGCGCAGGGCCCCCGGCAACTGGCTGTCCAAGTCCTGGTACAGGGTGCCGCCGCCGGCCACCACCATGACCTGCAGCCCCCGACAGACGCCCAAGACAGGCATGCGCCGCTCCCGCGCCATGCGAACCAGGTGAAGTTCGTCCTGATCCCGGGCGGCGTCCACGCGGCCCAAGGCGGGATGCGGCGCCTGGCCGTACAACGAGGGATCCAGGTCGGGACCCCCGGTGAGCAAGAGCCCTCGCACCGCCCCGAACAGCTCCGCCGCGCAGCCCAACCCGCACGGCAGCACCACCGGCACGCCCCCCGCCGCGTGCACCGCCGCCAGGTAGTCCGCGCCCAACTGCAGTTCTCCCCCCCGGAAGCCCGCCGTCACCCCTATGCGCGGCCGCGCCATGCCCACTCCTCCTTCAGGCCCAGACTGATGCCCAGCGCCTCGGCCACCTTGGCCATTACCTGCGGATCCAGGGAGGTTACCTTCTCCCGTAGTCGCTGTTTGTCCACGGTGCGTATCTGCTCGGACCCGCCATTCGACGAAACCTTATCAGCCGTCTTGGCAAACGGCACGAGAATCTCCACGGTCACCTCGCCGGAGGCCCGCACCGTCACCCGCCGCACCAGCCTGCGCACCAGTGCCCGCTGCTCCCCGTAGGCTAGGCGGTCCACATCCAGCGCGGCCGCGAAGGCCTCGGCCAGCAGGGCCAAGTCCAGGGACTCCTGGCGTGCGAGCGCCACCTTGCCGGCCAGCCGGTCCCTTTCCTCGGTCAACTCCTTCTGCTGCAAGTCCAATCTCCGGCGCTCCTCATCCAGCGTGCGCCTGTCCCAGCTCCCGTCCAGGTACAAAGCCAAGAGTCTTTTCCGCCGCCTCTCAATACCGTCCATCGCCGCCCGAACCTGATCCATGGCGGCCTGTGCTTCCTTGGCGGAAGCCGGATCGCCCACCACCCGCAGCAACGACCTGGCCGCTGCCGGTGATGTGGCTATCGTGCGCAGCACGTCCAGCACCTTGCCGTCCACCGGCTCGGTACGCGTGCTCATCCTGCACCTGCGTCCGTCAACCATCCCCACGCGATAACGGTGACAGTAGTAGTAGTACACGGCCCTCCCATTGTGAGGGCGGGCCTGTTGCGGAATAAGCGGCACGCCGCACTCCCCGCACATGACCATCCCCGCCACCAGCCCGGAACGGGCATGCTTTCGCGCCCACTTGTACTGGGTGCCGCGCTCGGCGAGAATCGCGTTGCTTTCCCGCCAGATCGCTTCCGGTATTATCGCCGGATGTGCGCCGGGGACCTCTATGACCTCGTCACCAATATCATAGACCAAAGTGCCTATGTAGGCCTTGCCGCGCAGGACGCGCAGCACTATGTCCTTGGGCAGGCCGAACCGTTTGGCCAGCGTCGGCGCCCCTCCGTCGCCCCTGACATAAGCTCGGTGGATGGCCCTGACGGTCTCCGCTTCCTCCTCGTGGATAATCAGGTGGCCGTCGGGGCTGCGTCGGTAGCCGTAGGGCGGCGACCCCTGCCATTCGCCCCGCCTCGCGGCAGCAGCCTTGCCCCTCACCATTTGGCGAATTATGGTCTTCCTCCTGCGCCTGTCGATCAGCGCGAGGAGATCCGCCGTGAACTCCTGGTCCTCGTTGGAAAAGTCCACTTCGCCGGACAGGGTATATATCTTCGCCCCCAGCGAGCAGAACGCCCGCTTCAGGTGTTCCCACTCGATCGCGTCCAGGCGCGAGAGCCTGTCCTGCTCCGTGACAAGCACCGCGTCCGCACCGCCCTCGGCCAGCACGTCGAAGACCGCCTTCAGGCCCGGGCGCTGCGCCTTGCTGCCGCTGATCTGATCTTTGTGGCAGGCCGCCACGTCCCAACCCTGTCTCTCGGCATATTGGCGCAACACTACCTCCTGGTTCGCCAGGGAATATCTCTGGAGGTCCTCGTCAGTGGAGATGCGGCAGTAGATAACCGCCCGAACGGCGCTCACGAAATACTCACCTTTTCCCGCAGTTCATCCACCAGATCCGCCACAGGGCGCTCGTTATGCGCCCATGCCCTCAACACGCGGCGCGCCAGGGCGTCGTGGCCCTGCTCGAACGCCTGGTCCATCAGCTTGGGGAGCAGGAGGCGATACCTTGCCTGTTCCAACAGCGCCGCAGCGACCGCGTCCATGGGATCCTCCCCCCCGTCCGTGGCCATGTCCGCCACCACAGGGTTGTTCGACGTTGGCAAGATAACTACCTCCCTCCCACAAAGATATGTCGGCCAGGGTCGGGCCGCTCCCTCCCCCGCTAACGCGGCACCCCGCGCCGCCGTCCCGTCACGGCACCGCGGTGGGGAGCACACCTAGCACCGGCACCACCTCCTTACGCTCTTGCTTGGCCTGGGAAGTTGGCCGCTAGCCACCGCCATCCGCAGCCATATCGGCCTCTTCCACAAACGTCCGCAGAAAAGCGTCCACCACCTCGGGATCGAAATGGCTGCCGGCCCCTTGGCAGATGTAGGCCCTCGCCTCTCCCACGGGGCGGGGAGGGTGGTAGGAACGCTCCGACGTCATGGCGTCAAAAACGTCCGCCAAGCACAGGATGCGGGCCAGCACCGGGATCTCCTTGCCCCTGAGCCCCGTGGGATACCCCGAGCCGTCCCACCTTTCGTGGTGGAACATGATGCCCGTCGTGATCTTGGTGCGTAGCGCCTCCCCGTTGAAGTAGCGATGCACCATGTCCCGCCCCGCCAGAGGGTGGCCGCGCATGGCCTCCCACTCGTCCTTGTCCAGAGGCCCCGGCTTGTTGAGCGTCGTGTCCGGGATGTCAGCCTTGCCCAAGTCGTGGAGGAGTCCCGCCAGCCGCAACTCCTCGAGGTCCTCCCGCGGCAGGCCCAGTCGCCGCCCGATGGCCACCGCGATCTGCGCCACCCTTCGGGAGTGTTCGAACACGTAGTCGTCCCTGACGCCCAGCACCTGGTTAAGGAAGATGATCAAGTCGCGGGAACGGGATTGGCCTTGCACCGGTTCCTGCCCCCTTCCTTAGCCAGATACAGCGCGGCGTCGGCGGCTTCCCTAACCGCCTCGAAGCGGCCGCACGACCCCGATGCGCTCACCCCTACGGATACCGTCACCCGCAACTGGCTCCCGCCCAGATGCACGTCGCTTCCTTCCATGGCCCGACGTATGCGTTCCGCCACCACCAGCGACTCCTCCACACCCGCCTGCTGGATCACCGCCAGGAACTCCTCTCCGCCCCACCTTGCCGCCAGGTCGCCCGGACGCACGCCCTGGTCCAGCACCTTGGCGAAGTGCCTCAGCACCTCATCCCCCGCGTCGTGGCCGTGGGCGTCGTTGACGAGCTTGAAGTGGTCGAGGTCGAACAGCAGGACGCCGAACGGCACGCCCCGGCGCTCCATCCTGGCCACGAAGGCCTCAAGCGCCCGCCGGTTGGCCAGGCCGGTGAGCGCATCCAAGGTCGCGTGTTCTCGCAGCAGATCGCGCTCACCCACGGCTTCCAGGGACATGGCCGCAAGACGGGCCAGGCCGCGCACGAACCCCCTGCCGCCGTCGGGCCCGGGAAGCAGCGGAGGATATGCCACCTGTAGCACCCCTGCCGGATCGCCCGCCCAGGTGATTGGCCAACAGGCAATCCGCCCGCCGGCCAGACCGCCCGACGGACAGATCCGCCGGCATCGCGCCGTCGCGGGCCAGAGGACCGGCTCCCCCGAGGCGAAGGATGGGCATGCGGTGGCGGGCTGAAGCGTTTCCCCCGTGGTCGGATCCACGAGACGCCCCTCGCGCATGAGCAGCACCCCTGACTTCCTTCCCAAGCCCTCCAGGGCAACGCGAACCGTCTCCCCCACCGCGAGTTTCGACTCCGTGCCGTCCATCCAACCACCCCCATTCTCCCCGAGGCCTCCGGCAAGCGGGGGCCTCGGGCGGCCGGGGCCGCCCTCAACTGAACGTCGCCACGTAGGTTACGGTGTTGGAGTAGGTGTCGTTCGGTGCGCTCGAAGGCACCTGAAGCTCGAACTCCCACCCCGGGTCGGAGCATGTGCTGAGCGCGGTTAAGCCAGCCAACGTCGTGGGAGAGGAGGAGTTGTTGGAAATAGATGTCCAGCTCGTCGGTGCCTCGTAGGGAGTACACGCTCCTGCGGGCGCTGTGTAAAGCGCCGTGCCCGGCATGGTGTCGCTGGAACTGGAGGAGCCGATATAGTTGGTGTCATAGGCCGCCAACGTGTAATCCGTGTAGCCCGCCGCGCTAACCGTAGTAGTGAGCTGGTCGCCCGAACCTGCGGTCTTCCCGGGGCCGACCGTGCCGAACGCGATGGCCGTGGCCGAGGAGGGACTGTAGGAGACCGTCAGGCTGGCCGAGTTGGACACCGTGGCCGTCGTGGTGGCCGTGCCGGTGGCGGTAGTCGTCGCGAAGGCGGCCGGAGCCGCCGCCAACAGGGCACACGCCAGCGCCACCCCGATGGATCCAAGCCATGGTCTCATTCTTTCATAACCCCCTTGCCATCTTGTTGCGCCGGCGCATCCTCATGAGGATGCTGGCCACCAGGAACCCGACCGCCCCTCCGATGAGCGCTCCGGTCGGCAGCACCAACACCTTTCTTATGACCGTCACCTCCCTTCCACCAGCGTCCGCCCGGATCCGCAGGATCCGCAACCCGGCGGCCACGCCGCCGAAGCGCATGTCAGCCCCTGCGCTGGCCCCCGGCAGCAGCGGCAGCAGCGTCCGCCGGACACGCTCGCCAGCCAGCGTGGCGGCCACCGTCGGGACGAACCACCCGCGGCCGGTGTTTGCCACCGTCGCCCGCACCCGCACCGTGTGCCCCAGGGTCAGCCAGGGGGCCATCACGGACACCCGCATCCGCGCCGCCGGCGCGTGGAGCCCGCGGAAGGCTAGGACCGTGCCCACTCCGGCCGCGACGGCGCTCCCCGCGGCGCCAGGCATGGTCGGGGCGCCTGTGAAGGCGACCAGCAGATACTGGTCCGCAGCGGGTGGCGGCGCCGGTTTTATCCGGACGCTGAACGCCGCGCTGCCGCGCGGGCTCACGGTCGCCAGGTCCGGCGCGATCGCCACCAGGCCCGCGAATTCGCCCGGGGGCGCCGACAGCCGGGCCTTGCCACCCCCTATTTGCATCGCGTAGAGACTCGGACGCACTACCGTTGCGTCACGGCCCAGGTTCGTCACCTGGATGCGAAAATGGCCGCCGCCGGACGGCACGGCCACCACTGCCGGAGCCACCGAGATTCCGGCCTCCGGTCCCCGTGCTGCACCGACGGTCACCACCGTCGTTGCCCCCAAGAGCAGGGCCAGAACACGCAGGAGCATCTTCATCCACCCTCTCTGAAGACGGTCGCCATCGGGCGGACGCCGCCCTCCGGCGGCCCCCCCCCGTCCGCCTCCGGCTAGGGATTTGCGATGGCGCTATTGACGTTGCTGAACACGCTGGACGCCGTGTGGCCCAAAGTGCTCACGATGGCGATCACCACAATGGCAATGAGGGCCAGGATCAGGGCGTACTCCACCAGGGTCTGTCCCTCCTCCCCTTGGCGCAGCTGACGCAGGGACGTTACCAGCCTGTAGAATGCCGTGCGCAGTGTCATGTCGTCGCCTCCCTTCTTGCTTATAACATGCCTGATCCGGGTCAACCCCCTACCTGAGCAGGGACGAGTGTGGGCGGCCTCTCCCGGAATAGGCCGGGGCGTCCCGCAGGCGCAGGACCGCCACCCGAAGCGCATCCGCAGGCACGACCACGAAGTACCCGGGGGCGGCGGCCACCTCCTCCCCAAGCACTCGGCCGTCCGTGGCCGCGACGGGGGCCCCGCTATCGCCCGCCACCGCCTCCTCCCCGGAGCGGGTGTCGAAGATGTACGCTCCGGCCAGCGTGTCGCTGAACGCGGACAGCGCACCGGATGCCGGGGCTACCTCCCGCACCGTAGCGTCCTCGCTGGCGAACCCGCCGCCGAAGGGAGCCGCGGACCACATGCCGTAGGCGTACCCCAGTCCGGCGGTCTGCTCCGACGCCGCGGGCGGGTCGCGGGCGAGGCGCAACGGGATGACGCCGCGCAGCTCGGGCGGCGCGGCCATGACCGCCACGTCGGACGAACGACTGAAGCCCAGCGCCAGCGCGTCGGCCCCCCAGGCAGCCGCCCACCTCCCCCCGCCGGGCAGGCGCACCCCGGGCGGCGGACCGCCCGACCGATAGCCGGTCAGATACGCCGCCGTGCCGGCCTGCCCCGGAACGATCCCCAGAGTGCCCCAGGCGTGGTAGGGGCCGATCACGACGCGCCAGCCCCGAACCTCCACCAGAAAGGCCGTGGCCATCCCGCACGCCCCGGGAGCTCGCCACCCCGGATGTTGGCACACCTCAAGCTGCAGCAACTGAGGCGGCGGAAGGGGCGCCTGGCCGAGGAAGACGGGGATCACGCGCCGCCTCCAGTTTTCCCGCGTCCGGATCCAGGCGCCGCAGGGGCCGGCGGCACGCCGCGCATCACGACATCCCCGTTGGCCGTGACCACCACCAGCCGCCCGTTCAGGATCAGGGGACCCGCCGCCGTCGCGGGGCCCGGCAGAGCCACGCTGCCCACGACCTTGCCCGTCTTGGGATCCAACTCCCACACCGACTTGTCGGCCGCCCCCACGTACAGCCGGCCATTGTAGAGCACTGGGTGCCCCTTCGCGATCCCGCCGGGGAACTGGCCATGGTTCGGCACGGCGCCTGGCAGGGTGGTGCTCCACAGTTCGGCTCCCGTTGCGACGTCGAGGGCGTAGACGTACCCGGTGACCGGGCTCAGCATGTACGCCGTGCCGCCCAAGATGCAGGCCCCCCCGGCGATCATTCCCGAGGAGGGCTTTAGCCCGCGTCCTAGGTCGCGCCGCCAGAGCAACTTCCCGTCGGAGAGCCGGACGCCGTAGGCGTATTGGCGGTATTCACCCAACACCGCCTTGGTGATGGTCCTGTACCGCTGAGGCACCACCGCCGCCTCGAACACCGCGATCCCGTGCGCCTCGGCTGGCGGAGACATGCCCCCCACCGCGGACGGCATCTCGAAGGCCCAGCGCAAGGACAAGCTGCGCGCGTCGTAGGCGAGGTACTCCTCGGGGTCGTTGACCCCAAATATCACGAGGCCCCGGGCCAGCACGGGGCTGGACATGCTGTCGAACCCGAAGTCGGGGATGCGCCGCACCAGACGGCCCGTCGCGGCGTCCAGCACGTACAGGTGCCGACCGCCGGTGGGAGCGAACACCCTGCCGCCGGTCACCACAGGTGTTGGCATCGCCTCCCCACGTGTGCGGAAGCTCCAGACGGTAACCCCCGTGACCTCGTTGACGGCGTACACCCCGCTCGGCCCGGTGCCGCGGTAGTATTCGCTGTAATAGGCGCTGCGCGGCCCCGACATGCCCGTCATGACGTTGTTGCCCAGGCCCACGATGACCAGGCTGAGGTGCCCGGTCCGGTAGAAGACGGGGGTGGTCATGATCTGATTGGGTCCCCGCCACGTCCACACGATTTTGCCTGTGGTCGGGTTGATCTTGACCAGCTTCCCGGAGAGCGTGTCGGCATACAGGTAGCCGCTGTAGGACGCCTCGCCCGTGGCCATGGCCGACATGGCCTGCCCGATGGGTTTGCCGGGGATGTGAGCGGTCCAGGAGACGTTCTGCGGCAGCTTCAAGGCCGGGTCGTCGATGATCGTCTGGTGCGCCGGGTTCAGACCGTACATCCGCCAGCCGGACGTGGGCAACGACCGTGGAGGCACGGGTACGGGTGCGCATCCGGCGATCTGCCAGATCATGAGCGCCGCCATAGCGCCCGGCAGGCCCATCCGGAACCAGCCGCGCTGTGAGCCGAATGTCGTGCTCATGGTTTGCCCACCGCCTTCTTGGCCGCCTTTGCGGGGGCGACGGAGATCGCTCTGGCCTGCGCATATGGAGCGATCACGAGCGACAGGTTTGAATGGCCGGCCGCGGCGATAGCCGTCGCGTCGGGGGCCGGCACCAGGAGCGTCACCGCCGCCGGCAGCCCCGCAGAGCCGTTCGGAGCGAGAGCCGTTCCGCCCTCAACGGTGCCGACCGGTGTGCCCTGGCCGCTCCACACCGCCAGCACCTTGGCGCCAACAGCCAGCACACGTCCCCCGCTCCCGCTGCTGGACCCCACCCCGTTGGCCGGCGGCTCCACCACGACCACCTTGTCACCCTGGCGCAGCATCCCGGTCGAGCCGGCCAGATCGACCTGGATGCCGACCACGGCCCAGCCGCGGGGGATCGCCGTGGAAGACAGGTCGGCCGCCAACAGCGGCTGGCCCGCCACCAAAGATACCAGCGCCGACTTGCCTGCTGCGGCCTTAATCGAGGACAATGCTTGCGGGAAAGCCGCGGCCGGCAGATCCCGCACGGCCAGGTCGGATGCGGCCAACGGGGCGTAGGCGGGCACGTCACGGGTTACCAGCACCACCGGGTGCTGCTTGATCCGCGCCTCTTGCCGCGCGACATGGGCAAGCAGCAGCACCGCCGCCGCCACGGCCACCACCAGGGCGGCCAGGAACTTCAACAGTCTCTTGCCACGATGCATGGAGCCACCTTCCTTTCAAAAACTCCCCATAAAAAAAGAAGCCCGCGCAGGCGCGCGGACAACTTGCATTTTCTAGTCCCATGTGCTATATAATAATCAGGGAGCCGGGGCCGTACAGGCTCTGGCCGATAGGTTGGTGCAGAGAAGTGGGCTTTACCTAGCGCGGTGGCCCACTTCTCTATTGTTACGGCGGCTCACCAGCGGCACGATGACCAGCAGGTGATAGTGTGCGAAGTAGAGGATGATCATAGGCATCCCCCCAGTTGCCTGCCTCCGGTTGGCCCCGGCTCCCAACTCGGCAACTGGAGGGCGGTGGGATGCAGCCTGGGAAGCGAGTCCATTGTACCAACAAAACGCGGAAGGAGCAAGCGATTTCTCGTCTTTGCTCCTTCCTGCTTCGTTTCGGCACCCCGGACGCGGTCTTTTCTTCGTCAGCACCCCGACAGGCAGTTGGGCAGCAGCGTGAAGTGCGCCTGCTGGTTGACCGTCGGCAGCGCCCCGGGCTTCAGGCGCAGCACCCGGCGCACGGCCCCGGCGCAGCGAGCCTTCGTCGTGAAGTGACCCGCATCCCGGGCGGCTAGGTGGCCGTCCTCTGCCAACATCTTCCACAAGGCCCGCTCGGTCAGGGGGAAGCCCCCCCGCGTGGCCCGGTCCACCGCAGCGAAGCCCACCCCGGGGAGCAGATACACCCCGTCCTCGTCGACCCAACCGACTTTCGTGCCGTGTCGGGCCAACTCCTCCGGGACGGTGGCCGGGGTGTCCGTTGTCCTTCGGGCCAAAAATACCTGCCCGGAGGCCACCAGCTCCGCCAGGGTCCGCAGAAAGACCTCAGCGTAGCGCTCCCGGGCCACCTCCGCCCTGTGCTCCCGGGCCAGCTCGGCCAGTACCCGGCGGACCTCCCGAAGTAGCTCCTGGGTAAAGAAGCTCCGCGCAGATGGACAGATGGCGGATGACTTGCATTTTCGGGAACACCGTGATATAAGATAGCTAGAAGAGGTCGAGTGCTACCTCGACCTCTCTGGCGGCCCCCCTGGAGAAACAGGGTGGTGCGTGCCGGGTCCGGGATCTGGATGGGCTAGCTAATCTGTAGAGGAGAGGCTAGCCCATCGCCTTTAGAACCCATCGCAGGATCCGTTTCACCGCTCTCACGGGAACGAACACCACAAGGATCATCAGGTGGCTCGTCAGCCTCACCCCCTTTGCCGAAGGATCCCGGCAGGCCGCATCGCACCACGGCAGGGGTGGGCCCCGAACCTATCCCTTTCCCAGGGGCCAAGCTCATTCTACCGTACGCAATCCGAAGGGGCAAGGGACTGTAATCCATTTGCTCCCTTGTTAGCCTTGCTACGCGGTGGTCTGGCAGGTGCGCCTGACCCCAGGTCTCATGTACGAAGCCCGTGAGCGGGCCTTGCTACTCCCCTGCATAGCGGCATCAACTAACCCATCATGACTTGTGCAGTGATCAAGTGCCGTGCCTGTGCCCAACTTGTGCAGTGATCAAGTCACACGTGGAGCCTCCTGCCCCGTGATTTATGGACAAGAGGGGGCGGGTCCGCCCCAGCCCCCTCCTCCGTCTTTCAGCATCCCGCTAGGCAGTTGGGCAGCACCGTGAAGTGCGCCTGCTGGTTGACCGTCAGGATTACCCACGCCGTCTTCTGGATGCCGGACGGCCAGATGGCCGTGAAGCTGACGGAGTAACTGCCGGGCGGCAGGATCTCCGTCCACTGGCCCGTCCAGTTGTCACCACCTGCCGATGTCAGGCTAACCACCTGGTCCGGGAAGCCTGGGAGCTGGCTGGTGGGGAAGGTAGCCTGCACCTGGGACGCCGTAGCGTAAGAGCCGAGCCAGCTCGGCGCGGTCGTCGTGGCGGACAGGCTGAGCACCTGGCCCTTGACCGTAGGATCCGGTGAGATCTGGGCGCTGACGGCGTACCCGGACGCCGGGTTGACCTGACCGGGCTCACCACCCCAAACGCAGCCCGGTCCACTCGATCCGCTGCACTGACGTGGTGCCGGTGGAACTCGGGGGGAGCCGCTACCAGACCATGCAATCTTGATCGGGCCGGTCGGGCCGGCACTGGCCCAGCACTGCCCGCAGGTTATAGGGCCGGGGTTGGGATTCCAGCTGCCGCCGCAGCCGGCGCATGCCGTTGGCGGCTGGCTTGGGTTCCATCCGCCACCGCCACCTGGCGTGTTGAGGGTCACGCTTACCGTCTCAGTGGATCCGTTGTAGGTGGCGGTCCCGCCGGGGATGGAGTTGCCGGTACCGCCGGTGTAGTAGGCGCTTGATACGATCCACTGCCCGTTCGAGTTGGTCAGCCCGGCCTGCTGGAAGCTGGACGTCAGGCCGAGGGCGGACGCCTGGCTGTCGCTGATGGTGGTGTAGGTCCCACTGCCGCCAGACGTCCACTCGGTGCCGATGCTGCCGTAGTTCTGGCCGTTTATCGTCACGTCGTAGCCACCCGTCGATCCACTGGCCCATTGGCCGCTTACCAGCCAAGATGCGTTTTGTGAACCGCCGTTTATCGGAGCGGTGCCGCTGCCCGGCCATTGCGCCTGGGACCAACCAAGGACAGGAGCACTACTGCCATTGCTGTTTCCTGCACCACCAGAGCCTGTGGGGCTGGTTTGGCCACCGGACCCGGGGCTGGGTGAGGACCAGGACACGGCACTGCCGCCGCCTCCGCTCCATCCGCCCCCGCTCCACCCGCCCCCTCCGGAGCCGCCGCCACCCCCGCTCCACCCGCCCCCGCTGGAGCCGCCTCCGCTGCCGCTCCACGCGAGGGCGATGGCGGGCGGCAGGGACACCGCGGCAAGCAGTGTCGCCGCCGACAGGAGCACGATCAATCTGCGAAACATTTGCCTCCGCCTCCTTTGTCGCATTGCCTTATCTAAACAAAAAGGCCGCATCCCCTTATCAAGAGAGATGCGGCCGGTGAGCCAGGCCCGGCCATTGCGTCGCTAGCAGACTAGCAGACGGTGTTGCGGCATGTGCCGGCCACCTGCCCGTTCGGCAACTGGACCGACACGTTGAGCAATCTGTAACCGCTGACCTTCCACCCGTCCGCGGTCCGCACGAACGTCACCTGCACGGGGTTTTCCGTGCTTCCCCCTTGGGAGGCGGGAACCGTCATCTCCCATGTCTGCACGGTGTCCGCCACGCGGCTGCCCAGGAACACCGGCTGCACGTCGGCGACGATCATATTTACAGGCATGGGTCCGGGTTCGATTCCCCTCATGTTTGCCCAGACGAGATACGCGGTGGCATAGGGGTGCATGGCGGAGTAAAACTCGTTGTAGGCCACCGTGGTCGAATTGATGGTTCCATTCGCCGTTGCGGCTGCCGCCGCCTCGTCGCGCTGGGTGATCGCCCCCTGCGTCACGGTCTTCAGGGCGGCCAGCTCCGCCTGGGGGTCCTGGGCCGGCAGCTCGTTCAGCGCCTTGACGATCATCGTGGCCGCCTGCGCCCGGGTCAGCGTCCCCGCCGGGTCGAACATCCCGCCGCCCATGCCCGCCACCAGGCCGTACCTGGCCGCCGTGAGGATGCTCGCCTCGTGCGGCGTGGAGCCGGCCACGTCGGAGAAGGACACGCTCAGGGGCGCCGTGGGAAGGGACACGGGATCGAACTTGGCGGGGTGCGGATGGGCCAGGACCTCCGTCGGGTCGGGAAAGTTCAGGGGCGAGTGGTACTCCTTCAGCAGCTCCCGCTGGTACGGCGAATCATACGCCGGATTGGTGGACCATTCCCGCACCTCGAAGTCCTCCCACCAAACGACGCCCATCGGGTTTATCCCCGACAGGCTGGCTGGGGGACCGCCCAGCAACTGCCACGAACGTACCACCCATGCGGCCATCGTCCCCCGGCTGATGTTCCCGTTGGGGTCGAACCCGCCGCCCGGGTAGTCGCCCGCCTTGATGACGCCGTACTCCACGAGGGCCTTGACGTCAGGGGCGCTCCAGTTGTCCTCCCACGCCGTTCCCTCCGCTTGCTGGAATGCCTGCAGGGCCGACTG
The DNA here is from genome assembly GCA_021810565.1 of Bacillota bacterium. Lineage (GTDB taxonomy): Bacteria > Bacillota > Sulfobacillia > JAJZIM01 > JAJZIM01 > JAJZIM01. The sequence continues at coordinate 16,206 of JAJZIM010000017.1, forward strand.
CGAGACGGGGGGCGCCGCCCTGCTGATCACGCCGTAAAGCATGGCCGCCGCCTCGCCCCGCGTCACGGGCGCATCAGGCCGGAAGGTGCGGTCCGGATAGCCCGCCACTATCCCGAGGTTGAACGCCAGCCGCTCGTAGGTGTTCCACCACTGGCCGGGCTGATAGTCGTAAAAGTTCCTGGCCGTTCCAACGCAGTTGCGGTGCGCATAGCAAGGAGGCGGCGACGGCGTGGCCGTCTGGGCGCTGGCCGCCGCCGGGGCGAGCGGCTTGGGCGCTGCCGCAGGAAGCAGCCCGCATGCGGCCAGCAGCGCCGCCGCGGACACCGCCGCCACCGGCCACCTTGTCCATCGTGAAAGCATCACGAGCCACCTCCACATTTGTTCTTATCCCCCGTTTCAAGAAGTTTCAATGCCTGACCCAGGATTTCCTGCGCCTGGGATATCTGCCGCCAAATCTGCCGCAGTTCTTCCTCGCGTGGCCCTCCCGCCGCCATGAACCCCACCTCCAGCAGCCTCACCAGGGTTTCAGTGCGCGTTTGCCCGTTGCGCTGCGCCTCTTCCTCCAGCCGCCTCGCCAGCCCCACCGGCAGGCGGAACGCTTGGAGTACGGTTCCCGGCAACCCGCCACCTCCCCGAGAATTCGTATAACATTATTGTATCACGATCTCGGGAGGATGTCAAGAGCTGAGACCCACCTCTTCTTAAACGCCGGTGCCAATTGCAGCAACCACGACCACCCCCGCGGCGAGGAACGGGGCCATTGGCACCGACGCTCGCCACTCCAGACGGTGACCGACGGCAAGCCGCCCGGCCAGCCAGAGAACGAAGGCCGCCCCCGCAGCCATGAGCGCATCCGGCCCCAACCGGGGCCCAAGGGCCATCCCAACGGCGGCCAGGAGCTTCACATCGCCCATGCCGATAGCTTCCCGGTTCACCAGCCACACCAGGAAGAACGGCACGGCCAGCATGGCGGCCCCCAGAAGGCCCTCCTTCAGGGGAAGCGGGAAGGGCTGCTCAAGGGCACGAAGCGCCACCACGAACGCGAAGCCCGTCCCGGTCAGCCAGTTCGGTATCCGCCGCTCCCGCAGGTCGAAGACGGCGGCCAACAGCATCGTGGCAACCAGCACCGTCACGAGCATTTAAAGATACTCCTCCTCCTGCTTAACGCCTCCGGCCATCCGCCCGGCGTCCGGCCATACCCGCGCCACACGGGCGGCAACCTCGGCGAGCGGCAGGCGGTACTCCAGACTCAAGGTACCGTCCGGAAAGGCGAACCTCCGCTCCAACCGCTGTCTCAACTCCCGTAGGACCGCTCTGCCAACGGGCCCGAGCGGCGGCAGTCCGCGGCTATGCCTCTCCTCTGGCGCCATCGCCCACCGGCTCCGCGTTCCGGCAACCTCGAAGATCAGGTCCGCCAATGGCCGGTGGTCGGTTATCGACCCAGGATCCACCCCCTGCCGGGTGAAGAACTCCCGTATGGCGTCCAGCACGTCGCGTTCCGGCACCTCCCCGATCCTCGCGCGGCGTCGTTCCAACGCCTTCTCATGCGTTTCCCGCGCTCGTCGCCATGCGTAGTTGCGCAAGAACTCACCGAACACCAGGCAGGCGACCATACTGATTGTGGCAGCAAGCCAAATCGTCCAATAAGCCGCCGCAACCGCTGCGCCGCTGCCCAACCATCGGATGATCCCTTCGCCGGGAGCCGCCCAGGGAGCGGTGAACCCAAGCAGCACAACCGCCAAGACCGCAAGAGACGTGTCTCCCATCATCCTTCAAGGGCCCCCTATCCAACCTGCACGGTGAACGTCTCCTCCGGCACCCCCTCCTGGCTGAACCAGGTCACGCTCTCCTCCACCATGTCCCACTCCAGGCTGTACGTCCCGGGCGCGGACGGCGCCTGCACCTCAGCCTGCAAAAAGGCGGTATCCCCGGGGGGGATGTTGCCCGGCAGGCTCGTGCGCAGCCCGTCCCACATCACCGTCTGTCCAGCGGAGTTCACCCAGTGGTAGGACAGGTGGAAGGGGTTATTGCCCCCCGGTACCCACGTCTGAGTTCCCGTGTTCGTCACCGATACGTAAACCGTGTAGGTCTGCCCGGCCTGCATGGTGGCGGGGGTGGCGTTCTCGCCCCAGGACGCTCCGTAGCCGCCGGTTCCGACTCCCTGCCCCGGCATGCCAGCCATGTTCGCCCCCACCAGCAGGTGGACGGTCAAATTGGGGTTCCGCAACCCGGCCAGGGGCATTATGAACTGCAAGGGCACCTGACTGAAGCTGACGTAGATGGAGGGGCGGTCCACCTGCTGCCCGTCCGGCGCCGTGGCTGGGAGAACGTCGGCACCCGCCAGGTCCTGCGGCGGCGCGTCAGGAGGATTGTAGACCGTGAAGTTGTTCATCTGCACCGTGCCGGAAAAGTCCTTGTTGCCCGCCGCCGGGTAGAAGGACACGTCGCTCCCCCAGCCGCCGTAGCCGGAGAAACCGGCCGCCGACTCCAGGGCGGATACGAACGTCTGCTCCGCCTGCTGCGGCTCGACGGCCAGGACGGCCTGCCCCTGGGGGGTGGTGGCGCTCGGATCCACCTGCTGCACGGCCTGGTTCAACGCCTGCTGCACGGCGAACACGAACTGCTCTCGCACCAACTGCTCCTGGCCCAGATCTCCCGCCCCGGCCATGAGGTAGCCGATGAACAAGGTGGCCAGGAGTATCACGGGGATGATGCTGCCTCGCGTCGATTTCAGGTCCATCTCGATCGTCCCTCCCTGAACGCGGACGCCACTGCCGGTACGGCGGTTCGCACGAACTCCGCCACCGGCACCCGGCACTCCGCGAGAAGGTCCCACGCCAAGTCGCCCACGACCCTGGCGAACGCCGACCGCGGGCGTACCTCAGCCACGGAACAGCCCAGGAACGCCGCCTTGGCCAGCATGCCTTCCGCGACGTGGGGCACCACCGACCTGGCCGGCACACCCATTCGCCTCAACGACTCCGGCCCGATCCCCGACGGGACCCGGCGCGCCACGTACCACAGCTTGCGCCGGATGTAGCGCAGCCGCTCGAAGAGTTCCGGGAGCCTGGCCACCCGCTCCAAGGCGGCCACCTCTAGAGGCACGACCACCAGGACGGTGTTCGATCGGTCCATGGCCGCCACGGCCCCCTCCAGGGTGCTCCCCCCATCGACCAGGGTCAGGGCGAAGCGACCGCTCGCCTCGTCCATGGCCGCCTCCGCGCCATCCTGGCCATCCGGCACCAGGCATGACACGCCGTTTGCCCCGATGCGCTGCGCACCGGCAACCTGGCGCATCCCGAGAAGAACGTGGGCGGCGGGTCTGGGGGCAAGGTCCAAAAACCCCACGGGGCGGCCAGATAACCGTACCGCGGCGCGGGCCAATTCGGTGGCCAACAGGGTGACTCCAGCTCCGCCGCAGGGGGAAAACACGGTGACGAAGAGCCCGGTGGCGCCGCGGCCCAGCCGGATCGCCTCACGCCGCAAGGCCGCCGGAAGTTCCGAAAGGAGCACCGCATCCCGCGCCCCTGCCCGCAGGGCCGCCAGTGCCCACTTCGGCGACGGGTCGGGCGTCACGAGGATTGCGGGCATCGCGCGTGCCATGGCCGCCGCCCCGGGCACCCTCGCATCGGCCACCCCCAACCGCCCGATGGCCGCACCGCCGTCCCACGGGACAGGCGCCATGCCCGCCGCCTCCACGGCGGCGCCGATTCCCGCCGCGGTCTCCCGCAGGGCAAGCACCGGCACCCTCATGGTACGGTCGGCGGCGTCGGCACCGCCTGGGACGGCATCGTGCCCTGGATGGTCGCCGTTATCGGGCCCAGGAAGGAAAGGCCGGAGTTGTAGGAGTAGATGACCGCCACCGTCACTGGATCCCCTATGGGCTGGTACGAGCCGGTGGACAGCGCGGTGTCCGGCTGCAGGGTGGCGCCGCCGGGCAGCCTGATCTGCTGCAGCGCCTGCTGGAAGTCCGCCTGGGCGGACGCCCCCAGGTAACCCTCCTCCGCCGCCGCCCGCAGGGTGACGTGCTCCACAGCCACCGCCTGGATCTCCCCCACCAGTCCGATGGCGACGAAGATGCCGCCCAGGACGAAGTAGATGAGCGGGATGAGCACCAGGACAAACTCCACCACGTCACCCCGCTCGTCGCCGCTCAGCCGCCCATTCCGAGCCATTGCCTGACCTGCCCCCACGCATCCCCCACATCCCCGGAAACACCGTTCATCAGGCGCGACAGGAAACCGCCGCCCCCGCCGCCGGAGCCGCCCCCCTGGTTTGGCTGCATACCGTTGCCCGGCCCGTTGGTCCACCTGCCGGGCAGCGATGGGCCCGCCTGCTGCGACACCGGGGAGAGCGTCACGGGCTGGCCCGCCACGGGGCTCTGCAGCACCTTGGCCGCCGCCTGGGCCGCCATCTGAGGCGGGCTGGGGAACAGGCTCGCGAGAAGCGGCGCGGAGAAAGTGGTGGTCAGCGCGGTGGACGTCTGGGAGCCCAGGGGTGCCTGCCCTGTTGGGGCGGCCACGGTGACCTGCCCGGGGTTCAGGCCCTTGCCCGCCAAGTCGGCCTGCACCTGCGCCGCCACCTGGGGGTTGTACGCACCGCCACTCAGGCTCTGGGACTGCGCGGACGCCTGGGCGGTCTGCGTCAGGGACACCAACTGGTGGGAATACACCGCCAGGTCCACCGTCAGCGCCAACGCTGCCGCCACGAGCGGCATCCCGATGGACAGTTCCAGGGCGTAGCTGCCCCGCTCGTCCCGGAGCCGGCGCAGAAACCGAAACCGCGGCATCACGATCACCTCCTGATAATAGGGCGCCCCCCGCCCGGACGGGCGGGGGGCGCAGTTCTGCCCAGGATCACCGCTGGTTCTTCTTCGCCTTCAGGGCCTTGCCGCGTCGGTACCCGATGTAGACCACGCCCCCAAAGGCCGCGATCCAGATCACCCAGTAGACGATGGTCAAGCTTTCCACCTCCTAAAGATTTGCCAGGGTCGTGGTGGCGTTGTTCAAGGCCGTGACGATCTCATGCCCCAAGGTAGTCAGGGGACTGATGAACATCAGCACCACCAGGGTCAGGATCAGTGCGTACTGGAGCACGTCTCCCCGATCATCCCGCAGAGCCGTCATCGCGGCGCGGGACCGCAGCAGCAGCGTCAACATCCTTCTCACCTCCCCAACAGGGCCAGCGCCTTGATCGTGACTCCCAGCATCGGACTGATGAAGATCAGCAGCACCGCCAGGAACCCGGCAATGGGCAGCACCTCACGGATCACCCCCGCCACGCTGTGCCGGGCGTTGGCAGCCGCCTCGCGGATGGCCCGCAGGTTGTCGGCCTGATCGGCATACACCTCCTCCGTGGTGTGGTTCTCGATGGCGGCCGCCATCGCCTCGACAAAGGACTTCGCCTCGGGCAGGTCCGCCAAACGCTGGGCGAAGGCGGCGAAAGCGGCCTGGGGGCCGTCCGTCTCCGCTATGGCCACCATGAGCCGCAGCTCCTGGCGCAGCGGCCACCGGAAACGGGGCGCCAGCAGCTTGAGCGCATCCTGCACCGTGATCCGGCCGGCGGAGAGCGCCATGTGGAACATGTCCAGGAAGAAGGGGAAGGCGGCTTGCAGGCGCATGCGCCGATAGAGCGCGGCCAGCTTCACCCCGTAGCTCGGGCCGAGCACGCCGACGCCCGCCAGCGCCAGCAGGGCGTCGCGGCTGCCGCTCAGGGCGCCCGCCGCCAGGCACACCGCCATGAAGGCCGCATGGGCCACGCGAAAGCCCGGCTCCGAGATGCCCGTCACCCGCAGGTAGTCCTGGATGTCCCGGTCCCGGGTGAGAAACGATAGGGTGTCGAGAATGCCGCCCAGCGGGCCCCCGACTGACGCCGCCCGCTCCGCCCCCGCGGACCACCGCTTCCAACGCTCCCCCGGATCCGCCCGGACGCCGGCGGTCGCCTTGCCGGCGGCCCCCTCCACCCAGTGGGCGATTTGCAGGCCCGCCATGGCCATGGCACCGACGAACGCCGCCAAAAGGCCTATCTCCACTCCATGCATCTCACATCACCTCTGCCCCGGCCCACACGGACAGGATGCGGGTGGCCACCACCGCCCCCACCTCCAGCAGCATGAACATGTCCACCTCGAAGCGCCCGGACGGCGTGTAGCGCAGGGACTGTGCCACCGCCGGATCCCGCGGCACCCCGACAAAGAACACGAACACCGGAATAATCAGGGAGAGGGCCAGGGTCAGGGCCTGACCCATGGAGGACGCCCGCCGGCCGGCCCGGCCGGCCCGCTCCCGCCTGGCCGTGCGGGCAATCTCCACCACCGCCGTGGACAGGTCGCCGCCGTGCTCCTCCGCCACCGTCACCGCCACGGCCAGGGCCTGCAGGTAGGCATTCCCCCGCCGCCACGCCAGGTACTCGACCGCTGGCGCGAAGCGTCCCTCCCGCTCCCACCGGGACAGCAGCGCACGCAGGTCCTCCCGCACCGCGGGGCTGTGGGACTCCTGCGCCGCCCGCGCCAGGGCGTCCCTGAACGGCGCCTTCCCGTGCAGCATGTTGGCCAGGGTGTCGAGGCTCGCCTCCAGCCCCTGCTGGTACTTCGCGCCATGCCAGGAAGTGAGCCAGTCCAGCGCCGCCTCGGGGATCATCCAGCCCAGCACCGCCGCCATGAGCGCCGCCACGGGGTTGCCGAACAGGACCGCCGTGGCGGCGAACACCGCTACGGCCAGGAGCGCGTCCGCCGCCACGATCAGCCGGCCGGACACCGCCAGGCCCGCCCGCGCCGCCCGCACCTCCTCCCGGGCCAGGTAGCTTCGCTCCTGGGCGCGCACCCCCTCGAGCCGCTTCTCCAGCACGTACTCCCCCTGGGCAAAGCGCCCCCGGATCCCCGCCGCCACGGCCTGAAGACTCGCCGCCTTCAGCTCGTTCTCCCGCGGCAGGGCATGGTGCACGGCAACGAACACGCCGGCGGCGAACACGATCAGCAGCGCGGCTACGACCATTTCTGCGGCACCCCCCCGAACGCCTCGGGCACCTCGACCCACCGGCGGTACGCTATCCTGCGCCGCAGCCTCTCCGACAGTGGCCCCTTCTGCACGAGCTCCCCCATCCGCACCGTTTTGCCCTCGATGGCCGCCTCGCGGACGAAGAGGTCGCGGCAGCCGTCCAGAGACACCTCGACGATGCGCACCACCCGGCGGCTACCGTCGGGAAACCGGTCCAGGAGCACCAGTGCCTGAAAGCGCGCGCGGAACTCCCGGCGCAGCTCCTCCCGGGGCACGGTGACCCCCGCGCTCTCCCGGATGTCGATGAGCCGATCCTCCACCGCCTCGGGTTCGGCGGCGTCGGTGTGCACGGTGGACACCACCTGGTGACCGCTGGACATGAGGGCGAGGATGGCCGCGTACTCCGGCCCGCGGATCTCGCCCGGCACCACCAAGTCCGGCCGCATACGCATCACCCGGGGAACGATTTGTCGGTAGGGCACGCCCTCGGCCTTATCGTCCTCGTCGCGCTTGGTGGCCACCAGGGGAACCACGTGGGGGTACACCCGCCAGAGCTGCAGTTCCGAGGTGTCCTCGATGGACACCACCCGCGGCCCCTCGTACTCGATCCCGGGCGACAGCAGTTCCGGCCGCCGGTTGAGCGCCTCGCCCAGGCCGGCCGCCAGGTAGGTGCTCTTGCCGGTGCCGGTGGGCCCACCGATCAGGACGTTGACCCCGCCGCGCAAGAGCGTCACCGTCAAAGTCCACGCCTCGGGGGAAACGGTCCCCGCCCGGATCAGGGCCTCGCCGGTAAGAAACTCCTGCTGGAAACGGCGGATGTTGAACGCGAACCGGCCCACTCCCGAGGGTAGCACAGGCTCGCGCACCACGAAGCCCCGATTGCCGTCCAAGAGCTCCGCGTCCACCATGGGCGTGTCGGCGCGGTTCAGCTGGCGACGCGCACGGGCGGCGATCTTCACCGCCAGCAGGTGCGCCTCCTCGTCGGTGAGGACCAGGTCCGTGCGGTGGAGCCTGCCCGCCCGCTCGACCCAGACGCCATCTTCTCCCGTGGGCAGCGGCACGCCCATGATCTCGCTGACCGTGTCGTCCTCCGCCAGGAACTGCACCCGTCCGTAGCCCTGCACCAGGCTCCACACGGCCTTGAACAGGTGGTCGCGCTGGATCCTGGTATAGCGGTCCGAGCGGGCGTCCACCACCGCCCGCAGGGCCTTGCGGAAGGCGGCCTGCCCCCGGGGGGACATGAGGTCCTGCTCGAAAACCTCGCCGTGCTGCCGGCGCAGTTCCTCCACGACCTCGGCCACCTCGTCGTCGGGGGGTGCGCTCTGGGCATCGTCCCCCCGTGCTGCCTGGGCCTTGCGGGCCATGTCCTCTTCGATGTTAGCCCAGTAGCTCACGTCTTCACCTCCTGCCCAGCAGCCCGAACAGGCCGCGCAGGCCGCGCTTGGCCCCCACCCGCTCCAGCTTCAGGTTCAGACCCGGGACTGCCCCCCGCACGGCCTGCAGCCACTCCTCCCCGTTGGAGAGCGCCACGGGCCTGCCGTGGTGCTCCGCATCCAGGTAGCGCTTGACATCGCTCACCACCACGGCCCTGGCCCGCAGGTTCATGGCGTCCTCGATCTTCTCCCGGTCGTCTCCCGCGTTGAGGCTGTACTTGTTCAATATAAGGTGCAGCTTCTCGTGGGGGATGTCGAGCCGCTTGAGATGCTCCAGGGCACCGATGGTCTCGATCAGCCCGCCCCTGGACTGGTCCACCACCAGGAAGATGTGGCTGGCGGCCCTCACGGCCGCGTACGTACCGGGCTCCGGCAGCCCCGGGGCCGTGTCCACCACCACGACGGGGTAGGCAGCCTGCGCCCGGTTCAGGATGTCCGTCAGCACCCGGTCCGCGTCCATCTGGGACAGCCGGTTAAGGAACTTCATCCGCAGGCTCTGGGGGCAGCCCACCAGGACGTCCACCCCGTACTGACGCACCATCATCTCGTCCAGCAGATTCGACTCGTCGGGATCCCTGTAGACCAATTTGCCGATGCCGTCGTGGTCCAGGGAGATGCCCATGTGGGCGGCCACCGCCGGGTTGCCCAGGTTGAAGTCCAACAGGGCCACGGGCACGTCCGGCGGCAGCACCCGCGCCAGCCCCACGGCGGTGTTGACCGCGCCGGTGGTCTTCCCGGAGCCGCCCTTGTGGTTCCAAAAGGCCAGGATCACCCGATCCAGAAACCGGGTCTCCACCCGGGTGCGCTCCACCACCCGCTCCCTCTCCACCACTTCCCGCTTCTCGACCACCTTCACCCTGGGCTGCGCGGCGCCGGGCGATGCCACGGGCACCACCGCGGCCGCGCGCAGGTGCTTCGCTTCCTCCCAAGAGGCCGGGCGCTCCAGCCGCAGCCGCAGGAGTTCCTCGTCCACCCCCGCGGCGGTGGCCGGCACCACGTCGAACACGGCGTTGGACACGGCGTAAGCGGCGAGCTCCCGCGCCCGCCGCATGGCCGGGGAAACCGGCTCCCGCGCCAGGTCTCCCAGCTCAGCCGTCAGCAACACGACCCTGGCATCCGTGTGCTGCCGCAGTTCGTGGATCACCTGTTCCAGCGGGACCAAGCCCGACAGGCCCTGGCCCAGCAGGACGACCGACGCGCCGGGGGCCTTGGCCGCCACCTCGTCGGCGGCGTACACCTCGTCCAACTCCGTCCCGGGGACCGCCTCGGACAGCCACTCCCGCCAGGCCTGCGCCTCGGCGGGAGAGTTGGCCACCGCCAGCAGTATCCGCAAAGTCATCACCCCTATTCCGCGCCGAATGGTCAACGCCAGGTGTACCAGGCCCACACGCCCGTCAGGACGAGGGCGAGGATAAAAAACAGCAGCCGCCTGAGCGCCGGCGGCACCTCGCTCTCCAGCACCGCTCTTATCGCCCGCAGCGTCTTGCTCACTCCTCTCCCCAGCCGGCCGCCTCGGCGCGGCAAGCTTCCATCATGAGGGCCAGCCGGACGTCCGCATCGGTCAGGGCGGCCCCGAAGCGCCGGCGAATGGCGCGCGCCATGGCGTCCACGCGCTCCGAGAAGACCTCCCCGGCCAGTTCGGGGGCCGCGCGCCGCAGGACGTCCTCCTGATCCGCAAGGTCCGAGATCCTTTGCAGGCCCGCCAAGAGGGCCCGCATGCCCCTGGCCTTTTCCGTCAATTCCCGCTCGTCCACCATATCCCTCGCCCCCGTCACGCTGTGCAGCAACCGCCCAACCAGGCGAGCCTACCCTTCCTTGCCGCCCCCGTCCGCGCCTTTCCGCCCGGACACTCGCCGCAGCAGGTCCTCCGGCGTGCCGGATCCCGAGCCGCCCACGCGCTGTGCCAGCCTGGCCGCCCGGCGCCACACCCTCCCGGTGCCGGTGCGGGCAAACCCCGTCTTCTGCCATAGCCGCCGGTCCCGGGCTTCCGGAACCGGGCGATCCGGCGGCCGGATCACATTGCCCGCACCGCTCCTCTCGGCTGTCCGCTCCTCCTGGGCCCGCATGCCCGCCACGCGCTCCTCCCAGTGCTCGTCGGCATCCCGCGCCGCGGGGCCTCGGACGGAACGCACCACACGCTGCCGCTCGCCGGGTGGCGCGAACTTCCGGAACACCGTACCGCCAGGGCTGGCCACCCAAAGGCCGCTCCCAGGGGTGCCGGCAACCCCGGCGCCCCCGCTTGGCCCGGGCGGAGCATGCACCGTGCCGTCCGGCTCCACGTGCCAGGTGGCCGGTTCGCCGCCGGCGTCGACCCTACTGCGGCGCTGCCTCTTGCCGCCCGGGACGGCCTGCCTGCCGCCGACACCGCCGACCACATCCCCACGCTGACGAAGCTCCTCCACGGTCTCGCGGCGCTTCTCCCTCAGCAGTCCCATCATCCTGGCGGCGTCCTCGTAACTGAGGTTCTCCGCCCGGGCGGTCCGCCGGATGCCCTCCCGCATGGCCCGGATGCGCTCCTGGCCGAATGGCCCGAGGCGCTCCGCCTGCCTCACTTCCGCCTCCATCAGGAGTTCGCTCTTCCTGCCTGTGCGCTCGGCCACCAGTTGGTCGTGGCGCAGTTGGGTCGTCAGCCCGTCATCCGCCAGTTGCTCCAGCCTTTGTTCGGCGGTCAGCGGCTTGCCGGTGACGTGCCCCGCCGCCCGGGCGCCGGTATGCCCCGCCTTGCCAGCCAGGGCAGCGCCGACCTTGAGTGCCCTGGCCGCCGGATAAACCGTGGCCGCCACTCCCAGGCCGGCCGCCGCCACCTCCCCCACGGTGTGCCTGGCCACCGCCAGCGGATCGTGCAGTTTCGCCGCGGTGAAGACGTGCTGGCGCAGCGCCTTCTGCAGCCAGAAAAACAGCAGGAAGGCCACCGCCACCATTACTTCCACCAGGGCCAGGGGAAGGTTCCCCGCCGTTCCCGGAAGGGGCGTCTGGCCGGGCAGAGCCACGGATCCCTCGGAAGTTATCCCGGGGAAGGTCGACGCCAGGGTCATCAGGTACGTCACCAGCACCAGGATGAAGCCGAAGAGGCCGGCGTAGAGGATCTTGATCAGAAACACGCCGCCTACGCCCCGCAGGTACTTCACCAGCAGGTCGTGCCCCACCCCGGGCATGACCGCCACCAGGAGCACCAGGGGGCTCGCCGCCACCAGCCCGGCACCCAGGAGCTGCGCCCCGAAGACCACCAGCGCCATGGCGGCCGTCACCACCAAGGCGCAGAGGGCCGCCGCGGCCGAGAAGAGGGCCACCTCCACCCGGTGCCAGGCCACGGCCGGCCCGAAGGGATCCGGCAGTTCGTGGGCCTTGTAGTAGCTGGCGATGGCGTTCAGCGCCTGGTACCCCACCAGGCCGAGCACCGGGCCGAGGATCGGCAGCAGCACCGGCGCAACGCTCTGCAGCCCCTGGACGACAGCCTTGCCGGATATGGCGCTGCCCAAACCGTAGACGTATTGGAAGCGCTGCTTGCTGCCGTAGGGCATGCCGAGGATCTGATCCGCCACGCCATGGGTGGGCATCGCTCCGGAGACCTGGCTCAGGGAGTAGGTGCCGAACTCGCCGTAGCGCCAAGGGTCGGCCACCAGCGTCTGAAACAGGTTGCCCGAAGCGGAGGACAGCGCAGCGTTGGCATACTGGACCGGCGTCGGGTTGGCCGGCAGTGCCTGAGCCGTCTTGGACTCGTAGGGGTTCTGGGCCGTGGTCAGGGGACCGCCGGCCATGGCGCCGAGCAACGTCTGGGAGACCCGGTCGGAGAAGCCGCCCACGCCCGCCACCACGGTCTGCGTGTTGCCCATGAAGACCATGGCGCCCACCAGGATGGCAAAGCTCATCAGCACGCCGCCGAAAGTGCGGGAGGTGTTGCCCTTGGCCACCCCGTGCCACAGGCTCCACAGCGCCAGCCCCAGTACCACCAGGGGCAGGAAGGGGAAGAAAATGCTCTGGCGCAGGTCCACCAGCAGTCCGGCCAGGGCGCCCACCAGGTAGTTCAGGATGTTCATGTGGAAGGTCATGACGATCAGAGTGACCGCCCAGCGGGTGAACAACTTGGTCAGCTCGAAAATCCCGTTGGCCAGAGCGTTCACCACGTAGGACATGGGGTGCACGGGCGCCGGAATGCCGAACCATGACGCCTTGAAGGCGGTGTAGTCCGTGTCCCAGGTGTAGCTGGACAGGGGGTATGGATGCCAAGTGATGTTCAGGCCGAACATCTGGGTGGATGGGTAGAACGCGGGGTTGCCGGGGGTGGCGGCGTAGGCGGCGCCTACCGCAAAAAGGCAGCCGATCGCAAGCAGCACCAGCACTAGGGCCTTGACTTTCCACATCTCTCGCCCTCCTCAGACAAAAACCGAGATCATCACATTGATCTCGGTTTCCAGCTCTTTTTCCTTTATTACAACGATTAGGCCACCGCTAACCGGCCATAATTCCCAGGCGCACTACCATCTATCTATTCGATGACACGGCTTCTCCCCATAAGACTTCAGCAATGCGCCCAATCTCCTCTGCCCTCTCAATCTCCGCCACCTCGGCATGAATATCCCGCCACACCTGAATTGCTTCGTTTAATTGCGATCGTGCCTTCCCCCCTTTCGGAGGAACATAAAGGACAGCTACACTAATTTTCGTGTCCGCGTCTACTGCTTGCCCACTACTTCCCCAGAGCTTGCCGCCACTCTCTCGCACCTTCGAAACACCCCAACCCCAAGCCTTTACCTGCTGCAGCACAACATCCAAATCAACTTGGAACGACCACGCCTGGGCGATTTGTATAGCTCGGTGTTTCGGTCTCACAATAGCAAAGTCGCAAATCTGATGAAAGGCTCCGACTTCTAGGTCGATTTTCTCCCATAACTCCTCCCCACTTAAGCCAACCCTCTTATATACGTTGCGCAACCGCGCCATTGCTGCAGTCTTTGTTAACGCCCGCCATTCTTTCTTCCCAGGATCTATAATTAATTCGCCAAACACCTTATCCAGCGCTTCGTCAACACCGTCAGCAATCACTAGAGTAGGCTCACTCAGCTGTACAACATTTCGGTAATGGCCGTAAAGTACAGTTAACCACTTTTCTGACAACTCAGCAGGCGGAGCAATTGGCAACGGTTCCTCAACATACTTTTGGTATTCATCTATGTTTCTACCAATGCGATCTATGAAGTCCCACACGGCAGCAAAAGAACCGTTGCTATCCATATGCCTCGCCCGTGCCGGGTTTTCTACCTGGCGTATTTGCCACTCCTTAGACTCTTCACTTCCCGCGATAGCTCCCACATTGATAAACTCTCCCCGGGCCGGATCTGGCACAAAGCGAATGACTGAATACATATATCTCATTGAATTAGTGAGCCCCCTCCCAATCTAGCCAACCTGGTCGCCACATCCCTAGCCCTCTCTGCGAGGAAATAACCAAGTGTGCCAAGTTCCTGATCAGTAACAGCCCACGACTTCGGTATGACTGTAATAACCTCAGTCAACCGAGGTCCGTCAATGCCCCTAAGACATCCCACCAGCCTGCGTGCCTCTGCCGGATCTATCGCTTCTGCTAAGTGCCTACTCACCCAGCTGTTCCACTGGTGTGACATCTTAATGTTGCGCATTAGGACCCTTTCGTCCCAACGGCCCCCTGGACCCAGATACCAACCATGATCATGGCTGTACATTGTGCAATCTTCCGATCTGCAAACTAGGAATTGGGGGTCATCGCCCCAGCACCAATCATATAAGGCATATAGGCCTGTAAACCGTCTGCGATTATCATCTTTGCTAATAAAATACAAGCAGTCTTGGCCACGAATCTCCTCCGCATCTCTAACAGCGAGAGAAGCATGAGCAAATCCCGGTTCAATCCCCAAGTCTCCAACCACCTTGGCTTTAAAGGCTTCTGGAATGTTTATGATCGACACCGTGCAAGTCGGCGCCCCTATCAGCTGGCCGACCATCGCTACTATATGCTCCGTCACTACCACTCTGCTATGCTGCCTGTTGTTTAGGGTTTTAATCCACCACCGCTTGCCGTCGTTCCCTCTCGCAAAAAAGGCTCGTGATCCCCCCCGTGGACTAGCTCCCAGAAGCATCTCTACCTCGGGACAATCGACCGGATCTCTTCGCCGTTGTGCCACTATGCGAATCCAGTCTTCTGGGGAATTCATCTCCAGTTACATCATCACCTTTGCGGTCCGGATAGTGGTACTCTCCGCAACGTATATGCGATGCCAAGGCTTGGTAACAGCCAAGGACCGTGCCATGCCTTCTGTTTGTTATATTCTTGCTACGCCTCTAAAGAACACCGACCCGACCGCCACCACCACAATTACGGCAACCAGCACAGCAGCGCCGGCAGCCAGCATCACGAGCCCCCCTATGCCGAGCAGCGACACCAACACCCAGCCCACCATCCGATTCTTCCTGCCCATGCCGATAGTGAAACCGAGACCCACGAACACCAGCCGCAGGGTCCCAATGAGGCTTAGCACCATGAGCACCCAAAGCTCGGCAACCACGAACGGCGCCAGCCGGCGGAAAGCCGGAATGAACGGTGCAATCCAGGCCGGGATCGCCGACGGGTGGGGCCCGTAAGCGATCAACAGCACCCCCGCCAACGCCTCCAGGAGCAGGGTAGGCAAGAACAGGACAGCGGCAGACATCGTCAGCCACGGCCGGCTCCCAAGGAACCAAAGCCAGAACCAGCTTGCGAACGCATGGTAGGCGTCGAACCCCGCCCCGAGCACCCTCAGCCAAACCGGGAGCGGCATCCCCGCAGCCGCCTTCCCGCGTGCCACGCCACCCATGACCAAGTAAGGAGGACTGCCTGCCGCCCGCCACGCCGCACGCCAGCCGGATGCCCAAGCCGGCCAAGTTGGACTGCCGACCCACCTGAGCGCCGCCCTCCACTTTCGCCCAATTTGCGAGAAGAAGGGCTCTCCCTTGGCAGGACTCCTTTCAGCGGCCATTGCACTGCTCCCATCTTGGCCCTCAGAATTCACTTCGGCGGTGCCCACCCGGGTGCGGTAGGCCGTCCGGGCACGGTCGTAGGCCGAGCGCGACTTCGGGTTCGTCAGTACATCCCGCGCCTCGTTGAGCAGCTTTAGCCGTTCATTGGCTGCCGCCTCAGCTCCTGGGTTCCTATCCGGGTGGCAGGCTGCAGCCTGCCGGCGCCAGTTCTCCTGGATCCGCTCCGCATCGGCGCCATCCGGCACCAGAAGCACCTCGTAATAGTCCCGTCCCGGCACGTATTCCACTCGCATCCCTGCCCCCCCTCCTTCCTCAAGGCTAACTATATCTCCGTCGCAATAGTTAGTCAAGGTGCTAGCCAGCGTTTGCTCCTCAATTTCGGACCTGGGCCCCGCTCCTCCACCACCACCGGTGATGGGATGACCCAATCGCGCCCTACTTTGATCGCACCATGGATCCGTCCCTCGCGGGCTAGAACACGAACGCGGGCGGGCGTAACGCCAAGTTTCTCCGCTGCTTCAGGCACGGACATTAGCACTTTATTCCTCATCACAACTTGATCACCCGTTTAAGTATATCGCAAGAGGCACAGACAGGCAACCACCCTAAGGCTTTTGTGAGAACAACCCCCTGATCAGCGCCCCATACAGGCGCACCGCCTTCCCGTCCCGGACCAAGATCAACTTCGGCACACCCCGTGGCACGTAGGGCCATGGATCGCCTCGCTGCAGGTATACCGGCCACCCCTCGAGGTGGAACCGGCGCACGAAGGCCTCGGTGGCCGCCTCGTCCGTCCGGATGGAGCCGGATAGGAACAGAGTGCTCACCACCACCGGCGGGCGGGAGCGGCCCGCCGCAACCAGCCGTGCGATTTGGGGCACCTCACGTCGGCAATGGGGGCACCAGGTGGCCACGAACAGCACCGGCCGGCGGGAGGCGTCCAGGCGGGTCGGTCTTCCCGCCGTGGTATATACGGGTATCCGCCGGACGTCCGCCAGGCGGGCAGACGTAACACCGAGGGCAACCACCCGGGCCCGCACCGCCGCTGCGGCGAGCCCCTGAAGCATGCCGGTGCGTGCTCCGACCGCCAGTGCCGCCCCCAGCACCATCAGAGCCAACGCCCCCGTCACCGCCCTACGCATCCGCCGCAGCCTCCCCCTGGAACTCCCGCTCCAGATCGGCCATCCTGTCCGGGGTGGTATCGAAGGCGTCCAGAAGCTTGTGGGGCACCAGCTCCACCTGCACCTCGCCCACCCTCCCCTCCAGGTCCTTGTAGAAGCACCGCCCCGCGCGGAAGTCGCGCACCTTGGCCGCCAAGTCCTGAAAGGCCGGGTCGTCCTTCCCGTCCACCAGACCCACCATACGCAGGGCGTCCAGGATCTCGCCGTCGCTTTCCAGGTGGAACACGAACACCTGGCTGATAAGGTTGCGCAGTTGGTCGTCTATGTCCGCCGCGTTCTGGGTGCTGATGACCGGCACGATGTTGAACGTGCGTCCCATCTTGGCCACCTGGCGCAGCAGCCGCTGACCCTCGGGAAAGGCCAGGGCCATCCACGACTCGTCGGAGCCGAAGAGCTTCAGCAGCTCCTTCGGCGCCTCCATGAGCACCTCCTGGCCCAGCCGCGCCACCAGCAGGAATATGGCCACCGCCAAACGCTCCGACTCGGTCATCTCGGCGCCCCAATTGGCCATCCGGTCCCGGTCGGGCTGCTGCTGCGGCAGCCCCAGGCCCTTCAGGCTCACGATCGTCAGCCGGCTGCCCGCCAGGTCCATCCGCTGGCCTTCCTCGTAGGTGGCGAAGACCAGCCGCGCCACGGGCAGGGACTCGTATATCTCCAGCAGGTCCAGGATCCGCCCCGCCTCCAACTGCTTGTCGGTATCGGGGGAGGATGCCCGCACTGTCTCCACCGCCTGCCGGAACGTGTTCATGTCCGGCCGCCCCGTCTCGTAGGCGGCCTTGACCGCCTGGTGCAGGACGCTACGCCTGGCCGTGCTGGCCCGCGCCTCCAGCATCACGGCCAGGAAGTCCGTCACGATGACCCGGGCCCGGTCCAGGTTCTTCGAGATGACGAAGGGGTTGAACCGAGTGTCGCTGCCGGGTTCCAGGACGATGCGCCGCGCCAGCCGGGACAGCTCCGGCAGGCGCCGGGGGTGCATGAGCGCCCAGTACTCGTCCTTGGGGTCCAGGAGGAAGGCCACGCCCCCCTGGAACACCAGCGTGATGTAGGCCAGGAGCTTCAAAAGGGCGCTCTTGCCGCCACCCAGGGTCCCCAGGATGAGGATGGCGCCGCTCTGCTTCAGAATCCTGGTGGCCCGAGCCAAGTGCAGGAGCACCGGCCGCTCGGTGTCCGCGGCGTAAGCGGCGTACACCCCCTGAGGATCCCCAAGGCTCTTGCCGGCGTGCAGCCCCGCCGCGGCCAGGAAGTCCACGTCCATGGGCAGGGACCAGACGTTTATCTGGGCCAGCCCCTGCAGCGTCCTGGGGGCGAGCTCCCCTGGGCGGCTTCCGGGGAAGAAATCGTTTAAGCCGGTGAGGGCGTCCCCTGGCGGAGACACCACCTCGAAGCCCGCCGGCCGGTAGAGCCGCACCAACTCTCCCACCCGGCGCTTGAGCTCGTCCTTGACCGGCGCCCCCACGCCCAGCACCATAGTCGCCCAAAGCAGCGGCAGGCGCCCGTCCAGATTCGCCTCCAGGTGTGTGGCCATCTGATCCGCCTTGAAAAGCTGCTCCGGGATCTGACCGCGGCCGCTGGCGAACTCGTTGGCCTGGTCCTTGACGGCCTTCATCTGGCGCGACAGGGCCGCCCGCGCAGATTCGGGGGGTTGAACCTCGAAATGCACCGAGACGTCCACGGGAAAGCTCAGGTCCTCCAGCCAGAAGAGGAACTCGCCGCCCGGCATGGCCACCTCCTCAGGCAGCCGCCCGAAGAAGAGGAACTGCTGGTAGGACTTCGCGCCGTCCTCATGGTGCACCACCAGGCTCCTGCCCCAGTCCCGGCGGTCAAGCGCCACCATGGCGCCGGCCACCAGGGACAAGACCTCGTTCTTCACGGGGCGCAGCCGCGCCCGCCCGCCCACCACCCGCACGAAGCTGCGCGGCTTCGGCGGCGTCCAGGGCGGTTCCTGGATCCCCCGGTAGAAGTTGCGGCGCACGAGCCACGCCACGTCTTCCGGGGTTGCCCGCCGGCCGCCCAGGGCGTCAGCCACCTCCTGGTACGCCAGCCGCTCCTGGGCCACCACCTCCTCGATCTCCTCCACCGGGATGTCCTCCCGCAGCCCGAAACTCGAGTGGACGGCTTGGCGCACGTCCCGGGCCCACTCCCGCAGGGATCCCACCATGCCCTGCCGCGGCCTCTCCTCTTCCTCCTCCCCTTCGGCATCCCCCAACCGAGGCAGCGGCACGGCCGACAGGAGCGTTTCCCGGCGCACCGGCAGCTCCAGGAGCAGGAACAGGCGCCGGCGCACGGGCCGGGTGTCCCGCAGGACGGCGGCCGCCTCGGAAACCGCCTCGGCGTACTCCCCCGGACATTGATCCGACCGGCTGAGCGCGGCCAGTTGGTCCACGTACTCCTCAGAGGTGATGTCCCGGGTGACGGATATGAGATGGCCGCGTCTGGGCCGGGAGAGGAGGAAGGAGGACATCGCGCCCGCGACCGTGAGCCGCCGGCCCTCACTCAGGTGCTGGTAGGTGGACAGGGAGAGCTCGTACACGGCATGCACCCGGTCACCGCTCCACAGCACATTGGCCTCGAAATACCGGGGCAGGGCCAGGGCCTCAGCCATCAATGCCACCTCCCTGCTCCACATGGAGCACCCCCGCGGCGTCCATCATGATGACGGCCCCTCCTCCGGCCGCGCCGCGGGCTCTGCCCGCAAAGGCGCCCGCGGTCGTACGGGCCGTGCCCCGGTCCAGCGGGCGCAGGAGCAACTCTCGCGTCCCCCCGGCAGCCGCTGCCGCCCGGAAGACGGTCGGCCCCGACAAGATGAGCCGCGTCCCAGGCAGCAGGATTCCCCTGGCCGGAAGCGGCGCCAGTTCCTGCCCGGCCTGGACGCCGCGCAGCCAGCAGGGCAGCGCCGCGTCGGCCCTGACCTTTCCCGGTCTGCGCCAGATGCGCCTTCTTCCCATCCACATGTGCCGTGGCGCCAGGAAGGCGGACCAGAGTCCCGCCGCGTACGGGGCTAGGCCCTTTCCCTCCCAGTCGGCCCGGGATGCGTACCAGGCCGCCATCACCGGCCCGATCACCGTCAGCGCCAGCCCCGCATAGGGGACCAGCCGCACTGGCGGGAACACGGTCTGCACGGCCAAGCCTGCCGCAATGGCCGCGAGCAGCATGATCAGCGAGTCCTGGGGGATGCCCACGGGCAGCTTGATGTTGCCGAAGGTGTAGATGGTTTTCCTGAGCCGGAAGACGGAACTGTAGCTCACGGCGGTGCGTTGCGGGTTCATCCTGCCACCTCCGTGTCAGCCGCAGGTGATGGCGCTGGCGGGAGCTCCGAGGGCGCCGTTGAGACCGTTGGCCACCCCCTGGGCCACATAGCAGATCAGCCCCGGGTCGATCACGGCCAGCAGGACCAGGATGCCGAAGATGATCGTGACGATGATCTGGGAGTGGGCACCATGGATGAAGTGCCGGATCACCACGAACAGGACGACGAAGGCCACCACCCAGATCACGGGGTGGGCGAGATAAGTGTAGCTGGAGTGCACGAAGTCGGTGCCGACGCCGCCACCTCCACTGCCTGTGTTCACTGCGATCCCTCCTTGCTCAAGGTACAACCGACTTGACGAAGAACTTGCCGCCCTCCTCGGACAGGGTTACGAGATACGTCTCCCGCAGTCTCACCCCCTCCGGCAGGTACCCCACCTCCACCACCGTCTGGGCCACCAAT
Organism: Bacillota bacterium; assembly: GCA_021810565.1. Lineage (GTDB taxonomy): Bacteria > Bacillota > Sulfobacillia > JAJZIM01 > JAJZIM01 > JAJZIM01. The sequence continues at coordinate 36,514 of JAJZIM010000017.1, forward strand.
GACGTCGGCGAACCGCGCTCGACCCTGGCCGAGGCCAGACGCACGAATTGCCAGTCGCTCCCCAGAGGGATCGGCACCACGCTGCCCTGCGCCACGTAGGGCCCCAGCATCGATGACGGCTGCCCGGAAGCGTAGACGGCGAAGAAGTTGGCCAGCAGAGACTGCACCGCCTCCCTGGTCGGTGTCGTCACCCCCTTGCCGAAGGACGGGGTGGCCACCTCGATGGCGGCACCCGACACGTCCTGCACCGCGGGATAGGCGTATACGGCCATGCCCGCCGGCGTCCTGGCCACGAACACCCTGACCAGCCAGAAGAACGTGGCTGCCTTAGCCGGGGCAGCCTGAGCGGTGGACGAAGCCGGCACCGCGGCCGCTTTGCCGGTCTGCCCTTTGCTTTGCATCGGTACCGTCCCTGTGGCCGCTCCCGCGGCGGTCACCTCCGCCCGGGACAGTTGGGCCAGCAGGGTGACCCGGTAATACTCCGTGCCGCCGGGGCCCGGACCCAGGGACTCCACCCCCAGGGGCTCCACATCGGTCACCCGCTGGGCGTAGGTGCCCACCGCCAGTCCCAGCCCGGGGCTGTTCTGGGCAAGACCAGGGGCGGCGAATGCGGCTAGGACCTGCTCCCTGGCCCGCTCGACCGCCGTGTCGGGGCTCCAGGCCAGCCAGTTCCGCGCGAAGGCGGCGGCAAACCCGGCCACCGCAGCGTTGGACGTGGATGCCGTGCCGGCCTTTACCGGCTGCCGCGGTGTCGCAAATCTGACCATCGCTCCAGCAAAGGACACCGTCAGCATCACCCACAGCAGCACCGTCATCAGCAGCTTCCTACGCAAAAAGCCCTGCCCCCTCTACCGCAGCCACGGTGAGCCCGATGAGCCATCCGCCCATCAACAGGGCGAACACCCGCTCACCCACCGATCCCGTTCCGAACAGCGGCAGTCGGATCCGGATCTCGCGCCCCGGCAGCCACGCCAGCGGTATGCCTTCCGGGTTCAGCATGTCGGCAAGCAGGTGGGAGACGATGCCCGTCCCGAACCCGAAGGCGGCCACATGAAAAGTGCCCACGATAGCGCTGGCCAGCGGCGCCACCAGATGGGGACCCGCCCATCCCAAGACGCGCCAGGCTCCCAGGAGAAGCGCGCCATGCCCCGCCGCACTCGCCGCGCCCAAAAACACCGCCTCCAGCAAGAACAGCCCAGGAAACACTGAGTGCCACAGGTGCCGGTGGCCGCCACCCACGGAGCTCGCCGCCCAGGATGCGGCACCGGCCAGCGCCCCCACCACCAGGTTAACCAGCCCAAGCACCAAGTCCACAGCCGCGGCCAGGATGGAACCTACCAATCCCCTGGCTCGCAACGAGGACGGCAGGGCCAGCCGGAATGGCCGCCCGCGGGAGATCTCACTGTGCGCCTCGTCGATGTCCGGCGCCAGAGAGCCTAACTGGCACGCGGCCAGGTAGCCTGCCGCGGCCAGGAAGCCAGACAGGCCCCAGGCCACGGCCACGCGCTGGTCCGCCGCGGCCACCGACGCGACGGCGTCGCGCGCAATGCCCCCGATGCCGCCGACGCCTTCGAGAGATCGGGATGCGTATGGAAGGCCGAGCACGGTGGCGCCGGCGGCCAGCCCCACCAACCGGTGGGTCACCCCTAAACACATGCCCGTTCCCGTCCCATCCCAAGGCTGACGAGCAAGGCCATCTCCACCCTGCGCATGTCCTCGATGCTCAGCCTGCCCCGCAGCTCGCGCAGCCGCTTCTTGTCAATGGTCCGGATCTGCTCCAGAAGCACCACTGCCCGTTCCAAGCCCGTCACGAACACCTCCACATGGGTCGGAAGGCGCGGCTTCTCCCTGCTGGTTATGGCCGCCACGATGACGGTCGGGCCCCTGCGGTTGCCGGTGTCGTTCTGCAGCACCAGCACCGGTCTCACGCCGCCCTGTTCCGCCCCGACCACGGGGTTGAGATCGGCAAAAAAGACGTCCCCTCGCCTCGGCTCCGAGAACTTCAAGACCCTCATGGCACTCACTCCCCAACCAAAAAGGCTCCGGCTGCCCGGAGTCCCGTTCAGATCCCGATGAATTTGCGTTCAGCCGGCTTTACATCGCGGTACACGCTGCAGGTGGACATCCAGTTCCAGCCAGGCCTGGCCATTCGGCGCCCGCCCGGCGGCTCTGTCCCATAGCGCCCTGCCCAGCACGCACAGGGTGACGGTAGCCGGTCCCACCAGGCAGCCGCAGGGAAGCGTCTTGACCGGTGCCGGCCCCGCGCTCCTTCGTTGGCCGGCGCGAGCCAGGGCATCGTAGCCCACCGTCTCCCGCCAAGTGCCGCAGCCGGTCGCCCGCACCTCCAGCAAGGCGAAGTTAGTGTGCAGCCCCACCACTCGCACTTGCCGAAGCTCCTTCTCCTGACCTTCCCCTGCCCCGCGCTTGAAGGAAAAGGGGAACCACTCGCCCACATGGGCAGCCGCCCACTCCCTGCCCCTGGCGCAGCGGGCCTGGTAGCCCTCCGTCCTTGAAGGCTGGCCCCCGAACGGTTTCTCCGATCCCCTTTTCATGGCAGCTCACCTCCTCACCCCAGGCCGGCGCGGCCTCGCCTTCATTCCGCCATGCGGGAGGATGACCGTATGATCCTCCGTCACCAGGTACCAACCCTTGGGATGGTCGTGGCCGTACTCGATCCTTACCGGCAGCCACATACCGGCCACCTGTACCTGAAGCACGTCCCCGCAATGCAGTTCCCAGTCATCCAGGCAGAACCGAGTCACGCCCTGGTCGAACCGCAACTCCCCTGACTCCCCCACATCCCCCACCCGAGCCACCTCCCAGGCATGGATCACGCGGCGCCACCGAGTCAATGCCACTCTATGCTCTCCACCGCCCGCTCCAACTCACGCTCTCGGGGCACCGCGTAGCGCATGGTGGTCCTGACGTTGGGCCTTCCGTCAAGGGTGGTGTGCCCGGCAAGGATGGCTACGCTGTCCAAAGCCACCCCGCCCCGTTCCACCAGTTCATGGCAGAAGGTGTGCCGCAGAACGTTCGGGCTCGCCGCCACCCCCGCAGCCCGCGCATATCGGCTCACCATGCCCGTAACCGCCCGGGTGGTCAGCCCTCCTCCCCCCGCTCCCGGGAAAACCGGCCCAGGACCCCGACCGCGCACGTCCAGGTACCGAAGCAGGGCACGCCTCACCTCGACGTTCAGCGGCACCTGGACTTCATATCACGCCTTAAATCAAGGCTAAACTCAAACCAGGGCCAGGGATTCAGGTAAATGTAATTACTGGCCGAGGCGGTAGATTGCTACATCGGCCAGCCCCGTCGCCGGTTCATCCTCATCGTCTTCTTCCTGCTCCTGGTTATCGTCCTCTACTTCAGTCCCAAGGATCCACCCCGACGCGGTGTTCTTATATCCCCACCTCGGCCAGCACCTTCCCCAGTTCCTCTTCGGCGTCCCCCTGCTGCCCCTGGCTATCAGCCTCCCCGTTCTCGGCAACGTCCTCCATTTCTATGTCCAGTATCCACCCGGACAGAGGCGAGATCCCCCTGGCCAGCGCCGGGTACTCCACCGCTATCAGCGCCAGTTCCGCATCCGACAGCCCATCCAGGCATCCCAAGACCCTGGCCCATGACTCCTTGGCACGCTCTCGACAATAACGCCTAGCGTTCAGGATATCCGCGATGCTCAGGTCCGCCCCCTTGAGTCCCGGCACCGTGGTCGCATACTGCGCCTGGCCCGGGCGCCGGTCCATGTTGTCGTCCCAATACTCCGGGTTCACCGCCGCCAGGGCCAAGGCGGCGGCGTACACCATGAACCCGTGGTCCACACCCTGGGCAGCCCGCACCGCAACAGCCGTGGCCGCATCGCGAACCCGCTGCACCTCTTCCGCATGGCGCCCCCGCGCCCCCGCATTTTTCTCCCTCGTGGCCTTCCTCTCGGTCTTGCCGTAGCACGCCGGGTCCAGGCACACCGCGCCCCCGTAGGCGGTCATCTTGCGCTTGCCGCAGTTTGCACATAGCTCCCAAGCGCCTTGCAGATCGTTATCCCGATCAAAGTGGGCGAAGGAACCGTAAGGCAACTCGGCGGCATTGACCACCTTGTCAGCACCGTGCTTCGTGGCCATGGCATCCCTCGCCTCGGCCTGCTTCCCGTGCCAGCACTCCGGATTGCCGCAGTACGGGTGCTTTTTCTCGTTGCTCCAGTACGCAGCGCGCAGCACCGACTTGCAGTTCTGGCAAGGCCCCACATCGAACAGGGGGGCTTCCCGGTCCCCGCTGATCCAGTTGGAGGAATAGAGCGGGGGCAGTTTCTCAGACACCAGCCGCTCCACCACGTCGGCCGCCTCGGCACTCGGGGTGCTTTGCTTGACCATCTTCTCCGCCGCCGCCAAGGCGAGGTCGGGAGCCACCTTGGCCACCGGCACCAGGGGCACCGCGTGGGACGGCGATAGCATTCTGCGCGTAATGCTCTCCTGCACCTCGTCCGGCAGGTGCAGCAGGCGCAGGCGGTTCGACACGTGCGGCTGCGAGATCCCCAGCTCCCTGGCCAGGACTTCCTGGGTGTAGCCGTGTTCCTGGATGAGCCGGCGGAAGGCCTCCGCCTCCTCCACGGGATCCAGGTCCTCCCGCTGCAGGTTCTCCAGCAGTTGAAACTTGGTGGCCGTCTTCTCGTCCATCTCCAGCACCCGGGCCGGCACGGTGGACAGCCCCGCCAGGCGCGCCGCCCGCAGCCGGCGCTCCCCGGCCACCAGCAGGAAGGCGCCGCCCTCCCCGGGGCGGACGATCAGGGGCTCCAGGAGTCCGTTCTCCCTGATGGAGTCACCCAACTCCTGAAGTTTCTCCTCGTCGAAGTTTCTGCGCACGTTCACGCACACCTGGATCTTCTCCAACTCCAGCACCGGTTCGTACCGGTCCACGACGCAGCCCTCCCCTTCAGCCCCGTTATGCTCCCACCTCACGCCTCGGGGGTCCCAGCTGTGGCGGCGCCGCCTACGTCGGCCGCGGCGTCCTTCGTCCCGGCATCCCCCGTCCCCTCGAATGCCGTGATCAGCGGGACCTTCCCAGCGTGGCATGCCCGCCTTCCCTCAATCACCAGACTGAGTTGGGCAATTTTCTTCCTGGCTTCATCCAGGGTCACTCCGTGCTCCGCCAGGTGCCGCACCAGCGCCCTGGCCGCGTCGGAGATCCAGGGCGATGGATCGCTGTACCACCGGTCCGCCAGACACGCCGCCACCGCCGTTCGATCCATGTCGTCCGGGGCAAGGGCGGCACAGCCCGCCTTGTCCTCCCGGAGGGCCAGCAGGGCCTCCCCCGCGCGTTCGGCACCAGCGGCCGCATCGCTCAGGGACAGCGGCATCTTCAGGACGACCCCCAGCAGTTCCTCCGTCTCGAACTGCTCCTCCTGCATGGGCTTGAAGTGGCCGCAGTCACCGCTCAGGCACCTGGCCGCCGAAAAATAACGGTCGTACTCCAGGGTCAGCCGGCCGCACGCGGGACATTTCCTCATCAGGGCCTTCCCCTCCCATCGGAAAGGCGCCCACCGCGGTGGACGCCCCAGCTTTCAGGATTATTCCGGCCTTGCCGTCAGGACTCGTCTTCCGCCCCTTCAGCCCGGGCCCGCAGGAGGACCGTCCACGCAAGCAGCGCCGCCAGGCACAGCCCCGCCAGGATCCCCTGCCCGTCCAACGCCGCGCCCGCCGCCACGCCCGCGAACACGCCCCCAATCACGACCGCAAGCCTTCGCTCCAAGCTCTACCCCTCCCTCAAGCCCATCCCCAGGAGCACCGGGTTCCCGGACACCGTCATGCCGGGGTTGCGCCCATTCTGGCGGTACTCGGCGTTGGCGCGGCGCACCTCGCCGTCCGGATCCGTCGCCATGAGTTCGGCTACCAGTTCGTCGAAGGCCTTGGCCTCGGCATCAACGGCACCCACGACGAGGGAGTCCATCTGCTCCAGGAAGGCCTTGGACAGGATGGCCACCCTGGCAGCCCTCGCGGGCTCGCGGATCACGTGCGGATCCATGTTCCGCACAGCCTGCGCCGCCCCTTCCACACCGGCCCCGCCTGACGCCAGCAGGCCGTTCAGCGCCGTGCTGATCACCGCCAGGACGCGGCCCTGCCGGTGGTACCGGTCACGGGCGAGGATGTGCCGCACCTCGCGCGCCGACACTCCGCTGGTCTTCAGCCGCAGGATACGGCTCTTCATTTCCTTCCACGCCCGCCGCTCCTCTGGGGAGCCGTCCTCCCGCGGCTGCGGCCGTGGCGCGGACAACTGGGCCGGATAGCGCAGCGCATCCACCTCCCGCCGCAGTCGGTCGTACTGCAACTGCGCCGCGGCCATCTCGGCAGCCAGTCGCCGGCGGCGATCCTCCAGCCGCCGCTTCTCCTCCCTGGCGGCGGCGGTGATCTCCGCCGCCCGCTGCCTGGCCCGGTCAATGGTGGCCGCCGCCTCGTCCTGCGCCTTGCGCCGCCGCTCCTCACACCAGCGTCCGGCATCCTCCACCAGTGGCACTACCAGCAATCGCGATGCCACAGCGGCCTTGCGCTCCGCCGCGTTCAACATCGCCCAGAACTCATCGCCCACCTCCGCGTCGGTGGCGGCCGCGTTCCTCAACCTGGTCAGCTCGTCCTTTATCTTGTCCACCGCTCGCTCTATGTACCTGCCCGTCCTGTGCACCGCTTCGCACAGGTTCTCCGCCTGCGCGGCGTCCTCCCCGGAATCCTCGCTCCCCGGCTCGGCCGCTTCCTCGGCATCCACGGGATCATGAGACTGCGGCCCTTCGGGTGAAGCATCCGACATGGTCTGCGCCATGGGTCCCGTCCCCATGTCGTCCCCACACATGCGCCGCAACGTCTCCATCGGATCGGGGGAGTTCGCCGCCCGGAAAAAGGCCCGGAACGGTACGTTGTCGGATATTTCAGACGGCGTGCTGAGTAACGCGTTACTCAAGTCTACATAATCCTTAAGCCACTTGCGCGCCCGCTCCCCCAGCACGTGCAGGGCCATGTCCGGGAAGATTTCCACCACCCGCACGTAGTGGTCGGCGCTGTTGATCGGTCGGTCGCCGCCGAACAACACCCGGGCCGTCTCCTCGTAGGCCGTCCGGCCCGCCTGGTACGCCACCGCACAAAGGAATGCCTTGATCCAACCTCGCTTCCGAACGTCTTCCTCGCGCACCTGGTGGTAGCGCTGGGCCGCATCCCGGAACCAGGCGACCTTGACCCGGACGGCCCCACCCTCCGTCTCGCAGACCACGTCCTTCGGCGGCACGTACCAGTCCGACATCCGCGCACCTCCCTCCAAGATTGAAGAAGGATTCCGCTTCGACATGGCGAAAATATTGGAATTGAGGCCTGACCTCTGGTTGCATCTGCGTCTCCCCGTCACAGTTGGCGCAGTTGCCGCCTTGGATTTCGGGGCCAAGCCTCAAACTTTGCCCTCGAGGCCCTCTCCCAGGCTGAGCTCCCTGGCCCCCTCCCCGCCGCGCTCAACGGCGCTGGCCTGTTGACGGGAGGAGCCCGGGCGGCCCGGCCTGCCGAGGATGTCATCGGTGGCCACGCCGAAGTAGTCTGCCAACTTCTCCAATACCTCAGCCGAAGGCCTGCTCCTGCCCCGTTCCAGTCGACTGAAGTGGGAACGTGAGATCCCGATTGCTTCTGCAATATCGGCTTGCTTTACCCCCTGCGCCTCCCTCAGCTCCTTGATGGTCGTTGTTGCCATGTGCCTTTAATGCACCTCGCGCTCATTATAATGTGCCTAATAGGCACTGTCAACCGGGTAGGTGAAATTTTTTTGGCGGGTCTTCCGGAACGCTTGATTGGGGTTAGGAAGGCTTCCAGGCTTACCCAAGCAGATGTGGCAAGAGCCGTAGGAGTGTCCCGCACCATGATCGTGCGTTACGAGAGCGGTGAGAGGTGCCCGCCGCTGGACATCCTCCTCAAGTTGGCCGACTTCTTCGGCGTCAGCCTGGACTACCTGGTGGGCCGCACCGACCGGCCAGAGATCAACCGTTCCGCCGACTCTCCCGAGACCGACGACCCGGATCCGCGGCGCTGAGCCTCCCGGTCGGCTGGCGGAACATGCTCAGGATCTCATCCGCACTCACCCCAAAGTGCGCCGCCAATCGGACGACCACCTCCCGAGAAGGCAGCGCCTTCCCCGTCTCCAGCCGCGAGTACCAGCTCTGGGTGACTCCGACGGACATGGCCGTCTGCCGCTGGGTCTCGCTTATGGCCCGCCGCAGCTCCCTAAGCGTCACCTCCCATCACCTCGTCTTGGGCCATATTCTATATCGACATTATCTTTATGTCAAGAGGAGGCTGCCCTCTTTAAGAAAGTCTGAAGTTTGCCTGCGCCGGCTCAAAGAATTACGCCTCGCGGCAAGGTACGAACAGGAAGACGTTGCTGCCGCGATTGGGCTACATCAAGGAAGCATCAGCGGGTATGAGCACGGCCAACCACCATCCCTCGAGGTGGCCGTCCGCCTGGCCGAATTCTTCGGCGTCAGCCTGGACTACCTGCTCGGCCGCACCGACGAGGGCGGCCCCGCCGCCCCGGATGCCCAGTACCGGGAGTTCCTCGCCCGCCGGCTCAAGGAAGCCATGGCAGTCGCCGGTCTGGACGCCGCCGAATTGGCCCGCGACCTGGGGGTCCCCCCGGATGCGGCCGTCCGCTGGGCGGAGGGGTTCGTTGATCTGCCGACGCTCCTGAGCATCGGCCGTCGCCTCGGTAAGCCCCTGGCTTGGTTTGTGGACGCTACAGCCGACGGCTCCCTCACCCGGCGGACGTCCGAGGTCGAGGAAGAGTTGCGGACTAGGCTGGAGGGGGCCAGCCCTGAAGCAGCCCAAAGGCTGCGCCTGTCCAAGCGGCTGGAGGAGGTGCCGGCGGACCGGCTGGACTCCGCGGCGGAACTCCTGCGGGCATGCCGGGACGCCGACGCAGAGACCTTGAACCATTTGGTGCGCCGTGCTCGGGGGGAGGTGGTCCCCGGTGACGTGACAGCCTTGTGGGATCTCTTGGAGCGCCTCGCCAGGAACCTGCCGGAGCGGGATGCCCAGGTGCTCGGCATGCGACTCGGCCTGGGCAAGGAAAAGCCCCGGTCCCTGGCCGACATCGGCCGGGAACTCGGGGTCACCCGGGAGAGGGCCCGGCAGCTCGTCGGCCGGGCCATGGACGCCCTGACCAGTGAGTTGGCCCGGTGGATCGAGAGCCGGGAATTAAGGTGACACGGTGTCACCTCCGCCGCGTTGCCGAGGATAGTGACACGGTGTCACCATGAGCGGAACGGAAGGGGGGGGCAGAAGTGGTAGGCAGAAAAAACAGCACGATGAAAGGCGGTTGCGGAATCGGAATCCTGACGGCCCTCGCTCTACTGCTGGCAGCCTGCGGTCAGCCGCACCCCGCCAGCACTTCCCCACAAAACGCCCAACCCGCGAAACCGTCTGCTCCGATGCGGGTAAATGCAGCAAAGGTGCCGCTGTCGACCCTTTCCCCCGCGCCGCCGGGTACGGTGAAGAAGGTGCTCTATGCGAAAATGACCGGCAAGGGGCCGGATCAGATCGTCGTGTACAGCTTGGTGACACTTTCCAAGCCAACCCCCAACGCCCCGGCCTTCACCCAGCCGTACCTCACCATCTATTCCTACACGGCCGGCCGTTGGACAGCGGTGTTCCAGTCACCCGGCAGCGGCAAGGCAGCCGGCGCACTGATCGCGGGGCAATCCAGCCGGATGCCGTTCCCGATGAGGTTCGGTTTGGTGGGTGCCGCGGACCTAATGGGAAACGGGCGCCAGCAGCTCGTGGCCAGCTTCTGGAGCACCGGCGCCGATTGCGGATCCACGGATGTTGACGTCCTCGCGTACCTGCACGGCAAGTACCGGATCTCCCTAAACGCCAGCAACTTCTGCGGCCTCGGCGCAACCATCTCAGGCAGCATGCTCGTGCTCTCCGGCGGCTATTACGGCCCTACCTCCGCCATGTGCTGCCCCACCATCCAGAACGCTCGGGCTACGGTGCGATATGATAAGGCCACACGAACGTGGCAGGAGCAGCCAAACTATTTCTCGGTGCAGACCAACAAATGAGCCGATGGTGACACGGTGTCACCTTATAATAAGGATGAAAGGATGTTGGACGGATTGGCGGGGCAAAAAAATATATGCCTGACCCTTTAAGTCAGCCTGTGGTGCCGACAGGACTATTTGCGCCGCTATTCCGTGGTCAGGTGGGGGAATTGCTTCAGGGGCCGCCGAGGGACTGGCAGGGACAATGCGCAAACAGGCAAAAGGCTGCCATCCATCTTCTGCAAGAGTCTGCCCGGTAGGCCGTTCAGCGGCACCACCGCTCACCGGGGCAATTCGGAAAGCCTCCGTGATCTCCGGTGCCCGAATGGCGATCAACCTCCCAACGAAATTCCGTTTCCCAGGGTTATATTGCCGCATATTGAGCGGTGGGGCCAGATGCGGGGAGGCTGACTTAAAGGGTCAGGCATAAAAAAATAACCGCCCGCATGGGCGGCTGGGCTCTTAGGGCTACCACCTCTAGAGCGTTAGGCTTGTCCGGGGCTGGCAGCGTGGCTATAGGGCTCGCCTGTGGATAGTGCCTCCTCCGCGCGGGCCGACTCGCGACCGAGATAGGCGGCATGGTCCAGACGGGAGAGGAGCCCCCGTTCAACGGCTGGCCAATATAGCTGGGCCGCTTTTTCCCCTTCGATGACGGCGTCGAGCACACCGTCGTTGCGGTAGTGCTCCAGGGTGAGCAGCCGACGGATTCGATCCATGAAGACCACGAAATAACCCGCCGGGTCGGGGACCATCCGCTGGGGTTCGTAGCCCTGCAGTACCTCCACGCGGCGGCTCGTCTGGAAAGGCTCCGCAGGGCCGGGGTAGCGGGCGGCGCACTCGACAGCCGCTGCAGCCACTGCGGGCAAATCCGCAATGCCGATGCGATCCACCGTCTCCACGGTGCTGCGGAAATGTTCCACCGCCGCCGGAGCGATATTGTGGAGGAAGGGTCGCTTGCCACGGGATTCGATGATGCGACCGTACGCATTAAGTCCCCCTTGGGCCAGGGCAAGCAGCGACTGCCCGGGTAGGTGACCGACAGCTCCCTGGGAGTCCGCGCCGCACAGCAAGAGGAAGCGGATGTGGGGGTTGGCCAGGATGTTCAGGATCAGCCGCTCGATCCCCAGGTTCTCCGTCTGGATGGTCCCCGCGATGGCGACCTGTGGTCCAGCCCAATCCGCCACCGCCGCGGCCAGCACCTCGTCCGTCAAGGTGCAAACAGCCACGGGAGCTTGGTAGCGCAGCGCCGCATAGGCCCCGGGCAGGGGCGGCCAGCCCGCCCGCTCCGCCACCTCTCCGGCCGGACAGGTTTCTAGCCCCAGGTCGAGGAGTTCCAGGGCGCGGGCCGGGTGGCATACCCGGCAGCCCAGGCAGTCGTAGCGGATCTCCGCCAGGTTTGCCCGTGCGTAGGCCATGGCTGCGGCAAGCTCCAAAGGTGCGGATACTGGAGGGAAGGCGCGCTCCAACGCATCCAGGGACGAATGCAGGCAGCCGCAGCTTCGGCACTTCTTCGTCCGGGCCGCCCGGTGCAGTGTGATTGCCGCTGCCGTGATCTTTTTCCCCTGGACCTCCTCGGACGTCGTCATCACCGCCCAGCCATTTCGTTATACCGTGCTGGCCCGACAGAGCCTAGAGCTTTGCTCAAAAATAAAATTTTGACCCCCGGCCAGCTGTAAAGATGAGGAACGCATGATGGACAAAGACCGACAAGAAAGCCGGCGGAATTTCCAGTTAGGGAGGGGGCGGTAGCTATTGTCATATACGGCATTGATCCCGATCTGCGAGGGGACCCGAAAACAGGCCCCTGCCGGAGCCTCATCGCCGGATGTTTCTTCCGGGGGCCGCTACTTCAGGCGGCGAAACTTCGCACACATCGGATGCGTTCTTCTTGCCCCATCCGGCAGGCGGCGGCTGCGATGAGGTGCATCAGCAGGAGGTAGCTGTTTAATACGGTGAAAGCTGCCACATGCCTGCTGGAACGTTGGCAGTGCGTCGCCCGGCGATAGGAGCGCAGCGCAGGACTTGGCGGGGCGCCTGAAACCTGCCGGAGCAATACGCCCAAGTGATGGGCATGCGAGTCAGCTTTGGTGAGAAAAGCCCCGGTCCTTGGCCGACATCGACCGGGAACTCGGGGTCATCCGGGAACGGATGGAGTCAGATTCGTCGACTACGCCCGGGCAGCCACAGTTGGAACGCTGTCCAGTGACCCGTCATCCTCGATGAGATAATCTCCCTCACCAAAGACAACTATTTGTCCCTGCGAGAGCAGGGCGGAAGCCTCGATATCCTCATCAACCAGCGGCCATCGTAGGCCTGCCCCTGAAGCCTGAATTTCCACCCTGGCCCGCTGTTCCGAGGTTGCATTTTTTAATCGGGGGAACCATTCCACCGGAACTGCAACCTCCCGTCCATCGGCCAAGATGACTCGGATCTTTTCATCTACTCTAACTTCCACTATCCGAGGATCCATTTGAATGATCACACCGTTCCCTCCTTCCGTGCCTTATCCCAGATGGCCAAAAACCTGTCTCTATGGTTCTTCACTATAGACAGCGCTTTCCGTTGCTCGGATACAGTCAAGCCATATGCTTCCTCAATCTTGACCGGATCCACCAACCATATCTTTGCCCTTCCACCACTTCCCACCGCATGGATGTGGGGAGGCTCACGAAGGTCAGAGGCCCAGAAGCCAAACCGGAACCCTGCCTTGATCAACACCGTGGGCATTCGGTTACTAACCCTCCTGCATTATACCACAGATCACGACCGCATTTCATCGCCATATTCCTGGGCCGTCCGGTATCCTGGGTACCGCCATCGGTTGGTACCCCTCGCCAGGAAGAGCCTGGCTGGTGGGTGGTTCAGCTGGTTCGGTGCCCATGGTGACACGGTGTCACCTCCACCACATTGGCCAGGGATAGTGACACCGTGTCACCATCCGCATACAAAGAAAGCCGCGGCCGCGGGCTTCCCCATAACGAACCTCTTACGTGTTCCTCTCCAGCACCGCCGCCACAAGGGCGGCCAGGGTCAAGCGGCCCCCGGGACCCATCTCCTCCACCCACACGTAGACTTGCGGCAGTTGATTGAGCAGCTCCCGTGCAAGTTCATGCGGCAGCCGATCAAGCCAGGATAAGAGCCACGCCATTCTTCCCATCTCCGTCTGCCGCCGACGACCGAATTCCCCGGGATTACATGTTTAGACAGGATGCCACTAGCTTCCTTCTTTCCTTCAAATATTTCTTTCGACAAATTTCGACATCCCGCCCGGATGTGATGAATGGTATCTCCTCTCCCCTCAGCCCCTTGGGGTATCCCATGGGCAAGCTCCACAGGCTCAATTCCCTCAGCCGCTCCTCTTGCCGGCGTACATGGCCATGTCAGCAGCGTGCAGCAGCTCCTCGGGTCCGCCACCCGCGTAGCCGTGCACGCCCAGATCGGCCTCCAGATCGCCGAACCGCCCGGCAATGCGCCCCGCCACCCGCTCCCCTATGCGCATGGCTTCCTCCTCGTCAGCTCCGGGCAGCACCACCGCGAACTCGTCGCCGCCAAACCGTGCCACCGTGTCCCCGGTGCGCACCTCGGAGAGGATAATACGCACCACCGCGGCCAGTGCCCGGTTGCCCGCCAGATGGCCGTGCCGATCATTGTAGCCCTTGAAATCCCGCAGGTCCAGCATCAGGAGGGATAGGGGCCCCCCCTCCCGCTCGGCCCGGGCCACCTCCCGCGGCAGGACCCGCCGTAGATGTCGGAAGTTGCACGCCCCGGTCAGCTCGTCGGTGCAGGTCAGTTCCTCCAACCGGCCAATGTGGCGCCAGAGCCATACCGCTCCCGCCGTGAGGAGGAGGAACACCCCGCTCACCCCGGTCAGGACGGCAAGCCCGCTCCAGGTCTCAATGATGACGCCCGCGACCACCCAGCCGGCGATGACCGCCGCAATCGCCGACATTCCGCCCCAACCGCCGCGCTTCATCCCGCAGCCACCGCTGGTCGTCGGGCCCATCTAATAGGCGCTAGGTAGCTTTTATTCCTTTTATTGCCCCCCCCCCCCCCCCCCCCCCCCCCCCCCCCCCTCACCCCCCCCCACCCCCCCCCCCCCCCCCCCCCCCCCACCCCCCCCCCCCCCCACCCCCCCCCACCCCCCCCCCCCCCACCCCCCCCCCCGCCCCCACCCCCCCCTCCCCCCCCCCATCCCCCCCCCCCCCCC
>JAJZIM010000088.1 GCA_021810565.1 Bacillota bacterium
TCCTCTGCGGGCACCGCCAGGGCTTCCCGGCAGCGCTCCCGTCCCGCGCGCGCCTCGGCGTCCCCCGGGTCGCGCTCCAGCAGCCATTCCCACTCCCGCGCCGCCTCCGCCGCCGCTCCCGCCTCGAACAGGCCGCGGGCCAGCAGCCGGCGCAGCGGCGCGTTGTCCGGGCTCACGGCCAGCGCCTCGCGCAGGGCCGCGGCCCGCTCCGCCGCCTCCTTCACAAGAACCACCTCCGCGCCACGGCCAGGCGGAAGAGGGCTCCCCCGGCCAAGAGATACAGCACCGCGCCCGTGTAGGCCAGGCTCAACAAAACCTGCCCCGCCGGGGGCAAAACCGCCGCGGCCTGCCCCAGCAAAAGGAGCACCAGGGCCAATCCCGCGACGCGCCGGCCGAGGCTCCACTGCCCCACGGAGAAGCTCCACCAGGCCAGGGGCCGGAACACCGGGTGCAGGCTGCCCACCGTCAGGGCGTACACCTGCTCCACGCGGCGGCTGGTGGGATTCAGGGCGATGGCCTGGCGGGCCGTGTCCCGCGCCTGGGCCAGCCGCCGCGCGCGCAGGTGGCAGCGCACCATGCCCACCAGGCAGCCCACGTGGGAGGCGTCGCGGGCCAAGCCCTGGCGAAAGTGCGCCTCGGCCTGGCGGGGGCGCCCCTGGAGCAGGAGGCTGAGCCCCAAGAGCCACATCCCGTCGGGGCTGTTCGGCTCGCGCCGCAGGGCCTCCCGGGCATGGCGCTCTCCCGCGCGGGGATCCCCGCCCGGCAAAAGCGCGGCGCGGGCGGCCAGCCGCCAGGCCGGGGCCCAGTCCGGGCACAGCGCCACCAGCTGGCGCGCCACCGCGCGGGCGGCGCGGCCGCGCGCCTCGTCGCACTCCATGCTGCCCAGCACCCAAAGGAAGCGCCCCTCCTGGGGATCCTGGCGCAGGGCCTCGCGCACGGCCTCCCGGGCCGCCCCGCGCCGTCCCAGGCCCCAAAGGGCCTGGGCGCGCACCCGGTGGGCCTCGCCGTCCTGCGGCTCTTGGGTCAGGCGCGCCTCGGCCAGCTCCCGGGCCTCGTGCCAGCGCCGCAGCCTGAGGCAGGCCTCGGCCCGGCTCAGCCAAGCCTGGGAGTCCGCCGCCGCCGTCGCGTCCAAGGTCACCTCACCCCCTCCCCGGCACCGCAGCGCCACACTCCGGACAGTAGCGAGCGCCGCCGGTCAGCGCCGCGCCGCAGCCGGGGCAGGTTTCCGGCCCCGCGGGGGAGCCGTCCTCCTCCCCCGCCAGGTATCGCTCCACCGCCTGCAGGATCTGCTCCGGCAGGCGGGCCTGCTGCCAGGCGCCCCAGGCGGCGGGTATGGCCAGGGGCCAAAGCCAAAGCCAGGCCACCCCGCCCACCACCGCCTTGTCCACCCAGCTCGCGTGGCCCAGCTCCAGCCGCAACCGCTCCGGGCCATCCGCCGTCACGGTGACGGTGAGGGCCCGGGCCAGGCCCAGGGCACCCTTCAGGGCCTGCCGCTCCCGCGCCTGCACCACCCGCCCCCGGCCCGGTCCCGGCAGGTTCTGCGCCTGCATGCCCTGGGCGGCGAACCAGCGCTCCAACATGGTGGCCACCTGGTCGGCCGAGCGGCGGGTGGTGTACCAGCGGCTCTCCATCTGCCTGCGCCTCCCCTCGCGATCTCCCCCCGATCCTAAGGCCGGCGGAGCGCCCCCGTCCTGACCGGTACCTGACGGGCGCCTGACCCGCAACTGAAAAAGACCGGCCCGAGGGCCGTCCCCCGCCCCGGCCCCTCACCCCTCCAGGAGCAGCCCCCGGGAGCCCAGGGCTTCCCGCAGGCACCCCACGAAACGCGGATCGGACACCGCGATGCGCTCCAAGACGTCAACGCACTGGCCGTCCGGCCCGCAGCCGCCGCCGCCCATCCGGTACAGGGGCCGCCCGTCCAAAAGCGGCGTCAGCACCGCAGCGTAGGCGAGGTCCAGCACCACGAGCCGCACCTTGCCCCGCCGCTGGTCCAGCACCACCCGGGCCACGGGCTGGGGCGAGCCCAGCTCGCGGATCCAAAGCTCGCGCCGCCGCAACATCTCCCGCCCTCCTCAATCCCCGCCCGATTCCTCGCGGGGCGGCAGCCGCTCCCGCAGGAAGCGCTCCAGATCCGCCCAATCGCGGAAATAGCGTTCCTCGCCGCTAGCAACGTGGCGGACCTGCCCCCGCAGTTCCTCAACCTCGCCGTTCAGCCGCTCCCGCCACAGGCGCACCGTGAAAAGTTGGGATTGCTCCTTCGGATTGAAAGCCATGCGCCTTCCCCCGCCTCCCCCCGACCTTCGACCGCCTTCAGCGTAGCAGGGGCAGCGTTCCCGCAGCGTTCCCTCAGGAGGAGGACACCCGACGCACCAGCTCCTCCGCCCAGACCTCCCAACCGCCGGAGGAGAGGTCCCCCCCTAATGGCAAGGGCATCGCGTGCCAAAGGCCCAGCCGCGCAGTTGCACCAAGTGGCGGAAGCCGAACACCCCCGGCACCGCCTGGTACTCAGGGCCGGGGATGGAGACCAGGTATGTCCCCTCCCACGCCGGGAAACCCGATGACGTCGCGCACCAGGGCCGCCCCCACGGCTCCGGCCAGCCTGGACGGGAAGGCCGTGAAACTGCGGTGGAAGTCGTGGTCCTCCAGGGACACGGTGCCCACGCCGGTAACCACCCGGGGTCTCTTTCCCCAGAAAGGCCCGGGTGAGGATGGCCGGGTCCACGGGGGTCAGGCGCCCGTCGGGGCGCTCCTTGGTGGCCAGGGGACGCGACGGTTGTGCTCGCCGGCCAGGTATGCGTGCAGGAACTCCTGCGGCTGCCCGGGGGGGTGATGCGGCCGTGGCCGATTGGGACCTGAGCCCCCTGGTTAGGCTGCAGATCGCCGGTCTTGAGCCGCCCTTCCATGGTTGCCTCCTACTGTGGAGTTCCGCATTAGAAGGGGCATCGGGATCGAAAGCTTGCCGATCCCACCCCCGCCACCAAACCCGCCCGGTGGGCCGCTGCTGCATAAGGCGCCTGCCATGCCGTCGGCGCCCCAGCCGGGAAGGCCGTGGTTACCGGTGCCGGGACCGCCCCTCCGGCGGCCCTCATCGACAAAGTCGTGAATTGAGCCCGGATCAAGACGCCGTTCGGATCGACCACCCGGCGCCAGGCCGGCCGCCACATCCGCCCCCGGCCCGGTGTCCACGGCCTCGCCTGCCCACGGAGCCTGCCGCAAGTCATCGAACGCCCCCCTCCCGGCGGCAGATCCGTCACCGGTTCACCGAAGCCGCCCTTCGGCACCCAGCGCCATGCAGCGG
The DNA here is from genome assembly GCA_021810565.1 of Bacillota bacterium. Lineage (GTDB taxonomy): Bacteria > Bacillota > Sulfobacillia > JAJZIM01 > JAJZIM01 > JAJZIM01. The sequence continues at coordinate 3,299 of JAJZIM010000088.1, forward strand.
CGACGCCGACCCACCCTGCGCGGATCATGAGCAGGAGGCCCCCTGCCGGGAGGCCTCCCGCGGTTCTTCCGAACTACACCTTGCCGACGTAGGACAGGTACTTGGCCAGCACCGCCGCGGCCTGCGCCCGCGTGGACAGACCCGTCGGTTGGAAGGTGCCGTTTTGGAACCCGGTCATCAGGCCGGCACCCACCGCCGCCGCAACCCCCGACTGCGCCCACGGCGCGATGGAGGAGGCGTCCGAGAACCGGCTCAAGGATCCCGTGGGAGCGGAACTCCCGAGCAGCTTGGCCAGCATCAGCGCCATCTGCTCCCGAGTGATGCTGCCGTTGGGATCGAAGGTGGGGGTGGTGGAGCTGACGCCCGACACCAGTCCCGCGTTGTAGGCCGCCGCCACGTAGGGCGCGTACCAAGCCGCGGGGGACACGTCCGTGAAGGGGCTCTTCCCGGAGGTGACCGGTGCCAATCCGTCGGCCTTCACCAGGAGGGTGGCGAACTGGGCCCTGGTCAGGGTTCCGTTGGGGTCGAACACCCCCGGGGCCACGCCGGCCACCATATTCGCTCCCAGCAGCGTGTCCACCGCGGTCCTGGCCCACGAAGCCTGACTCAGGTCGTTGAAGGTGGCGGTATTGGCCAGCACCCCGTAGATGCTGAAGTGGGAGAGCGTGACCGTTATCGTGCCGGTGGCCGGATCAACCACGCCCCCCACCCAGGCCCAGGTCCCGGTGCCGGGGTCGTACAGGTAGACGCCCAGGCGGTCTGCGTTCAGGCCCTTCAGAAGGCTCGGATCGTACTTGAAGCTGGCCTGCACCGGTTTGGTTGGCTCCACCCCGCCGGTGCCCATGCTCCAGACCGCAGCCGCCGTGAAGCCCCTGGGAGCGGGCGGAGCACTGGCCTGGCTCACCGCGCTGATGCTCACCGTCACCGTGGCGGTGAAGGCCCCGGGAGGAACGTTCAGCACGACGGAGTTGTCGGCCGTGGCCACCGTGCCTCCAGCCGTCGTCACCGACGCGCTGGCCGAGGTGTTGGTGGGTGAGGTGGATGTCGGACTGGGTGCCGGGGCACCCCCGCCGCCTCCACCGCCACAACTCGTGCATCCCGTCGGCGCCACCGAGGTGAAGGTGACCGTGGCGGTGTCCGAGACGCCGCTGGCCGTGGCCGTCACCGTGGCCGTGCCGGCGGCGGAGGAGGTGATGGTGTCGGTGGCGACGCCCGAGGCGTCGGTTGTCGCCGTGGTGGCGCTGAGGGTGCCCAGAGTGGTGCTGAAGTCCACCGGGGTACCCGGCACCGGGTTACCGTTGACGTCCGTCACCGTGGTCGTGACGGTGGACGAAGTGGTGCCGTCGGCGGGAACACTGGACGGAGCGGCCGAAACCGCCACCTTGGCCGGTGCGCCGGGGGTGAAGGTCACCGTGGCGGATCCCGAGACGCCGCCAGCCGTGGCCGTAACCGTGGCCGTGCCCGTCTTGGTGGAGGTGATGGTCACCTGAGCCTGGCCGTCGGCGTTGGTGGCGACCGTGGTGGCGCTGAGGCTGCCCAGGGTGGTGCCGAAGCCCACCGGGGTGCCCGGCACCGGGTTGCCGTACTTGTCCGTCACCGTGGCCGTGACGGTGGACGCAGTGCTGCCGTCGGCGGGAACACTGGACGGAGCGGCCGAAACCGCCACCTTGGCCGGTGCGCCGGCGGTGAAGGTCACCGTGGCGGTGCCCGAGACGCCGCTGGCCGTGGCCGTCACCGTGGCCGTGCCCGTCTTGGTGGAGGTGATGGTGTCGGTGGCGACCCCCGAGGCGTTGGTGACCGCCGAGGACGCACTCAGGGTGCCCAGGGTGGTGTTGAAGCCTACCAGGGTGTCCGGCACCGGGTTGCCGTTGACGTCCGTCACCGTGGCCGTCAGTTGAGAGGAAGTGGTGCCGTCGGCCGGTACACTGGTCGCGGACACCGACACGCTGACGCTGCGCGGCGGGCCGATCAGCGTGAACGGAAGGGAGTTGCTCAAACCGTTGACGTCGCTGTATACCGCCGCCGAGACGTTGCCTGGCGACAGGCTGCTGCTGACGGGCGGAACCGTCGTGGTCACCTCGGTGTCGCTCCAGTAGGTGCTGGCCGCCACCGTGTTGCTGCTTTGGGTGAAGTAGACCGAGCCGCCCACCGTGCCGAAGTCGTTGCCGTAGAGGCTCAGGGAGGAGCCGGCCGGGGCGGCGCCTGGGGACAGGCTCCAAAGGCTGAACCCGGTGGCGGTGCTCGCGTACTGGAAGCTGCCGTCAGAGCTATCCGGACTGATGCCGCCGGCCGCCGTGACCGTCACGTAGACGGACCCGGCGACCGACGTGGGCGGCGATACCGCCGCGATCTGGGTGCTCGACACCACCGTGTAGGATGCGGCCGGAGCGCCCCCGAAATCCACCGCCGTGACGTCGGTGAAATCGGTGCCGGTGACGACGACCGAGGTGCCGCCGGCTAGTGGGCCGGAGTTGGGAGACAGGCCGGTCACCGTGGTCGCCGCGGCGGGCGGCGCGCTGACCGAGATCATCCAAACCCCGCGCCCGTGGGTGGCGGCCAACAGCACCCCGTTCGAGGTCAGGACGAGCTGCACCACCTGGGTGTTGGGCAGACCGCTGCCCAGGGCGCTCCACGACTGACCGGCGTCGGCGGTCACGAACACCCCCACGTCGGAGGCCACGATGACGCTCGAGCCGTCCAGGACCAGGGAGTTCACCGGCGCGTCGGGCAGGTTGCCGCTGATGTCGGTCCAGGTGGGAGTGCTCACGTTCGCGTCCGCGGTGTAGAGCACATGGGGGAGCGAAGGCTGAGATTGCGGCATGCCCGCGCCGCTCAGGGTCAGGTACACCTGGTACGGGTTCGCGGGCGAGACGGTGATGCTGGTCACCCAGCGGTCGATGGAGGTGGGGGTGATGTTGCTCCAGCTCGCGCCGCCGTTGGTAGTCATGATCACCGTTCCGCTGCTGTAGCCCACGTAGATCACGTTGGACTCGCCCGGGGCCACGGCGATGGCGGACACGTCGCCGTAGGTCGATACGTTCGTCGTGGCGGTGAGCTTGGTCCAAGTCAGGCTGGAACCGGTGGCGCTCCAAACATCGGTGGCCTCATATAGGTTGTTCCCGCCGGTCAGCACCGTGCCGCTGACGCTGTTCGGGTCCAGAACCACGGGGGTCACCCAGTTGGAACTCATGCCGCCGTTGGGGGTGACGTTGGTCCAAACCGCCGACGGCCCGCTGCCCGTGCCGAAGTTGTAGTATATGCCCTCGTCGGCGGAGACCAGGATGTCATTGGAGTTGCCGGGGTTGACGACGGTACCGGATCCGTCCCCCCCATACAACTCGGGCCAGGCGGTACTGCCGGTGTACTCCTCGCTACCGTTGTCCTGGGACCCTCCGGTGATCACCGCTCCGTTGCCCTCCTGGGACAGACCTGGGTAGAACTGGAGGTTGGACAGGTTGGTGTTGAGGTCCACCAGCGCCTGGGAGGACGTCCCGGCGGCGGTGATCTCCCAGATGCCCCCGTCGTTGCCCACGTACAGATCCCCCGAGCTGTCGAAGAGCATGGCGTGCTGGTCCGGGTGGAAAGCCAGCGGCTCACCCGGGCAGTTCACGCACGACCAGCTGCCGCCGTCGTTGGTGGTCTCCACCACGGCAATGCCGCCGGCGAAGATGATGCTGGAATTGGCCGGGTCGACGGCCACGGTGTTGTCGTACCAGCTCTGGTCCGCACTCCCGGACCCATAGAAGTAAGAACCCCAGAAATAGGGGGGGGCGTTGAGGTTGCTCCAGCTCGCGCCGCCGTCCGTGGTCTCGTAGACGGCCCCTCCACGTGTCGTGCCCGCCACGCTGGCCACCAGGATTTGGGGGTTGGCCGCATCGATGGACAAGGCGGTGTTGCCGAAGTTTAGCCCCGAGAACACCCCGTTGCTCAAGAGGGTCCAGGTGCTGCCCCCGTCGGTGCTCTCCTCGATTCCTTTGCCCTCCACGGCCGCGTACAGATCACCGTTCGTCGGGTTGATGACCAATGCGGTCACCCAGTAGTTGCCCCAGGGCCCCACCTTAGCCCAAGTGTTGCCGGCGTCGGTGGACTCGTAAAGGCCCATGTTTCCCGCCACGTAGACGTCGCTGGAATGCAGCGGGTTCACGACCACCGCGGCGATGTAGCTGCCGGCGAAATAGGTCGCCCCGTAAACGCTCCAACTCGTCCCGCCGTCGGTGGACTTCAAAAGGCCCTCGCCGTAGAAGGAATCCCCGCTCTCGTGGGCCTCCCCCGTGCCCGCGTAGATGACACTCGGGTTATTGGGATCCACGGCCACGGCCCCCATGGCCAGGCTGGGCTGGCCGTCGGTCAGGGGCGTCCAGCTCGCGCCGTTGTTGGTGGAGGACCACACCCCGCCCCCCGCGGCACCGAGGTACAAGGTGCTGCCCGACAGGGCGATGCTCGAGACGCGCCCGGATGCGGCCTGCGACCCCGACCAGTCCTGCGTCCCGGTCACCGGTGCGGGTCCGAGGTTCTGCCACGTGTCGGTAGCCGGAGGGATGCCCGCCGGCGCCGGGCCCTGCGGGCTAAGGGCGGAGCGAGTCATGCCCTGGGCCTGGCGCAACGCCTGGGCGTAGCTCTGGGCGGCCTGGGGGGGAGTGAGCCCCGTCCCCTGCAGGCGCTGCCCGTAGAACCACTGGTGCTCCAGCTTCGGGTTGTAGATGGGAAGCGACCCGCCGCCGGAGCCAGGAACCGGGGCCGCCGCGGCAGTCCCCGCCACCGCCGCCAACGGCAGGGCGCCCAGGGACACGGCGTACAAAACGGGAACGATGCGCCGCAACCACCTTCCGGATTTGGGGTTCATGCCTTGGCACTTCCTTTCGTGTCCACTGCCTCACCGACCACTGCGGGGACCCCACCCCTCCCACAACCTTCCCCGGCCTGCGCCGGCGGGGCCTGCACCGAGGCCCGCAAGGTCACCGTTTCATCTCCCGGGCCATCGCCACCCTGCCCGGCCGTATCCCCTCCCTGATCCGCGTGCCGGCGTCGCCCCTTTGGGATCCGCTCCTCACTCCGGCAATATCCCCTGCCGGACCAGCTCCACGTCCTGGAGCACTCCCGCCGCCAGCACGGCCCCTTGCGCCCGGGTCAGGGAGGCCGTAGGGCGAAAACTCCCGTCGGGATAGCCGTGGATCAGGCCGAATTCGGTCGCTCGGACGACGTCGGTCCGGGCCCAGGCGGCGATCCCGCCCTGGTCGGTGAAGGTCGGCGGCTTCGCCGGCAGGGTGCCCACCGGGCTTCCCATATGCCGGTAGCCCATGGCCCTGATCAAAAGCACCGCCGCCTCCTGCCGGCTCACCGGACCGGAGGGGTCGAAGGCGCCGGCGGAAACCCCCGCCGCGATCCCGGACCGGTAGGCCGCGGCGACGTAGGGTGCGTACCAGGCGGCGGGCGGTACGTCGGTGAAAGGCAACCCCGCGGGCGACCCGGGCCGGACGCCGACCACCTGGTCCACGAGAACCACGAACTCGGCCCGTGTCATCGGCTGGTTGGGATCGAAGACGCCCGGGGCCGTGCCCGCGACCATATCCGCCCCCAGGAGACTGTCCACCGCCTTTCTGGCCCAAGGCACCTGGCCCAGGTCCTCGAAGACGGTCGTGTTGGCCAGCACCGCGCAGGTGCCGAGATAGGGCAGGTTGACGGTGACGGTGTCCGCGGCGGCGTTGACCATGCCGCCCGCCCAGGTCCAACGGGCGCCGGCCGGGTCGTAGAGGTAGACGCCCACTCGGGCGGGATTTCCTCCCTCCAGCACCTTTGGGTCGTATGCAAAGGTGGCCGCCACCGGCTTTATCGGCTCCACCCCGCCGGTGTCGATGCTCCAGACCGCCGCCGGCGTGAGGGCCCCGGGCAGGGGCGGAGCCTGGCTGCCGCTCAGGCCGTAGACCCGCACCTGCACCGTGGCGGCGAAGGCACCGGCGGGGATGTCGAGCACCAGCGAGCCGTCCGGCGTGGCCACCCGGGCGCCGCCGGCGCCGACGGAGGCCGTGGTCTCAGTCGGAGGGGGGGATCCGGGGGGCACCGGGGCGGCCCCGCCGGCAGCGTAGGCACAGGCCGAGAAGACGGCGGCCCAAACCAAGGCTCCGGCCAGGGACAAGGCCAAGCGGGCCGTCCCCGGAAACTGGGCCGGGCCCCCTGGGCGCCCCTCGAGGCATCGCTTCGGTCCCGTCCCGCCCATTGCGTGATCTCCTCTCCCGCCAAGCCCGCCGCCGTAGGATAAACCCCGCAGCGTTCCCGCAGCGTTCCCTCCGGTTTCTCCCCTCGAAAGCCGTCCGGCTCAGGCCAGCCTGGCCATATACAGCGGCACCTGGAAAGGCATCCCCAGGGCGTTCCAGGTCTGCAGGCCGCCCTGCAGCACCCAGTTCGGCAGCAGTTGGGCTGTCGCCTGCAGGGGCGCTCCCCCAACGTACCGGCCCTGGATGAAGACGGCGCGGACGTTGGGGGAGAAGATGCCCTCCCCAAAGGCGTAGGGCATGCCCAGGATCCCGGCGATGAAATTGACGTACGGCCCGTACTGGCGCAGGTAGCACTGATCCGCGGGGTTCATCGGAGGCGCCCAAATCCCGGTGAGATCCAAGCCCAAAAAATCGGCGGTCTGCTCGGGCACCCAGGCGTGGCCCATCCCGGCGGCCATGGCCTGCAGATGAGGCAGCCACTGTCCGCCCCCGCCGAAGGGATCGGCCATCTGCGGCCGGAACTGCTGCATGGGCACCGGCGGGCCTGCCGGCAGACCCGCCCAGACGACCGGTCCCTGGTTGGCGGCAGCCTGCTTGAACCGGGTGATCACCTGGGTCAGCCTCACCGCGTCGATGCCCAGGCGCAGGAAGTCGTCGCACCCCGCCAGGAGGTCCAGGATCTCCAACCGAACCGCCTCCCCTCTTTCCCCAAGCGGCGCCGTCCGGGGCGTCCGCCGGTATGTTGTCCTGGATATAGGCCAGGACCGGATCGCAGGCACCCGCCTCGTGGGCATGCATCACCCGGCACCGAGCGGTTCCGAACCGCTCTCCCGCGGAGGTGACTTTTCCACTTGACATAGCCTGACAATTGGCTACTGACGAAAGGGAAACCGGCGGCTGTGAACCCTCCGGTTGCCGCAGACCTGGCGGTCCCAACGATAAGCCAACCAGGAAAAGATCCTAAAGCGGCGGGGAACCCGTTGGATAGGAACCGGGCGGGCACTTTACCCCTGCCGCCGCCGTAGCCGTCCGAGGAACCGATGGCATCCTGGGAGCCGCGGCGCCGCCTGGAACGGCACGACGAACCCCGACGCCCGAACCACTCGGGACCCCCGTTGGATGGGGGCCGGGCAGCCCTTTGTTTCCCGATATTTGGCCATGGTTGCATCTCTTGACAGGTGGCCCATGGCGGTATATTATACCGCGAAGGGCATCATCTGTATCTAGGAGGTGAGCGGCATGGCGGCTTGTATCACGGTGACCCGCACCGTGAAGTTCCAGGTCCGGCCCGCGGCCAATGCCGGCAAGCGTGACGCCCTCCTCGCCACCGTCCAGGGCTGGGACCGGGCCGTGGGCTTCTACACGGATTTCTTCCTGGAGCACCCGGGCATCTTCAGCGAGCAAAAACCCTACGTCGTGCGGCGGGGCAAGCACGCCGGGGAGGAACGGCGCCGCCCACTCACCAATCAGGAGATCCTGACCTGGGCGGAATTCCACACCCTGGCCACCAGGGCGCATCCGAATCCGGCACGCGACTTCGGGAAGGTCTGCCCCGAGGCGCCGACCGTGCTGCGTCGGGCAGCCGTCAACCGCCTGGCCGTAGGTGAACTTGACGTCCTTGACCAGGACGTGCTTCCCGAAGGCCGCCTCCAACCCGGGCGGCACCCGCAGACGCAAGGAACCGTCCGGCAGGCGGGTGCAGGTCTGGTTGCCCGCCGACTCGTCCTTGGATCCCAGGCACAAAAACTGGGAGGAGCGCCGTTTGCGCCACGCCGCCTGCCAGGCGGCCAAGTCCGCGAAGCCGTTGGCCTTCAAGTGAAACTGGGCATGGAAAAGCTTCTTCCCTCCGAAGCACAGGCGTACCCGCCCCGCCTCGTGATCCGCCTGGGCGACGGCCAGGCGTCGTTCCAATGCGTGCAGGCGCCGCCGCTTCTGGTGCAGGGTGAAGCGCAGCCGGTGCCGCATGGACGCCGCTTGCGCCGCCGAGACCTTCGCGCTCCGGAGCTTGGCCAGGTCCCGCACGGCCTTCCTCACCGCTTTTTTCGCGGCGGCGATGGCGTCCAAGAGCGGGTAGCTGCCCTTGTCGGGAATTTTCGCCTGATACGTCGCCTGCATTACCTTCGGTCCCCTCTCCCGCGGCGGCAATCG
>JAJZIM010000089.1 GCA_021810565.1 Bacillota bacterium
CCAGCTCCAGGTATCGCTTGGGATGCTTCAGGAAGTCCACCACCTCCTGCAGCTCCTCCTTCTCCTCATCCACCCCCGCCACGTCCTCGAAGGTCACCCGCCGCCGTTCCTCCCCCGCCAGGCGGGCACGGCTCCGCCCGAACTGCATCACACCGCCGCCCGCCCCCTGGGCCCGCTGCATCATGAAGAACAAAAGTCCCACGATCAGCAGCACCGGCAAGATCGATCCCAGGGCCGAGACCCACCAGGGGGTCTGGGAAGGCTGCTGCACGTTCACCGTCTGCACTCCGTGGCTTTTCAGCTGGGTAGCCAGGTCGGGGGAAGCCAGGAGGGTGGTGGTGTACTTGGTGCCGTTGGTGAGTTGGCCCTTCACCGCTACGGTCTGCTGTCCCTGCGGACTGAGCGTGGCGGTGCGCACCTTGCCCGCGTTCAGGTCCTGGTAGAAGGCCGTGTAGTTCAGGGCCGTGGCGTCGCTGGGGGTCTTGGCCGACACCAGGCTGGCCAGGAACAACGCCACTGCCCCTACCAACAGCCAGGGAAGCACTCTCCGAACAAACATCGGCATTCTTGACCTTCCTCGCTCAGTTTATTACGCTCCCACTGCTGCGGGGGCGTCGGCCCCATTTTAGTAGTATACGACTAACGTACCGCGCCCTCCTGCCGACGTCAAGATCCCATCCGCGCCCGTACCGCCACCCGCCGGAAGGCACGCCGCGCCTCGCGGCGAATCCGCCGCTCGTCCAAACGCGTCAGCTGGCCCCCAAGGCACAGCACCTCGCCCCCCACCACCGTGGCCACCACGTCGGCGGCGCGGGTCGCGTAGACCAGCCGGGACCACTCGTCGCCCGCCGGCTCCTGGTGCACCCCCTCCAGCTCCACCAGGCAAAGGTCCCCCCGCTTCCCCGGCTCCAGGGTGCCCATTTCCTCCGCCAGCCCCAGGGCCCGAGCGCCCTCCCGGGCAACCAGGGGTAGGGCGCGGCGCGCCGGCAGGGCCGCCGGCCCCACCGCCACCTTTTGCAGCAGCGCCGCCAACCGCAACTCGGCCCAGGCATCCAGGTTGTTGTTGCAGGGTGCGCCGTCGGCGCCCAAGGCCACGGTCACCCCGGCATCCAGGAGTCCTGCCACGGGGGCGATACCCGAGCCCAGCTTCAGGTTAGCCGTGGGACAATGGACCACCCGGGTGTCCGTACGGGCGAGAAGCCCCACCTCCGCCTCCTCCAAGTGCACGGCGTGGGCAACCATCAGTCGGGGTCCGGTAAGCCCCAGGGAGTCGAGATAGGCCACGTTGCCCATGCCCGTCAGCCGGCGCACCAGGGCCGTCTCGCGGCGATTCTCGGCGGCGTGGGTGTGCACCAAGGCCCCCCGCCGGGCGGCGGCTTCCCGGACCAGGGCGAACAACTCGGACGAGCAAGACAGGGCGAAGCGGGGACAAAAGGCCACCCGCAGCCTGCCTCCCCCACGGCCGTTCCAGGCATCGTGGAGGGCTGCCGCCTCGGCCACCGCCTCCTGGGGATCCTGCAGCAGCCCCTTTGGCACGCCCTCCCCCCGGTCCATCAGGGCCTTTCCCACCACCGCCCCCAATCCCGCATGCTCTACCGCGGCCAGCACCGCCTGGGTGTGATGCACCGTCTCCATGGACGCCACCCAGGTGGTCCCCCCACGCAAAAGCTCGGCGCATGCCAAAAGGGCCGCCCAGTACACCGAGTCGGCGTCGTGGGCGGCCTCCAAGGGCCAGATCCGCTCCCGCAGCCAGGGCAAAAGCTCCAGATCGTCGGCGGCGCCGCGAAACAAGGTCTGGTTCAGGTGCACATGGGCCTGCACTAGGCCCGGCAGCACGGCCCGGCCCCGCCCGTCCAGGACCGGCACGCCCGGGGGCGCCGTCAGCTCCCCGCCCAGGGCGGCGATGCGCCCGTCGCGCACCAGGAGGTCGCCGCGCCGCGGCTGGTCTCCCTCCCGCATGGTCACCAGGATGCCGCCCCGGACCAACAGGGAATCCATGCCCTCCCACCTTTCCGCTCCCCTCCCGGTGGCGCACCCCGCTCCCGCGGGCCGGTTCGGGGTCGAGACCACGGCTCAACTGCCCGAGCTGGCCCGGATCCGGCGGATCGGGGCGGGCCTGTCCCTAAGGGGTGTTGCCGGGCAGGGATATCGGAGCCAGGCTGCGCTCGGCGTGAGCCACCCACGGCCCCGCCAGGGCAAAGGCCTTGGCCAGGGGGCCGGCCAGGCTGGAGGCGTGGAACAACCCCTCCAGGCCCAAGGTCGGCGCCAGGGGGCTTATGATGCCCAGCAGGATCACCGCGATGAGCAGGTGCTCCACCCCGCCCAAGGCGGCCCCCAAGAGCCGGTTCAACCCGCCCACCAGCGGCAGGGGCAGCCGGGCCAGCCCCCCCGCCACCACTCCGGCCGCCACCTCCACCAGGGCCAGGATCCCCAGGAACACCAGGGCCTGCACCACCACCGTGGCGGCATGCAGGGCCGCCTCCTGCACCGCCGCCGCCAGGGCTGGCACCGACGGCGCCCCATGCAGGAAGAGGACGGAAAGACGCTGGTTCAGGGAATAGCGGACATCGAGATAGGCCGACACGGGCAGGTAGTAGTGGGCCGCCACCACCAGACCCAGCACGTAGCCGGCAAGCGTCATCAGCAGGGAGAGAAAGCCGCGGCGCAGGCCGCTCCACACTCCCCAGACCACATAGGCGACGATGACCCAGTCCAGCCAGTTCATGCCGCCTCCGGCCTGCGGCAAAGCCTAGATCCGCCCATCCATCGTTCCCCCCTTCCGAGAAATCCCCTACCGACCGCGCAAGAGTTCCACCACCCGGGCGTCATCCACCTGGGTGAAATCCTCGTAGAACTGGCCCACCGCCCAGAAATCCTCCGGGACCTGGGGGCACAGGATGCGGTCCACCTCCGGTCCCAGCCGCTCCAGGGCCTCGACGGAAGCCACCGGCACCGCCAAGACCAGCTCCCGGGGACCGCCCCGGGCCAAGTCCCGGGCGGCGGCCACGGCGGTGAGGCCCGTGGCCAACCCGTCGTCCACCAGGTACACGGTGCGGCCGGCGGGATCCGCCTCCTCCCTGGCGCCCCGGTACAGGTCCAGACGCCGACGCACCTCGGCGCGCTGGCGCTCGACCTCCCGCTCCAGATACCCTTGGGGAATGGCCAGGCCGTACACCACCTCCTCGTTCCAGACCGCCTCGCCCGCCTCGCCCACGGCACCCGCCGCCAGCTCCGGGTTGCCAGGAACCCCCACCTTGCGGGCCACGGCCACCTCCAGGGGGGCGGCCAGGAGCGCGGCCATCCTGGCGGCCACCTCCACCCCGCCCCGGGCGATGCCCACCACCAGGGGGGACGGGGCACCCTCCGCCGCCGCCAGGCGTCCCAGCACCTCCCCCGCCGCCGCCCGATCCCGGTACATCCGCCTCCCCCATTTCGCCTTTGCGCTGGCTATATTATATTATAAAAGGGAGAGGTCCGGCTGCAGGAGGTGATTCCCGTCAACCTGATCCAACTAACCAGCTTCCTCCGGGTGGCCGAGACCGGCAACCTGTCCGCCGCCGCCCGGGAGCTTGGACTCTCCCAGCCGGCGGTGAGCCAGCAACTGCGCTCCCTGGAGGAACACCTGGGAGTGCCCCTTTTCGAGCGCACCCGCCGCCGCCTGGTCCTCACCGGCGCTGGGCACGTGCTGGCGCGCCGGGGGCGCGAGCTATTGGCGCTGGCCCGGCAGACCGAGGAGGCGGTGCGCCAGGCGGGCCGCGGTGCCATCCTCCGCCTGGCAGCCTCCAGCATCCCCGGGGAGTTCCTGCTGCCGGACCTGGTGCGCCGCTTCCGCGACGCCCACCCCGGCACGGCGGTCCAACTGTCCATCGGCGACACCCGCACCGCCTGGGAGCAGCTTTCCCGGGGCACGGCCGACCTGGCCGCCGTGGGCGCCCTGCCGGAGACCCCCGGCGCCTGGCAGGCGTATCCCTTTCGGGAGGACCGCCTGGTGCTGGTGGTGCCGCCGGACCACCCCTGGGCCGGGCGCGCCGCGGTGCCGCCGGCTGCGTTGGCCGGCGAACCACTGGTTTGGCGGGAGGCCGGTTCCGGCACCCGCCGCACGGCGGAGGAATTCCTGGCCGCTCAAGGCGTGCGTCCCGACGAGCTGTCCATCGCCTGCACGGTGGAGAGCAACGAGGCCTGCCTGTCGGCGGTGGCCGCGGACCTGGGGATGAGCATCCTCTCCCGCCTGGTCGCTGCGGCCGCCATCGCCGCCGGCCGGGTGGCCGAGGTGCCCCTGGCCAGCCCCCCCATCCGCCGCCGGTTCCACCTGCTGGTGCCGACGGAGCCCTCCGCCGCCGCCCGGTCTTTCCTGGACTTCCTCCGATCTCAGGGCATAATGTCATAAGATATTTTGATCATGGTCATAGAGGATTCTTGGGCATGGGAAACGAATAGCTCCTCCTGTATTCTTCGCGCCCCGCTTCCCGGTTTCGGTCGGGATGCCGGCAGCGATTTGAAGGAGGAGTCATATGAGTCGGGAACTGCGTCCCGCCTGGTCCTCGCTGGCGGAGCGCTGGCGGGGGCTGGCGGCCTTCCTGGTGCTGGCCGCCGCCGGTCTGTGGTACGTCAAGTGGGATCCCCTCTACCACAAGGCTTTCGTGGCGGCGGCCAACCACAGTATCGGCGGCTCCTTCGCCCTGGGGCAGGCGGGGGCTCCTCCCGCCCCCTCCTGGCAAGCCGCCGTCGGCTACGCCCTCCCTTATTTCCAGGTCATCTGGCAGGCCGCCCTCCTGGGGATCCTCTTGGGAGCGGCGGTGCAGGTGCTCATCCCGCGGGACTGGCTCTTACGCCTGTTGGGCCGCGGCGGCTGGTGGTCCACCGCCGCGGCGGGAGCGGCCGCCCTGCCCGGCATGATGTGCACCTGCTGCAGCGCCCCGGTGGTGGTGGGGCTGCGCCGCAGCCAGGTGTCCGCGGGGGCCGCCCTGGCCTTCTGGCTGGGCAATCCACTGCTCAACCCCGCCACCTTGGTCTTCATCGGTTTCGTGCTGTCGTGGCAGTGGGCGCTGCTGCGGCTGGTGGCCGGGGCGGCGCTGGTCTTCGGGGCCGCCTTTTGGATCGGGCGCCTCGCCCCCCAGGAGACCGTCCCCGTCCCGGCGCCGGCAACCCCGGTGCCCTCCGGACGCCGCTCCCTGGGCCTGGAATGGATCCGGGCCGTGGGCAACCTGAGCGAGCGGCTGCTGCCGGTGTACGTGCTGCTGGTGCTCCTGGTGGGAGCCCTGCGGGCTTGGCTGCTGCCCTTCGTGGCGACCCACGCCGCGTGGAGCCTGGGGAGCCTCCTCCTGCTCACCGTCGGGGCCACCCTCTTCGTGGTGCCCACCGCCGGGGAGGTGCCCATCGTGCAGACCCTTTTGCACCTGGGGCTCGGGGCCGCTCCCGCCGGCGTCCTGCTCATCGCCCTGCCCGCCCTCAGCCTTCCCTCCCTGGCCATGGTGGGCCGGGCCTTCCCCCGCCGGGTGCTGGCCGCCGCCGCCGGCGCGGTGGTGCTGGTGGCCCTGGCGGCGGGAGCGTCGGCCGATGCCTTGGCCCTTTGACCTTCGGAAAAGGTGGTGTCCCTTTGGAGCGGATCAAGCTGACGCGGCTGTCCTCCAAGTCCGGGTGAGGCTGCAAGATAGGTCCGGCGGACCTATCCCGGCTCCTGGAGGGGCTGGAGGTGCCCACGGATCCCCGCCTGCTGGTGGGGCTTGACACGGGAGACGACGCCGGGGTCTTCGCCCTGGATGCGGAGCGCGCCCTGGTCCAGACGGTGGACTTCTTCACCCCGGTGGTGGACGACCCGTATCTTTTCGGGCAGGTGGCCGCCGCCAACGCCCTGAGCGACATCTACGCCATGGGCGCCCGGCCCCTCACCGCCCTCAATCTGGTGGCCTACCCCACGGACACCCTGGACCTGGCCATCCTGCGGGAGATCCTGCGCGGTGGGCTGGACAAGGTGCGCGAGGCCGGCGCCGTGCTGGTGGGCGGGCACTCCATCCAGGACGCCGAGCCGAAGTTCGGGCTGGCGGTGACGGGCCTGGTGCACCCGGGCCAGACCTGGACCAACGCCGGCGCCCGTCCCGGCGACGCGGTGGTGCTGACCAAGCCCATCGGCACCGGCATCATCGCCAAGGCGGTGAAGGAGGACGCGGCCGAGCCGGAGTGGGCGCGTTTGGCGGGGGAGGCCATGGCCACCCTGAACCGCGCCGCAGCCGAGGCGGCCAAGGCCGTGGGCGGTCCCCACGCCTGCACCGACGTGACCGGCTTCGGCCTTTTGGGCCACGCCCGGACGGTGGCCCGCGCCAGCCGGGTGGCCCTGCGGCTTTGGGCCCAGCGGGTGCCGGTGCTGCCGGGAACCCGCGTCCTGGCCGAGCGGGGGCTGGTGCCCGCGGGAAGCCGGTCCAACCTCGAATTCGTGGCTTCCTCGGTGCGCTTCGCCCCCGACATCGACCCCGTCACGCGCTTGATCCTGGCCGACGCCGTAACCTCGGGCGGCCTGCTCCTGGCGATGGACCCCGCGGCAAGAGAGCCGCTCTTGGCCGAGCTGAGCCGGCGCGGCGTGGCCGCCGCGGTGATCGGAGAGGTGCTGGAAGGCCCCCCTGGCACCCTGGAGGTGGTCTGAGGCGCCGAAAAGCGGCGCGCGGAGGGATCTGCCCGCAACCGTGCCCCCGCAGCCTGCGCCGCGCCGTCCTTCCGTCCCTCGCGGACCTTGCCGCCGTCAAGGCCACTCCAGTATGCTGAGGGCTGACGGGTGCCCCCCAGGGGGAGAATAGGGAAGACCGGGCCGGCCTCGGCCGGTGGCGGCGCGAACCCATCACTGTGAACGGGGAGCCGGCGGAAACGGCCACCGGGATACCGGGAAGGCTCTGTCGGCGAGGAACCGCAGCCAGGAGACCTGCCCGTCCGTCCGGAGGGTCCGGATGACCCGCAGGGGATGACGGCAAAGTCCTCGAGCCACCAGGCTCGGGGGCTTTTTTCATCCCCCGGGTACTACGAGGAGGTATCGCGATGGCGACCCAAGAGACTTACGGCGAGCGGGTTTTCGAGGTGGAGCCCTACGGCGCGGAGGCCATCCCCGCCGCGGAGCGCCACGGCAAGGCGACCTCGGCCTTCACCCTGTGGTCCAGCGCCAACCTGAACATCCTGACCTGGTTCACCGGCAGTCTGGGAGTGAGCCTGGGCCTGTCCTTCGCCTGGGCCTGGAAGGCCATTCTCTTGGGCAACCTCCTGGGGGCTGTCTTTCTGGGGCTGGCCGCAGCCATGGGGCCCGCCACGGGGGAGCCCCAGCTCATCAGCACCCGGCGCAGCTTCTCCCTCGCCGGCGCGCGGCTGCCGGCCCTGCTGAACTGGCTCACCCTGGTGGGCTGGTTCGGCGTGGATATCGTGGTGGGCGTGTTCGCCGTGCAGCACCTCACCGGCCTGCCGTATCTGGCCGCGCTGCTGGTGCTGGCGACGGTGACCGTGCTGGCCGCCGTTTTCGGCTACAACCTGATGCACTCCTTCGCCCGGCTGGCCACCTGGGTCCTGGGCCTGGTCTTCGCCGGGATGACCGTGCTGGCCCTGCGGGGCGCGTCTCCCGCCGCGGCGGGCAGCGCCTCGCCGGGACTTTTCATCGCCACCGCCTCCCTGTCCTTCGCCTATCTCTTCAGCTTCTCCGCCGTGGGCTCCGACTACACCCGCTACCTGCCCCAGGGCACCTCCCGCCGGGCGGTGGCCGGGTGGTCCGCCCTGGGCGGCTTCTTGATGGCCAGTTGGCTGGAGATTCTGGGCGCTGCCACCGCCTCCCTGGGCACCGCCGCCCATCCCATGGCCCAGCTTAGCCGGATGATGGGTGCCTTCGCCGTGCCGGCCCTGCTGGCGGTGGCCGCCTCCACCATCCCCGTCAACTCCATCGCCCTGTACTCGGGCGGGCTGAGCTCCCTGGCTGCCGGGTTCCCGCTGCGCCGCTGGGCGGCCGCCTTGGTGACCGGCGGGCTGGGCACCCTGCTGATGGTCTGGGGCGGCGGCGCCTTCGTCACCGTGTACCGGAACTTCCTGCTCCTTTTATCCTACTGGATCGCTCCCTGGCTGGGCATCGTGCTGGTGGACTTCTACCTCCGTCGGCGCCGGGGCCGGGCCCGGCGGGCCTGGCCGGCCCTGGCGGCCTTCGCGGTGGGCATCGCGGCCTCGATCCCCTTCATGGACTCGGTGCTCTACCAGGGCTACCTGGCCACCCACTACCTGGGGGGCGGCGACGTCTCCTACCTGGTGGGCATGGCGGTCAGCGGCGCCCTCTACGCATGGTGGGGCCGAAACGCCGATTAGCCGACGGCGACGGTTCAGGTGTCCGTGGGGACGGCGTCCCAGTCTGCCGCGAACCCGCACAACCAGTTCAAGGCCCAATGCCGCTCCACGGCGATGGAGGTCACCCGGCTGAACTCCTCCGGATCCAAGTCCCTGTATGCCTTGCCGAGGGCAGGAAAATCGCCTCCGATGGGGGTGAAGTAGCCTTTCGCCGCCGCGGCCTGGGCAGACATCTCTACCACCTTTTCAAAGGTCAAACCCTCGGGCAGCCGCTGACCTCGCTGCTGCAGGGTCGTGGTGCGGCTGCGCCAGTGCCAAAGCTCGGCCAGATCGCGCGCGTGCTCCAGTTGCCTCCTCGGCCGCAATGCAAGGCCGCGGCGGAAGGCCTCCGCCGCCTTGGGATCCCCCGTCATGATCCCCTCCTCGACCAGCAGGCGGCGCGGGAACTCCTCGTCCCAAGGCGGCAAGGCGTCCACCCGTCGAACCGCCCACAGCAAAACTCCCGCGGCCTCCAGGCGCCAGCCCGCGTCGATCATCTCCTGCTGCGTCCACGCCCCCACCGTTTTCCCGAGCAAGGCAGCCTCCCGCCGGGATTGATATCCCGCCAAACCGCTCGCGGTGATCCAACGGCGCAGTCCCTCCCCTGCCCACTCCTCGGCCTCCCGCCCGAAAGCCGCTACCTCCGCCGCTTGACCGCCCTGCCTTCGGGCCGCGTTCAAGGCCGCCTCCACGTCGCAGCGCCGCAGCAGCGCCGCCAGGCACAGGATGCGACCGCCCACCTGCTCCGGCGTGGGAAAGCCTTTGTTGCCAAGCCGCAGAGCGCCCGTGCCCCCCACCTCCTCTTTGGATCTTGGCCCCAGCTTCATCTCCCGGTTAGTTATCCACAGCCTCCAACCGCCCCGTGAGTCATGGCATCCAGACCCCCGCCGGCGTCAAGGCGCAATTATCCAGGCTTTCCGCAACGATCAGGGACTTGACCCGCTGCGACACCAGCATCAGGGACGCGTATCCCACAAGGCGCAGGAAATCCGCCCCCGGCGCGCAGGCCTCGTCTATGAGGATGCCTTTCTCCGCCTCGCTGTATCTCTCCCAGCCGCAGGCAGGGCACCTGTCCAGAAGGCGGATGCCGCTTGACGGCAGCGCGGCCACCTCCCGAATCGCCGTCAGCCACCACAGCCTTGGCGCGGTGCCCTCCTCGTGCCGCGCCCGCACCGGTAGAACCGAGAAGCCCTGCAAGGCGGCCCTTCGCAGCAACTTGAGCACCCTCTCACCGACCAGGCATTCGCCACGATCCGTCCACACAAAGTCCATCTCCCGTTCCCAGCCCTCCGGCACAGACAGAATCACCCCCAGATCCGTGTCTTCCCGGACCACCTGGCGGTGGTGGGCCGGATCCACGGGACAATGGATCTCCCGCAGGCTCTGCGCCGTCCACTTGGCCCAGGGATGGGCCTCCTCCCAATCATCGGCGTAGTCTGCCGCGGAACAATGCGCCTCGTCGAGATCCTCGGCGGGCTCCAAAACATAGAACGCCATGCCGCGCCTCCTTCAGCGTCCCGGGATCCGCCCGTGCTCGTCGTAGTAATCCTCGTCCCGGGGAAGCCCTTTGGGCCACTGCAGCCTATGTGTTGGTACTACGGTGCAATTATACAGGTCATTGGATGCTATTACCTCCTTCGCGCGCTCCGTGATAACAATGTGACCCCCGTAGGGATTGACGATGAAGAAATCGGAGCCGTCCCATTGCGCCTCGTCCACTATGATCCCGTTCCGGTAGGAAAAGTGCTTCTCAAAGCCGCACGCCTCACACCTATAGATGCGCCGGATGCCCGCACTGGGATGGGCGTATCCTCCCTTGCCCACGACGACCAGCTCCCACAACGTCGGCAGCCTCAAGTCGCCCGACTTGCGCACCCGCTTCACCCGCTCCACCGTCACCGGACGAACCTCGAAACCCGTCAACCCCGCCTGGCGGAACAGATCCAAGACCCGCTGAGTGATCAGGCACTCACTGTACCATGTCCAGACGAAGTCGCCGATCTTGGGCGAGGACAACTCCACGATCAGGTCCCCGATCCGGTCGCCGCCCCGCATATGCCCTGGGTGCACGGGACACGTGATCTGCTCCAGGTCCATCTTGTCGTGCACCCACTCAGCCTTAGCCCACTTCACCGACTCCTCCCAGGTGGCCGCTTGACCATAGATCGCAGCTTCCTGCTCTAAAGCAAGTTCTGGCACCATTAGCCGGTAGTATGCGTTTTCCACGGTTTGCCAAACTCCTTTTTCAGCTCGTCCAGGTACTTCAGCACATCTTCCGCCGAGTACCTCCCATTTCTCTCCTCGAAGAACTTAGCCCATCGGGCGTTCCATCTGTTGGTGCCGGTGTGCAGGCCTCCCGGCTTAAGCCGGTGCATGGCCCGGGAGATCCGCACCGTGTAGCCTTCTACGTCCAGGCCAACTTTCTTGAATTCCTTGATGAATTGCTTGGGCAGCAGGTGGTGCCGCTCCAGGACTTGCGTGCTGTCCTTGACTACCTGCTGGCCCGTCGCTTCTTCCGAAGCGGCTTGAGCCTCATCCTGCTCGGTGAGGGTGGCGTATTCATCGATGGTCTGAGCGCCGCTGGGATCGACGTAGTCCACCGGGTCGTCCGCGGCGTAGGGGTAGGGGTTGTAGCTAGGCAGCGGATCCTCGCTCAGGAACCTGCCCACACCCGGGTCGTAGTACCTGGCCCGGTAGTAGTAGATTCCATCCTCCCCGTCATATTCCCTGCCGGTGAAGGTGAAGGGGTTCTCCACCGTACCCGTGGAGACGGGATTGCCGAAGGCGTCGTAGCGGTAGGCGTCCACCACGGCGCCCGCGGCATCCGTCAGGGCCGTGGTGCTCCCCAGGCCGTCCTGGAGGTAGTAGCAGCTTTGCCCGCCCCGGGTCATCTCCAGGGCGCTGTCCGCGCGCAGCCCCGTGGTGTACACGGCGGCCAGGCTGCCCCCGTCATACTCCAGGTGGATGTTCGCCCCGTCGTACACGTAGCCCGTGGCCTGGCCCGCGGCGTCCACCCCGATGCGCCGCCCCAGGGCGTCGTAGGCGTAGGTGGTGGTGGCGCCGTCGGGATGGTGCACCGCCAGCAGCTGGTGCTGCGCGTTCCAGTCGAAGCTGGTCACCGCCCCCGTGGCGATGTCGG
>JAJZIM010000090.1 GCA_021810565.1 Bacillota bacterium
GTCGCCTGGTAATCCCAAACGGCCTTGGCCAGGGGGGCTATCCGGGTCCCCAGGATCGGATCGCCCCGCGGGGGATAGGCCACCCCGGGGACCGGGACGGGCGTGGCGGAAAGGTTGAGCCCCGTGGCCAGGGGCGCCGGACCCACCGGGGTGTATCCGGGCAGGGAGGCGGCCGTGCCGGCCAGGGGAATCCACTGGCCGCCCCCGCCGTCGCCCTGCTCGTGGTAGGAAGGCTCCCCGCCGGCGGGGGCGGGGAGATATTCCACCACGTCGTAATAGGCGTAGACCGTGGCGGCCACGTCGGCGTCGGCGCGGGCTGCGACCTGCCCGGACATCTGCAAGGCGGAGCCGATGTTGGTCGTGGTCGCCGTGTAGGTCAGGGTGTCGCCGGGTACGGCGGCGCTCTTGTACACGGCCAGGTTGACGTCCAGGCGGGGGGTGAGGTACACCGCCGCCACGGTTTTGGTCAGGTGGACCGAGGCGTTGCCGGCGCACCGGCCTTCCCCCGGACCCATGCACCCCTGGGGCTCACCGCCCAAGGCCAGGGGACCCGGAGTCTGGGTGGAATCGCCAACGACCACCCTTTGCCCGGACGGCGCGGCGATGACGGGCGCCACCGAGGGGAGGCCGCCCTGACTGAGGGTCAAACTGATAACCACCGCCAGCAAAGTTCTGTACAGGGTTGTCCACCGCCGCTTTCATCGCACCGTGGCCTACTCCTCCCGACATTAATTATTAATGATAGGCAGTGCGTTCGCCCCGGCTTTTAAAACATCCTGCCGACCTGAGATAAAATCCTCCGACAAGATTCGACAAGCCGCCGGACATAAAAAGGCCCGCTCCTAGGGGAGCTTGGCCTTACGGTAGGCGGCTACTTCGACCGGCTAGGTCCATGGGCAACGTATCGGTGCGTTGACCTTTGCCCGGCTAATCCGACTCGTCCACCACCTGGTTCTCCAGATGTCCGATCCGGGCGATCCCGCAGCGGACCACGTCTCCCGGCTGCAGAAAGGTCGGCGGCCGGCGGTACATGCCGACTCCCGCGGGAGTGCCGGTGGAGATCACGTCCCCCGGCTCCAGGGTGATGCCCTGGGAGATGCGGGACACCAACTCGGCCACCCCGAACACCATGTGGCGCGTGTTGGAGCTTTGACGCAGCTCCCCGTTCACCCGCAGTTCGAGATCCAGGTCCTGGGGATCGCCCACCGCGTCGGCCGTGATCAGGCAGGGACCCATGGGCGCAAAGGTATCGAAGGTCTTTCCCCGCACCCACTGCCCCTCGCCATACTGCACGTCCCGGGCGCTGATGTCGTTCAGCACCGTGTAGCCCGCCACGTGCTCCAACGCCCGCTCCACCGGGATGTTCTTGCCGAAGCGTCCCACCACCGCCGCCAGCTCCACCTCGTAGTCCAGCTGCCGGGTGGCCCGCGGGCGCACCACGCGGTCGTAGGGACCGACCACCGCGTTGGCGTATTTGGCGAAGATCAGCGGCCGCTCGGGCACGGGCAGGTCGTTCTCCCGGCAGTGGTCCCGGTAGTTCATGCCCACCATGATCAGCTTGCCCGGCCGCGGCAGGGGCGGCCCCAGGCGCACGTCCCCCACGGGATGCACCCCGGTCGCCAGCTCCCCGCGGCAGGCCGCCGCCTCCACTTCCCGCGCCCGCTCCCAAAGCGCCGGCCCGCCCGCCAAAAGGCCGACCAGGTCCGCCGCCAGGTCGGCCCCGGCCCCCAGGCTGCGGTGGGCCAGGTTCAGGTCCACCACCCGGTCGTCCACCCAAAGGCCGGGGCGCGCCGCGCCGTCGACCCAAAAGCTCACCAGACGCAAGGCCAGTCCCCCTTCTTGACGGAGGCGGTCCGCCCCGGGTGCGGGCGGGCCGCCTCAGCTTACTCCGTGTGCTGTTCGTCCCCTTCCTCCCCAGCCTGGTCCCGGGGCGGCTTCAGGGAGCGGCGGAACTCGGAGATCCCCTTGCCCAGCCCGGCGCCGATCTCGGGCAGTCGGCGGGCGCCAAAGAGCAATAGGATCACCAGCAGGATGATCAAAATATGCGGCACCGAGAAGAAATCCACGAGGCATCCCTCCCCCGAACCTTCTTGCGACTATATTCGACACCGCCGCCGGGGATCCTCTTCCCTGCGGCCCCGCCCGTCCGTCATGAGCAAGGAATGCCGCAGCTATCCTGCCAGCAGGGAAATCCAGGCGGGACGCCGAAGATTATCGGCATATATGCAAACAGCGTTCCGCGAGCACCATGGGCAAGACAAGGGGGGGCAGGATCTTGGGAGGCCGCGATTTGCCGCTTTTGAGCCAGTCCGGCATCCTGGACATCCTGGCCCTGCCGGTGATGGTGGTGGACCGCGAACTGCGGATCGTCTACGCCAACGAGATGCAAAAGCGCCGCTACGGCCCCGACCTGGAGGGCACCCTGTGCCACCGCGCCCTGCGCCGCTTCGAGGATCCCTGTCCCGGCTGCATCCTGCGCCTGGCCATGGAGACGGGGCAGATCCAGCGCAAAGAGATGACCAACACCCTCCCTTCGGGGGAGGTGATCCACGGGGTGCAGACGGCCACCCCCCTGCGCAACCTGACCGGCCGGATCACCGCCGCGGTGGAGGTGGTCACCGACATCACAGGGGAGGTGGCGGCCCGCCAGCTTCTGGAGCGGCGCAAGCAGGAGGCCGAGGCGCTCCACACCCTGGCCCTGGAGCTCCTGGCCGAGCCCGACCTGGCCGCCGCAGCCCAGCGCGTGACGCGAAAGACCCGCGAGCTCTTGGAAGCCGATGCCGCCGTTTTAACCGTGCCCGCGGCGGAGCAGTCCCTGCACTGCCTGGCCGCCGACGGGCTCGCTCCGGACCAGGCCGACACCCTGGCGCGGGAGCTGTTGGCTCCCCACTGGGGCCAGCTTGCCGACACCCCCGGGCCGATGATCCTCCGCCGGGAGGGCTCGGACCCACCCGTGACCTGGCTGGCGGCGGCCCTGCGGGCGGGTGACGAGGCGACGGGGCTTTTGGCCGTGGGCAAGGCAGGGGAAGATGCCCTCGGCAACGACGCCTCGGCCCTGGCGGCGGCCCTGGCCGGGCAGGCCGCCCAGGCCCTGGAGCGGGGCCGCCTGCTGGCCGCCGCCCAGACCCGCGCCGACCAGCTCTCCCTGCTGGCCGAGGTGGGCGGCCTGCTGACGGTGGTCTCGGGAGAGGAGGACACCCTGCAACTGGTCACCGGCAAGCTTTTGAGCGCCATCCGCTGCTACCTGGTGTTCATAACTCTGGCGGAGCCGGCGGAAAACCGGCTGCTCTTGGCCGGCGCCGCCGCCCAAACGGAGGAGTTGGCCGCCCAACTGCGGGGCCGCACCCTGCCCCTGGAGGGCAGCCTGTGCCTGGAGGTCATGCGTGGCGGCCAGCCGCTGCACTTGCCCCAGCCCGCGGCGTCTCCCCAGCTCAACTCCCTCACCCGGGAACTTTTCGCCGCCCACCGGATCAACGACCTGTTGGCCGTGCCCCTGGTGGTCCGGGACGACCCCATCGGCGTACTCTACCTGGCCCGGCGGGAGCCCTACGACTACTCCCCCGAGGAGTTGGCCGCCCTCACCGTCCTGGCCGGACAGGCGGCCACGGCCGTCCAGAACAGCCGTCTGTATGCCAGCCTGGGCTCGTACCTGGCGGATATCCTGGCCCTGCAGGAGGTGGGGAGCAAAATCCTGCATCTGGAACGCGACACCGACCTGCACCGCCTCATCGTCGAGAGCGTGCGGGAGCGGCTGAGCGCCTCCCTGGTGGCCCTGGACGTGGTGTTGCCGGGCCGCGAGACCCTGACCTGCGTGGAATGCCAGGGGGAGCGCGCCGCCCTCCTGGAGCATCCCTCCGGGGGCGGGGCGCCCCCCGGCTCCCCCCTGGCCTTCCTGGCCCTGGAGGGCCAATCCCTGGTCCTGGACCCCGTGGACCCCGACCGCTTCCCCGACTCCCGGCTGGGGCTGCTGGACGTCCGGCGGGCCATGGTGGTGCCCCTCCTGAGCCGCAAAAAGGTCGTGGGCGCCCTGACCGTGTACCGCGGCCCGCAGGAGCCGCCCTTCACCCAGCGGGAAAAGCAGACCATCGCCCTCTTCGCCAACTATGCCGGCATCGGCCTGGAGAACGCCCGACTGTTCCGCGAAACCCGGCGTCTGGCCATAACCGACGAACTCACCGGGTTGTACAACTACCGCTTCGTGATGGACTGCCTGGAACGGGAGCTCAAGCGGGCCGAACGGCGCACCTCCCCGTTGGGTCTCTTGCTCCTGGACCTGGACCACTTCAAGCGGATCAACGACAACTTCGGCCACCAGATCGGTGACCGGTGCCTGCAGTCCTTCGCGCAGCACCTGCGCGCCTTCCTGCGCTCCTCGGACCTGCCGGCCCGCTACGGCGGCGAGGAGTTCGTGGTCATCCTGCCGGACACCGACCTGGAGGGGGCGCAGGCCCTGGCCCAGAAGCTGTGCGTGGCCACCCGCACCCTGGAGCTGCCCGGACCGGAGGAGCAGCCCCTCGGTCTCACGGTGTCCATCGGCGTGGCCGCCTTTCCGGAGTGCGGCGAGGACCTGCACGCCCTGCTGCGGACCGCCGATGCCGCCCTGTACCGGGCCAAGCGGCAGGGCCGGGACTGCATCAGCGTGGCCCGGGTCCGCCGACCCTCGGCTCAGACGCGGTAGCGCCCCTCGACGGCCCGGATTCCCCGCAGGACCAGGTGCTCCTCCACCCGGTCGAGGCCGGAACACCAAGGC
The DNA here is from genome assembly GCA_021810565.1 of Bacillota bacterium. Classification (GTDB taxonomy): domain Bacteria; phylum Bacillota; class Sulfobacillia; order JAJZIM01; family JAJZIM01; genus JAJZIM01. The sequence continues at coordinate 4,751 of JAJZIM010000090.1, forward strand.
GCCAGCTGCCGGGCCCACCCGCCGGTGGCCAGCACCGTGGCCGCGCCCCCCAACTCCTCCCGGAAGCGGCGCACCAAGGCATCCACCGCCGCCGCCGTACCCCACAGCACCCCGGAGCGGATGCCCTCCGCCGTGTCGCGGCCGATGGCCCGCTCCGGAGCCAAGAGCTCCACCTGCGGCAGCCGGGCCGTGCCTCGGTGCAGGCAGGCCGCCGCCAAGGAGGGCCCGGGCAGGATGGCGCCGCCCAGAAACTCCCCCGTCGCCGACACGGCGTCCAGGGTCACCGCCGTGCCCAGATCCACCACGATCAAGGGCGGCGGGCAGCACTCCAGGGCGCCCGCCACCCCGGCCAGGCGGTCGGCTCCCAGCTGCGCCGGGTCGGCGTAGCCCAGGAGAATCCCCGCCGTGGTCGGGGACACCAAGAGCGGCCCCCGCCCCCAAAGCTCCCGGCAGGCCTGCTGCAGGGATGGCTCCAGCCGCGGCACCACCACCGCCGCTCCCACCCCCGTCACCTCCTGATCCGCCAGGGGCGCCAACAGCCGCGACCACTCGCGCGGCAGCCGCCGGGTGGCGATGCGGCGCACCACCACCAGTTCCTCCCCGCGAAAAAGCCCCGCCGCCGTCTCGGAGTTGCCCACGTCCAAGGCCACCAACAGGCTATCCGCCAAGCCGTAATCCCTCCTCCGACCAGCGCCCCGATATGGCCAGGTCCTTCTCCGGCGCGTTGCCGGGCGTGGTCATGCCCGCGCGGTCGATCGCCTCCCGCAGCCTCAAGGAAGCTCGGGCAGCGCCCGGCGCACCCGCACCGCCAAGGCGGCGGCCAGGCAGATCTTGACCAGATCGAAAAAGACGAAGGGAAACATCCCCACCGCCAGGGCCTGGAGCAGCGACAGGCGCAAGAGCCACGCCAGCCACAGCACCCCGCCCGCATAGATGAGTAGCAGACCCGCCAGCATGGACCCCAAAAGGGGCCAGAAGCCGCGGCTGCGACCGCCCAAGAACCCGCTCAGGAAGGCAGCGAGGGGAAAAGCCCAAAGATAGCCTCCGTCCGGGCCCAGGAGCACTCCCACCCCCCCGTGGGCCCCGGCGAACACCGGCAGACCCACCGCTCCCAGCGCCAGGTAGACCAACTGGCTGGCCGCACCCCACCCCGGCCCCAGCAGCACCCCGGCCAACAGCACGAAGAAAATCTGTAGGGTGAAGGGCACCCGGGTGAGAAAGGGCAGTTGGAGAGCAGTCAAGGCTCCCACCACGGTCAGGGACGCGAAGAGGGACGCGCTCACCAGCTTGCGAACATCGTGCATGGGCTGCCACCTCCGGAGAAAGACTCCGCAGGCGATTATAGCCGGGAGGCGGGATATTGTCAACCCATCTCGTCTTCATGGTTTACATTATCCCCCGACAAAGTGACCTCTCCCGCCGCCAGAGCCAGACGCTCACCGTCCTCCAAATCCAAGAGCAGCCGGCCCTCCCGGTCCACGTCCCAGGCCCGGCCCCGCACCACTCCCCGGGGGGTGGCCACGGTCACCTCCCGGCCCAGGGTGACGTTGCGCTCGATCCACTCCGCCCGCAAGGCCGCGAAGCCGCCCTCCTGCCAGATCCGGTAACGCTCCTCCAGCTCGGCCAGGATCCCGCGCAACAGCGCCAAACGGTCCACCGCCCGCCCCAGGACCGCCGCCAGGGAGGTGGCTCGCGAGGCCACCTCCCCTGGCCAGGATGCCGGGGCCACGTTCACGTTCAGGCCCACACCCAAGACAGCGTGGTGCACCATGTCCCCCTCGGCGGCCAACTCCAGCAGGATCCCCCCCGCCTTGCGCCCTTCCAACAACAGATCATTGGGCCACTTGAGCCCCGGGGACAGCCCGGTGCACCGCTGCACCGCCGCCGCCACCGCCACCGCCGCGCTCAAGCCCAGGGAGGGCACCTCGGCTGGCGGCAGGGCGGGGCGCAGTAGGACCGACATCAGGAGGGAGGAGCCGAAGGGGGCCACCCAGCGACGCCCCAGCCGCCCGCGGCCCGCCGTCTGCTCCTCGGTCAGCACCAGGGTGCCCTCCGGCGCCCCCGCCGCAGCCAACTCCTTGGCCACCAGGTTGGTGGACCCGCAGGAGGGCAGATACCGGATCCGGCAGCCCAGCACCCGCGTGGTCAGTCCCGCCCGTACCAGCGCCGGATCCAGCCGATCGGGCCGCTTGGCCAGACGGTAGCCCAACCGGGGCCTGGCCTCGATCTGGTAGCCCTGCCGGCGCAAGGCAGCCATGTGCTTCCAGACCGCCGCCCGGCTGATCCCCAGGTCGCCGCTCAGCCGCTCCCCTGAAATGTAGCCGTCCCCGGCCGCCGTCAGGCGGTCCAGGATCCGTTCCCTCAAAGCTCCACCTCCAGGGAGAGGTCCAGGGCCCGGACGGAGTGGGTCAGCGCCCCCATGGAGACGAAATCCACCCCCGTGCGGCCGATCTCGGCCAGGTTGTCCCAGGACACCCCTCCCGACGCCTCCAGCGGGCACCGCCCGGCCACCCGCCGCACCGCCTCCCGCAGGTCGGCCGGCGACATGTTGTCCAAAAGAATCAGGTCCGCCCCCGCGGCCACCGCCTCTTGGGCCTGCCGCGGCGTCTCCACCTCCACCTCCACCCGCACCGCGAAGGGCGCCGCCCGCCGCGCCCGCTCCACCGCCCGGCGCACCCCTCCCGCCAGCAGCAGGTGGTTGTCCTTGATCAGCACCAAGTCGTCCAGGGCGAAGCGGTGGTTCACGCCTCCCCCGGCCCGCACCGCGTGCTTCTCCAACAGTCGCAGCCCGGGGGTGGTCTTGCGGGTGTCGGCCACCCGGGCCGGGGTGCCCAGGAGCAGGTTGACCGCCCGCTCGGTGTCCGTGGCGATGCCGGAGAGCCGCTGCAGGAAGTTCAAGGCCACCCGCTCCCCGATGAGGATGCCGCGGGCCCTACCCGTCAGGCGCAGCAAGGCTTCCCCCGCGGCCACTGCCTCCCCGTCCCGCCGGCAAGCCGTGCAGACCAGCTCCGGGTCCGCCCGTCGGAACACCTCCCGCGCCACCGCTAGGCCCGCCACCACTCCCGGTTCCCTGGCCACCACGTCGGCCGTCGCCAGCTGCTCCGGAGGCACCAAGAGGCGGGTGGTGAGATCCCCCCGACCGGCGTCCTCGGCCAGGCCCCGCCGGGCCAGGCGGTCCACCTCTCCCCGGGGCAGGTCGGCCTCGTCCAGACCCTCCAGAAAGCCGCGCCGGCGCACGCCGCGCACCTCTCCCAAGTCGGCCAGGACTTGGCGCAGCGGCCGTCCGTCGGGCAGCACCAAGTTCGGCGACAGCTCCGCCAGCGGCACCAGCACGAAGGAACGCTGGGCCAGGCGGGGATGGGGCAGCTCCAGCTCCCCCTCCGTCAGCACGGCGTCGCCGTAAAGCAAGAGGTCCAGGTCAAGCTCCCGGGGGCCGAAGCGCGGCCCTTCCCGCCGTCGTCCGGCCGCCGCCTCGATCTCCTGCATGCGCTCCAAAAGCTCCCCGGGTCCCAGCTCGGTGTCCAGCTCGACCGCGGCGTTGTAGAAGAGGGGCTGGTCCGCAAAGCCCACGGGCTCCGTCTCGTAGAGGGAGGACACCCCGGTGACCCGGGTGCCGCTCAGCCGCCGCAGGGCCGCCAGGGCGCCGCGCAAGGCCGCCGCCCGGTCCCCGAGGTTGGCCCCCAGGCCCACGAAGGCGCGCATCACCGACGGCGACGCAGGGTTACCCCCGCCCCCTCCACCGGGCCCGGCAGGGGCACCTGGACCTTCTCCACCCGCACCTCCACCTCCTCCACCGGGAACCGGGCCAGCACCGCCTCGGCCACCACCTGGGCCAGCCGCTCCACCAGGTGAAAGGACCGCTCCTCCACCTCGCGGCGCACCACCTGGTACACTGCCGCCCAGTCCACCGTCCGGCCCAGATCGTCGGTCTCCCCCGCCGCGGTCAGGTCCAGGAACAGCTCCAGATCCACCCGGAAGGGCCGGGCAATCCGCCGCTCCCAGGCCGCCTCGCCGTGGCGCCCGTAGAGGAGCATCCCCCGCACAAACAGCCGGTCCATCGGACACCTCCTCCTCCTCAGCGCACCAGGGCGTCGGTCACCCGGACCACGCGCACCATCTCCCGCACGTCGTGCACCCGCACCACGTCCGCTCCCCGGACGATCCCTACCGCCACCGCCGCCGCCGTGCCCTCCAGACGCTCCTGAGGCGGCAGGCCCCCCAGGGCGAGGCCGATGAAACTCTTGCGCGAGGGCCCGAGCAACACCGGTCGACCCACGGATTTCAGCTCCCGCAGCCGCCGGATCAGCTCCAGGTTGTGCTCGGGCGTCTTGCCGAAGCCGATGCCCGGGTCCAGGACCACCTGCTCCGGGTCGCTCCCGGCCGCTTGGGCCAACTCCAGGCTGCGGCGCAGGAAAGCGGCCACCTCCCCCATCAGGGAGCGGTAGGTGGGCTCCGGCTGGTTGTGCATCACCACCACCCCCGCGCGGTGCTTAGCCACCACCCCGGCCATGGCCGGATCGCGCTGCAGCCCCCACACGTCGTTGACGATGTGGGCCCCCCGATCCAGGGCCGCCGCCGCCACCCCGGATTTGTAGGTGTCCACGGAGATGGGCACGTCCAGCTCCCGCGCCAGGCGCTCCACCACCGGCAGCACCCGCGCGCGCTCCTCCGCCTCCTCCACGGGGACCGCCCCGGGCCTGGTGGACTCCCCCCCCACGTCGATGATGTCCGCCCCCTCCGCCACCATGCGGCGGGCCTGCTCCACCGCGGCGAGGGGGTCCCGGTAGCGGCCGCCGTCGGAGAAGGAATCGGGGGTGACGTTCAGAATGCCCATCACCAGGGTGCGCTCTCCCAAGGTCAGGGTCCGGTCGCGCAAGCGCCAAGTCCAGCGGCAGGTGTCGTACCCGGCCAGAGCCTGTTGCAGCGCCTCGGCCAAGCGGGGCAAGCCGAAGACCGGCTGCTCCCGCAGCTTGTCCACCAGGCTGGCGAATTGGCCCGCCGTGCCCATGACCACCGCCTCCGTCCACTCGCCGCCCAGGAGGCTGGCCCCCCGGGGCAGGGCCACCTCCCCGCCCCGGGCCAGCATCTCCTGCTTCAGGATGTTGGCCGCGCGCACCGAGAGGCCCTGCAGGCGTACCAGGCGCTGCACCGATTTGGGGGCCATGATCTGCACGCCCCGGGGATCCACCTGGAGTTCCTGCAGTCGGCGGCGCGCCTGGGCCAAGTCGCCCCACTCCTCCACCAAGGCCGTCACAAAATCGCGGCCAGGAAGCCCACCCCGTTAGGAGTGGGAGGAATGGCCGCCTCCCTCCTTCCGATTTGCCAGCCGTCGCCATGCCCCAGCAGCCGGAAGTGCCGCCAGGAGATCCCCTGGATCATGCGCTTCCCGGCGGCGTCCTTCAGGTCGAAGGACCCCGAAGACCGCACGGCCACCGTGCCGCGCCAGGTACCCGCGTATTTGCCAGACGGCACCCGGACAACTGCCGCGTCCCCGGTACGAAAGCCGTGGACCGACTTCGAGCGCGGACGGTGCCCCTTGGGGAAGCCGTACCGGTCGACGTTCGCCATCCGGCGGTGCCCGCGGCCCAGCGCCCTGAACACGACCACCTTGCCGTTGGCGAAGGTCAGCCGCTCCGGGGTGGACGCCCCTACGCAGGCGGCGTCCAGACAGTGATCCTTCGGCAGGCCGAACCTGATGCGGTTGTACTTCGTCCTGGCCCCGGAGCCTGCTTCCGTAGGCACACCCATGCCCTTCAGCCGGTGCCCTACCGCCCACCGGGTGGCGTTCATCATGGCGGTGTCTCGGAGGGGCCTTTGCAACTGCTCCAGCGCCTTCGGAAAACGCTCCGAACGTACTTTGTCCAGCGGATTGCCCGACGCCGCAAGCTTCTCCAGCCACTTGACCGGCAAAAGATCGTCCTTCGCCTCGTTGCACGTCCGGCACACGAGCGCCAGGTTCGACACCTGGTCGGTGCCGCCCCGGGATCTGGGCACCACGTGGTCCACGTTCAGCACCGGATCCCCCGACGCTCCGCCGCAGTAGGCGCACTCGTGGCTGAATTTCTCCAGCAGGTATTCCCGGACTTCGTAGCCCGCCAATGTTCCCCGCTGGTAGTTGACACCGCTGATCTCCGGGTTCTGGAGGGCCTGGGTATCGAACCGGATGTTTTCCACGAACACCTCCGTGAGCGGCAAAAGCTTCGTCAGCTTGCCCACCACGCGCAGGGTCTGGTCGACCCGCGCCGCCAGCGACGGTGGCAGCCGGCCGTTACGCCGGGCGCGGCAGTCGAACCGGGCGGGCCGATGGCGCGTCTTGCGGTTGCGCCGGTTTCTCCTGACGCCCCGGCGAACGTCCAGCCGCTTCTTGATCCCCTGCCTGTGGGCGATCTCCCCCAGACAGACGGCCGCCGCATGGTCCCGGGAAACGAAGCGCAGCACCGCGACCCCCGTGACCTTCGATTCGGGATCCAGTTTCAGCCGCAACGGCTGCAGGGTGCTGCCTTCCCGAGTGCGGTCCTTGAGGCGTATGGTGAACGGCTCCGGGCA
>JAJZIM010000091.1 GCA_021810565.1 Bacillota bacterium
ATCTACTCGGAGAAGGACTACGTCTTCGTGCGCACCTTCGCGGACAAGCTGATCACCCGCTTCACCCTCCAGGAGCTCACGGAGCGGCTATCCCCCCGGCTGTTCTTCCGTTGCCACCGCAGCTACCCGGTGAACGTGCGCCAGGTGAAGGAGATCATCCCCTACCTCCACGGCGCCTACCTGCTGCGCATGAGGGAGAAGCAGCACAGCGAGGTGGCGGTGAGCCAGGGCAGGGTGCGCCACCTGCGGGAGCTCTTCTCCCTGCAGTGCGGCCCGGAGCCCATCCAGGCCCTTCGAAAGCATCGAGCCGGAGGCGCGCAAGGGTGCTGTAGCGCGAGGCCGTGTCCCTTGTGGCGCCGGTAGCGGTGGGCGGCTTCATGGCCCCGCTGGAGGCCGGCATGGTCAACATCGCCACGTCCTCATGGGCGAGTTCGGCGTCTTGTCGGCGCGAATCCAGTGGGTCACCGCCCATGCTTTGGCCATGGGGGTGGTGGTGCCTGTGGTGGGGTGGGCGGCGGATCGTTTGGGCCCGAAGCGCTGGTACGTCCTGAGCTCGGGGATTCTCACGGCTGCCGTTTCCGGGTTGTGGGGGCGGTTGTCGCAGCCCCTGGTTCGTGCTACACTGGGCTTAGACGCCGCCCTCTGATTAATGTGGCAGGCCGACATGGATGTGGCGGAGTTGTAGGCGACGGTTGCAGTGGGAACCTTAATGGAACAAGGCAGAGCACAGGCTCTTCTCGCACATCACGCAAAACTGGCGGTGCTGTCCCCTGAAGAGCCACGAGGTCATCGTTAACTTGATCGCCAAACACCACTACCACCACGGGACTGAAGGTCCGCTGCCAGCTCGATACCAACCCGTATCCCGGCGGGAGCAAGGCCTGCGAGTCCGACCTGACAGACGTGCAAATCGAGCATTCTGAATTCCATGGCGAATGGGACTACGCTATCCGTATCCGTCCGCGTCGTCCACAGAAAAATTTATTCAGCCACAGCTCTTTTAGAAGCACGAGGCCGATGGTTCGGAATGAGGTGGGATGATGGTGCTGGGGAAATATCCACTCCTACGCCTGCGCATGGAGCGGGGTGAGCGGGAGTGGGAGGCTGCGCGGGCGGAGATCAAACGGCAGGTGGACGGGGCCTTGCCTCGGCTGGCCGCGGCGATCCTCGGAATGGCGGGGGTGCGCGGTGCATGGATGTTCGGCTCTTTCGCTGCGCAGCACTTCCGTCCGGGGTCTGACCTGGATATCGCGGTGGACGCACCGGAGTGGACCTACGTTGACCTGTTCGCTGCCCAACGCGGCTTGGAGCGGGAAACGGGGCTGCCGATCCATCTCAACTTGCGCGCCGACCTGGCGCCGGAAACCTTGGAGTCGGAAGGGGTGGATTTGCATACTCTCGTTCAAGAGGCTGTTCAACTTAGCCACCGAGCTTGACGGGCGGCTAAAAATGCTGGATGCGACCGTCGCCGCCATCAAGAAAAGCCTGGAGGAAAGCGGCGGCGTGCCCCGTTCCATCCTGGCCCGGGCGATGGGAAGTTGCTTGCACGACTTCTACGCAGGCGTGGAGGATGTTTTGGAACTGATTGCAGTAAATTTCGATGAAATGACGGAAAAAACTGAAAGATGGCACCGGGATTTGCTCGACAGAATGGGCGGAGAATCATGGCGAAGCCGTCCGCCGGTGTTGTCCGCTTCCCTCCGGGACGCTCTGGAGGATTACCTGGATTTTAGAAACCTTTATCGGAACAGACCAGGGCACAAACTGGATCCCGCCCTGATGGCTCCCCTGCTGGAGCGCATTCCAGCTGTCTATGGGCAATTTCGAGACGAAGTGAGGGAATTCATTAAGTTCCTCAATGCGGCAGCCTTCGAGCAGGAGATGGCGGGCTTCAAGGAAGACGAGGGGGGGAACGCGCGGCGCGCACCGACGGATCGCCCAGCCAAGCCGCGCGGCTAGGGGGGCTTTTGGGGGCGAGGGTGTTCCCGGCGGATTGTTTTCGCGGCTGAGCCCCTGCCGACGGCACTGGAAAGGAGTTGAGCCGGGATGCTCATCGAGCACCGGGGGAAAAGCCCCAGGGTGGACCCGGCGGCCTTCGTGGCGCCCAATGCCACCCTGGTGGGGGACGTGCGGGTGGAGGTGGGGGCCAGGATCATGTACGGGGCGGTGCTGGATGCGGAAGGCTCCCGGGTGGAGGTGGGGGGGGGGGCCGTGGTCTGTGAGCACGCCGTGCTGCGGGCCACGGCGGTTGGGGACCAGGAACATCCGGTGCGGGTGGGGGCCGACGCCTTTGTCGGACCCCATGCCACTTTGCTGGGGTGCATGGTGGAGAACTGCGCCTACATCGCCACCGGGGCCACCGTCCTGCACGGGGCCACGGTGGGAGCCGGCGCCGTGGCCGCGGTGGGCTCCCTAGTCCACGCCAACACGGTGTTGCCCGGGGAGTTCCTGGTGCCGCCCAACACCGTTGCCGTGGGGGATCCGGTGCGGGTGTTCGGCCCGGACGAGCGCTCGGCTATGACCGAGGCCATCCGGGGGGTGAACTTCGCTCGGACGGCTTTCGGGGTGGAAATCCCATGGGAGGACCGCCTCGCCCGGTATCGGCAAGGCACCCGCGTCCGGGCGGAGGAATTCGCCGCCCACGGCGACGATGTAGTGTTGAACCGGCCCTGAGCCTTCTGTTTCCTCGCTATCCCTCTTCTCGGGGAGGTTTCCCATCAGGCGTTGGCTTGCCCAAAAGATCGTGGATGATGCCTTCGATCACGGCGAAGTCATCCAAGGGATTGGTGATGATGCGCCCGACGGCCGCCGAATCGGTATGCAGCTCACAGTGCACCTCCAAGTTGCGAAACCTGACCATGTGCCGGGCTACAGGTAGGAATGCCGAGGGGATGGCTCCGTGAGCAGCCAGGATCCCAAAGGCATGCACCCCGTTTTCCGGAGCGGTTGCGTACAGGCGGGCATGAAAATGGCCGGCGATGCCGATCAAAGCCTCGATGCTCGTCCGCGGCATACGCACGGCGCCACAAAACGCGAAAGGATCCGGCAGCTTCTCCGCCAGGAGCACCCGATCCTGGGGCTTGGAACTACGTCCGCAACCTGGACGACGCCTTGGCTTGGCAGATAGCCGCACGGATCGTCACCTGGGCGGTGCTCCTGGGCCTCCAGGTGTTGGTCTTCGAGCACCTGCGGTCCTACCGGCCCCGGCGGGGCCTTTCCTGGAGCCGGCGCACCAACCGGAAACGTTCCTACTGGCTGCGCGGAAAGGTGGTGAAGTACGCGAGGCACCTGGCCCTGATCCACGGCATCCTGGTGGTGGAGCGAAACCCGGCCTGGACCAGTCGAGCATGCCCCAAGTGTCACCGTTTGGCGGAGAGGTTCTCCCCCGGCGGTGCCGGCTATCCCAGCCGGCTGGCTTGCGGGCACTGCGGCTGGACTGGAGATGCGAACGTGGCGGCGGCCTTGAACCTGAAGCCCAAGTGGGACCGGACCTTCCGGTATCCCACGAAGGAAGAGGTCAAGGCGGCGGCTGAACCAAGACGCGCCGGAAACGGAGGCGCAGCTTCGAGGGCCAACGGCCCAACGGCGGATGCCCTCCCGGCCTGATGGGTTTCGGTGGTCCCGGAACCGATCGGCCCAGCCGGAGCACTTCCGGCGGAAGCCCAAAGCCCGAGGGCCGCAAGGTTCTCACGCAATGTGGTGGGGCTGGTGTTGGCGTTGTGTGAACGGTGCAGGGGCATGCCCCCAGAGGCACAACGCGACTCCCTGCGGGTTGCCGATCCGAACTGGCGCACCGGAGGATCGGCCCGGAAACGGTCCCCGCGCAGGGGCGGCATGAACAACTGTCGGCCCGCTTTCAGGCCTTGCCGGCCTGAGGCATGGCAACTGTTGACACCTCTCAATATCTTGCTTGGTTTGAGACGCTGCCCAAGCCATCTAAAGTGATCCGGGCCCTGGCCATCCATCCGGGAGACCTCATCCAGGCATCCCTGGCGGACGGCCCGACCTTTCACGGCGGCAAGACCAAGGCCGGCGGCGGATCGAGTTCCAAGCAGACCTGGACCTTGACCATGCGGGACGTGACCACCGGCACCTCCTGGAGCACCACCTTGCGCTACGCCTCGTACCTGGCCTCGGCCGAATGGATCGAGGAGGCCCCCTGGTCGGGCGGCGTCCTTCCCCTGGCGGATTTCGGCACCGCCACCTTCGCTCCGGGGACCGTCAATGGCGTTAGTACCCTCTTGACCACCCAGAAGGGCATCCTGCTGAATGATCCCAACGGGCAGACCGCCAACCCATCGGCGCCGGATAGGGATGCCGACGGCTTCACCGTATATTGGGGCAACGGCACATCCCTCACGTCGTGCTCCGCGCCGGACAGCTGAGGTTTCAGGTTGCCGGAGGCGGGTGAGGGCACACCCGCCTCCTTGGCGTGGCCCGCTCCGGAAAGGGAGGTTGCGCAGACGCCCACGCGCAAGTTGCCGGGCCCCTTTTCCCCTAACGGAGGCCCATATGGGCCGTGGTGAGCCCCCGACCCGTAAAGCCACGCTGGCTGCGGCGGTGCCGATCTGGATCACGGGACCGCCGCCTCGGAACCGGGGTGCGGGCAGGCCTCGGAGGTGGCTCGGGGCTTCCGCCTGGATCTTTGAGCCTTTGGCGGTCGATCCTGGTCGGGAAAGTTCCCCGCCCGAGTTTGTGAAAGCTGTCACTTTTTGCCCCCGCCCCTTGCCCATTCACCGGGGCTAAGCTACAACTGGCGGCCCGCTTATTGCATAAAGATCCACCCGTCTGTATAATTGGCGCATACGCGCGGAAGGTGGGAACCGCATGCTCGAGGTGACCATCAATGGTCGCACCTACTGGGTGAGCGAGGGGAAGACGATTCTCCAGGCGGCGGGGGAGGTCGGGGTGGACATCCCGGCGCTTTGCGCAGATGATCGGCTGGAGCCCTTCGGGGCCTGCCGGTTGTGCCTGGTGGAGGTGGTGGGAGCCCCCAAGCCGGTGGTGACGGCCTGCACCACGCCGGTTGCTCCCGGCATGGTCATCGAGACGGAGACCCAGCGGGTGGTGGAGCTGCGCCGGGGAGTGCTGGAGCTGCTTTTGTCCAACCATCCCAACGACTGCATGCTGTGCGAGCAGGCCGGCCACTGCATCCTGCAGGATCTGGCCTACCGCTACCAGGTACGTCGCAACGCCTATCCCGGCGAGCGGCGTCCGGCGCTGCCCGAGGATCCGAATCCCTTCATCGCATTCGACAACGAGAAGTGCATCCTGTGCGGGCGCTGCGTGCGCACCTGCGACGAGGTCCAGGGCGTGGGCGCCATCGACTTTTTGGGCCGCGGCTTCGGCACCACCGTCGGCACCGGATACCCGGGCGGCTTGGAGGAGAGTCCCTGCGAGTTCTGCGGCCAGTGCGTGGCGGCGTGCCCCACGGGCGCCTTGACCGACAAGAAGAGTCGAGGGCTGGGGCGCGTCCACGAGGTGCGCCGGGTGAAGACCACCTGCGGCTACTGCGGCACGGGCTGCACCATGTATTTGAGGGTGAAGGACCATCGCATCGTGGGGGTGGACCCGGATTTCGCCAGCCCGGTGACGGGGGGGGCCCTGTGCGTGAAGGGCCGCTACGGCTACGACTACGTGCACTCCCCGGACCGGCTCACCCGGCCCCTGATCCGCCGCCACGGCACCTTGGAGCCTGCCTCCTGGGAGGAGGCCTACGCCTACGTGGCGGAGAACCTCCGGCGCATCCGCGAGGAGTCGGGGCCCGACGCCCTGGGGGCCATCACCTCCTCCCGGGCCACCAACGAGGACAACTACGCCATCCAGAAACTCTTCCGGGTGCCCATAGGCACCCACAACGTGGACAACTGCGCCAGAACCTGACACGCTCCCACGGTCGTCGGTCTGACGATCGCCGTAGGGACCGGAGCCATGACCAACTCCATCGCCGAGCTCGAGGATGCCCCGGTGATCCTCCTGGTGGGGTCCAACACCGCGGTGTCCCATCCGGTCATCGCCCTGCGCATCAAGAAGGCGGTGCGCCGCGGGGCGAAACTCATCGTGGTGGATCCCCGGCGCACGGAGATGACGGACCTGGCCACCTTGTGGCTGCGCCTCCAGGTGGGAACGGACATCGCCCTGATGAACGCCCTGGCCCAGGTCATCATCCAGGAGGACCTCCATGATCGGGAGTTCATCGCCCAGGCCGTGGACGGCTTCGACGAATTCGCCCGCAGCGTGCAGGAGTACACGCCGGAGCACGCCGCGGCCATCACCGGGGTGAGCGCCGCGGACATCCGCGCGGCGGCCCGCCTGTACGCGAGCGCGCCCAAGGCCGCCATCGTCTACTGCCTGGGAGTGACCGAGCACGCCTGCGGCACCCACAACGTGCTGTCCATCACCAACCTGGCCATCCTGACGGGCAACCTGGGGGTGGAGGCGGGGGGGGTGAACCCGCTGCGGGGGCAGAACAACGTGCAGGGGGCCGGCGACATGGGGGCCCTGCCCAACGTCCTGCCCGGCTACCAGAAGATCGTCGACCCGGCGGTGCGGGAGAAGTTTGAGCGCGCCTGGGGAGTGTCGCTGCCGGCCCAGCCGGGCCTCAACAAGAACGACCTGTTCCGGGGCGTGCTGGAGGGAAAGGTGCGCGGCCTGTACGTGCACGGGTACAACGTGGTGCGCAGCGACGCCAACGCCAACTACTCGAAGGAAGTGCTGAAGAACGTGGAGTTCCTGGTGGTGCAGGATATCTTCCCCAACGAGACCACCGAGTATGCCCACGTGGTGCTGCCGGCGGCGGCTTGGGGGGAGACCGAGGGCACCTACACCAACTCCGAGCGCCGCGTGCAGCGGGTGCGCCGGGCGGTGGAGCCGCCCGGGGAGGCCAAGCAGGACTGGGAGATCTTCCAGGAGATCGCCCGCCGGCTGGGCCGCGACTTCGGCTGGCGCTCCTCCGAGGACATCTGGAACGAGTTGCGCTCCCTGGCTCCCACCATGGCCGGCATCAGCTACCAGCGCATCGAGGAGACGGGACTCCAGTGGCCCTGTCCCGACGAGAACCATCCCGGCAGCCGCTTCCTGCACGCCGCCATGCACGAGGGTCGGCAGCGGGGTCGGCTGACCATGGTGGAGCACCAGCCGCCCATGGAGCAGCCGGATGAGGATTATCCACTCTTGCTCACCACCGGTCGGCGCCTGTACCACTACCACACCGCCACACAGACCCGCCGTTCACGGGGCATCGAGCAGATCCTGGGCCGGGAACAGGTGGACGTGTCGCCCCGGGATGCCGCCGCCCTGGGTCTCGCCGACGGGGAGTGGGTGCGGCTCAGCTCCCGGCGCGGCGAGGTGGAGTGCGCGGCGCGCGTCACCGACGACGTGCCGACCGGCACCGTGTTTCTCACCTTCCATTTCGCGGAGGTGCTGACCAACGATCTCACCAACGATGCCGAGGATCCCCTGGCGGGGACGGCCGAGTTCAAAGCCTGCGCCGTACGGCTGGATAAGCTGGGACGCAAAGCGGCGGGAGGGATGACCTGATGGCCCTGCCCGAAACGCAGACCGCTCCGGTGCGGGTGATGGTGGGGATGGGCACCTGCGGCCTGGCCGCGGGAGCCCGGGAGGTGTGGGCGGCCTTGGAGGAGGAACTCTCCGGGGCCTGCGTCCAGCTCTCCCAGACGGGCTGCATCGGCATGTGCGAGCAGGAACCCCTGGTGGATGTGGTGGTGCCGGGGGAACCCCGCGTCACCTACGGTGGCATGACCCCCGAGCGGGTGCGCCGGGTGGTGGAGGAGCATGTCCACGGCGGACGTCCCGTGGAGGAGTGGGTGGTGGGCCGGATCGCCGACGCGGTGGCCCCCTACCGTGAGTTGGAGTTCTACCGCTCCCAGCACCGCATCGTCCTGAGGAATTGCGGCTTCATCGATCCGGACTCCCTGGAGGAGTACGAGAACCGGGACGGGTACCAGGGCCTGAGAAGCGCCCTGGCGACGGATCCGACGGCGGTGATCGAGACGGTGAAGCAGTCCGGGTTGCGCGGCCGCGGCGGCGCCGGTTTTCCCACGGGCCTCAAGTGGCAGTTCGCCCGGCAGGCCCCCGGAGAGCCCAAGTACCTGATCTGCAACGCCGACGAGGGTGATCCCGGGGCCTTCATGGACCGTAGCGTCCTGGAGGGCGATCCCCACGCGGTGCTGGAGGGCATGGTGATCGCCGCCCACGCCGTGGGCGCGTCCCACGGCTACATCTATGTGCGGGCGGAGTACCCCCTGGCGGTGGAGCGCATCCGGCGCGCCATCGCCCAGGCGCGGGAGGCCGGCTACCTGGGGCGGGGGATCCTGGGCTCCGGGCTGTCCTTCGACCTGACGGTGAAAGAGGGAGCCGGCGCCTTCGTCTGCGGCGAGGAGACGGCGCTCATTAGCTCCATCGAGGGCCGGCGAGGGATGCCGCGGGTGCGCCCGCCCTTTCCCGCTCAGCAGGGGCTGTGGGGCAAGCCCACCATCATCAACAACGTGGAGAGCTATGCCAACATCCCCCACATCCTGCGGGAGGGAGCGGAATCCATCGCCCGTTTGGGCACCGAGAAGAGCAAGGGCACCAAGGTCTTCGCCCTGGCCGGCAAGGTGCGCCACACCGGCCTGGTGGAAGTGCCCATGGGCGTCACCATCCGGGAGATCGTGGAGGAGATGGGCGGCGGATCCGCCGAGGAGAGGCATCGGCTGAAGGCCGTCCAGATCGGCGGTCCCTCCGGCGGCTGCATTCCCACCGCCCTGTGGGACACCCCGGTGGACTACGAGTCGCTGATCGGCGCGGGGGCGGTCATGGGCTCCGGCGGCCTGATCGTGCTGGACGACACCACCTGCATGGTGGAGATGGCCCGCTTCTTCATGTCCTTCGTCCAGAAGGAGTCTTGCGGCAAGTGCGTGCCCTGCCGGGAAGGCACCCGGCGGCTCTTGGAGATCCTGGAGCGCATCGTGGTCGGTGAGGCGGAGCCCGAAGACCTGGAGCGGCTGCGCGGGCTGTCCGAGACGGTGCGGGGGGCGTCCCTGTGCGCCCTTGGTCAGACGGCGCCCAATCCCCTTTTGTCCACCCTGCGCTATTTCCCCGAGGAGTACCTGGAGCATGTGCATGACAAGCGCTGCCGCGCCGGCACCTGCCTTGCATTGGGCCACTTCCGGGTCATCGCCGAGAAATGTCCGGGCTGCAACAAATGCGTGAAGGTTTGCCCGGTGGAGGCCATCAACGGCAAGGTCAAGCATCCCTTCGTCATCGATCCCGACAAGTGCACCAAGTGCGGCGCGTGTGAGGACGTGTGCAGCTTCGACGCCATCGTCCACTGACGAGGAGGGACACCGATGGGTGCATCGACCGCCCAACTGATGCCGGAATTTTTGGCGGCAATTGCTTCCCGACCGGCGGATCGGGAGCAACTGATCCCGCTTTTGCAGCGGGCCCAGGCCACCTTCGGCTACCTGCCCCGGGAGGCCATGGAGGGGATCGCCCGCAACGTGCGGCTGCCCCTTTCCCGGATCCAGGGGGTAGCCACCTTCTACAACCAGTTCCGGTTCACGCCGCCCGCCGAGAAGCCCGTCCACGTGTGCCTGGGCACGGCCTGCCATGTGCGGGGGGCCGATCGAGTGCTGACGGCCATGGAGGACACCCTCAAGATCCAGGAGGGGCAGACCACGCCGGACGGCAGGTTCTCCCTGGAGCGGGTGGCGTGCGTGGGCGCCTGCGGTCTGGCGCCGGTGGTGGTGGTGGGGGGGCGGACCTACGGCCGGCTGACCCCCGACCGGGCCCGGCGGCTTTTGCGCCGCGCCCGCGCCTAGGACGCGACACTTCGGGGGTCGGTTCTGACAATTCGGCCAAAATCCCTTGCGGATCGCGGTTTTGCCAACTATGATGATCCTGGGATCGTTTTTTCTTAGCCGGAGCTTTGAGAACGTTTTCACGAGGAGGTCATGAAGGTGAAGGTGCGCAGCATCGACCCCGCCGCCCAGGAGATGCTGGAGCTGGCGGACCGGCTGGGGATCGAGACGGCCTTCCAACGCTCGGAGCGGATCAAGGCCTGCCCCATCGGGCAGGACGGCGCCTGCTGCAGCATGTGCGCCATGGGGCCGTGCCGGCTGGTGGGCAAGACCGAGACGGGAGTATGCGGTGCCAACCGGGCGACGGTGGCGGCGCGCAACGTGGCGCGGATGGTGGCGGCGGGGGCGGCGGCCCACTCCGACCACGGTCGGGACCTGGCCATCACCCTGCGGGAGGTGGCCCTGGGGAAGGCCTCGGGATATCGGATCCGCGACGAGCGCAAGCTGCGCATGGTGGCGGGTCTTTTCGGCGTGAGCACCGCCGACCGGCAGCTTTCCGAGATCGCCCTGGAGGTGGCGGAAAAAGCCCTGGCCGAGTACGGCCGCCAGGAGGGGGAGCTGACCTACCTGGCCCGGGCACCCCAGAAGCGCCAGGAGATCTGGCGCAAGCACAACCTGGCGCCCCGGGGCATCGACCGGGAGATCGCGGAGACCCTGCACCGCACCACCATGGGCACGGACCAGGACGCGGCGCACCTTTTGGACCAGGCCCTGCGGGTGTCCCTGGCCAGCGGCTGGGGGGGCAGCATGCTGGCCACGGATCTGTCGGACATCCTCTTCGGCACGCCCAAGCCGGTGGCCTCCCGGGCCAACCTGGGGGTGTTGGCCGAGGATCAGGTGAACATCATCGTGCACGGGCATGAGCCGACCCTGTCGGAGATGCTGGTGGAGGTGGTGTCCGATCCGGAACTCTTGGCCTACGCCCGGAGCAAGGGGGCGGCCGGGATCAACCTGGCGGGGGTGTGCTGCACCGCCAACGAGATCCTGTCCCGCCAGGGGGTTCCCTCGGCGGGCAACTTCCTGCACCAGGAGCTGGCCATGCTCACGGGGGCGACGGAGCTGATGGTGGTGGATGTGCAGTGCATCTTCCAGTCCTTGGCGGAGCTTGCCAAGAAGGGGCACACCCGCTTCGTGACCACCTCGCCCAAGGCGATGGTGGAGGGGGCGGAGCACTTCCCCTTCGACGAGGAGCACGCGCCGGAGCTGGCCAGGAAGCTGGTGCGCATGGCCATCGACAACTACCCGAACCGGCGGGAGACCTTCATCCCGCACCACACGGGG